>NZ_AP022822.1:983750-1302500 GCF_011397115.1 Enterococcus saigonensis | reverse complement strand
ACAAATATTTTGAGAGTAAACCTCTCAAAACTGAACAAAGACAAGTGACAAACTGTGTAGTTTCCGTAATATTCCTTAGAAAGGAGGTGATCCAGCCGCACCTTCCGATACGGCTACCTTGTTACGACTTCACCCCAATCATCTATCCCACCTTAGGCGGCTGGCTCCAAAAGGTTACCTCACCGACTTCGGGTGTTACAAACTCTCGTGGTGTGACGGGCGGTGTGTACAAGGCCCGGGAACGTATTCACCGCGGCGTGCTGATCCGCGATTACTAGCGATTCCGGCTTCATGTAGGCGAGTTGCAGCCTACAATCCGAACTGAGAGAAGCTTTAAGAGATTAGCTTAGCCTCGCGACTTCGCAACTCGTTGTACTTCCCATTGTAGCACGTGTGTAGCCCAGGTCATAAGGGGCATGATGATTTGACGTCATCCCCACCTTCCTCCGGTTTGTCACCGGCAGTCTCGCTAGAGTGCCCAACTAAATGATGGCAACTAACAATAAGGGTTGCGCTCGTTGCGGGACTTAACCCAACATCTCACGACACGAGCTGACGACAACCATGCACCACCTGTCACTTTGCCCCCGAAGGGGAAGCTCTATCTCTAGAGTGGTCAAAGGATGTCAAGACCTGGTAAGGTTCTTCGCGTTGCTTCGAATTAAACCACATGCTCCACCGCTTGTGCGGGCCCCCGTCAATTCCTTTGAGTTTCAACCTTGCGGTCGTACTCCCCAGGCGGAGTGCTTAATGCGTTTGCTGCAGCACTGAAGGGCGGAAACCCTCCAACACTTAGCACTCATCGTTTACGGCGTGGACTACCAGGGTATCTAATCCTGTTTGCTCCCCACGCTTTCGAGCCTCAGCGTCAGTTACAGACCAGAGAGCCGCCTTCGCCACTGGTGTTCCTCCATATATCTACGCATTTCACCGCTACACATGGAATTCCACTCTCCTCTTCTGCACTCAAGTCTCCCAGTTTCCAATGACCCTCCCCGGTTGAGCCGGGGGCTTTCACATCAGACTTAAGAAACCGCCTGCGCTCGCTTTACGCCCAATAAATCCGGACAACGCTTGCCACCTACGTATTACCGCGGCTGCTGGCACGTAGTTAGCCGTGGCTTTCTGGTTAGATACCGTCAAGGGATGAACATTTTACTCTCATCCTTGTTCTTCTCTAACAACAGAGTTTTACGATCCGAAAACCTTCTTCACTCACGCGGCGTTGCTCGGTCAGACTTTCGTCCATTGCCGAAGATTCCCTACTGCTGCCTCCCGTAGGAGTCTGGGCCGTGTCTCAGTCCCAGTGTGGCCGATCACCCTCTCAGGTCGGCTATGCATCGTGGCCTTGGTGAGCCGTTACCTCACCAACTAGCTAATGCACCGCGGGTCCATCCTCAAGTGACGCAAAAGCGCCTTTCAAATCACAAACATGTGTTTATGATTTTTATGCGGTATTAGCACCTGTTTCCAAGTGTTATCCCCCGCTTGAGGGCAGGTTACCCACGTGTTACTCACCCGTTCGCCACTCCTCTTTTTCCGGTGGAGCAAGCTCCGGTGGAAAAAGAAGCGTTCGACTTGCATGTATTAGGCACGCCGCCAGCGTTCGTCCTGAGCCAGGATCAAACTCTCATAAAAAGTGTTTGAACAGTCAAATGACTGTTAAGCTCAAATAAAATTGATTCTGCTAGCTATTGCTTGCTTGTTGTTTGCTTCTCTAAAAGAAGCGCCCTACACATTGGTTCGTTTGCTTGCTTTGTTCAGTTTTCAAAGGTCTACTTCGTTGCTTTTAAAAATGTTTCAGCAACTCTTATATCTTATCAGTTGACTCAATTCTTGTCAACTGTTTTTTTCAAAAAGTTTTAAAAAGTTTTAAAAACTTTTTGAAACGATATTTCAGAAATGTGCTGCTTACTAAGCAACTTCGTTAGTTTAACAGTCGTTTTGGCAACTGTCAACAATTTTTTCAAAAATGTTTCAAGTTGTTTTCAATTGCATGACTGTTTCGTCAACGTTGATTAATTTACCACTTTCAATAGCATGAGTCAATTATTTTATTTTTTTAAATGCTAAATAGTAACATTGAAAAATCTTCCATTCTACTTTTTGTTCGTCTTTTTTACGCTTACAAAAAAATGAACTTCTTTTAGATCAGCTTAAAAATTCGACTTCGCTTAAAATAAGACTTACTTTTAATTAATATTCGGAATTTTTTTAAAACAAAAAAAGGAGATATTCATCTCCTTAGTAATTTTACTTATCACGCGTTAAAAAGCGAATCTTTTTTTCATCATCACGGTAGATAATTGTTTCTTCGTTTAGATAAGAAAAAGTTAGCTTCTCTAAATCTGGTGTGCTAATCATTTCTTCGTACCCGTTAAAAATATCGTGGATATATTTTTTATAGGCGTTTTTTTTCTTCAATCTTTTTTTCATGGGGCACCTTCCTTTTCAAATCACTGTCATCTTACCAAAAGTATTGCTCATTGGACAAGTAAATTTTGCAGATTTTCAAAGATAGCTGCCCGCTATAATTTCTTAGCAAAATTAAAAGATCAGACAATTTTCGACAACTTTTATAATATCTAGCAAATCATCGATTACTAAATCTGCTTGGCTTTGATCAATTGGAAAATCTTGCTTTAGCGCTAGGGTGTATAGTTGTGCCGCTTTTGCCGCAGAAATCCCCACCGGTGAATCTTCCACTGCAAGACAACGATCACAATCAAGCGCTGCCTCTGACAATTGATAAATTTGTGGGTCTGGTTTACTTCTGGCGAGCGTTTCTCCAGAGATAATAAAATCAAAAAAAGAAACTAAATTGTTTTGCTCTAGCATTGCATCAATCTCACTTTTTGGAGAAGAGGAAGCAATAGCTATCTTTATTTTTTTGCGTTTTAAATAATCCAATACCGTTGTAACATCACTTCTTAATACTTGCGTAAAATCAATTGGATGTTTTTTGCGGTAATCCAAATATTCTTTTCTTAATAATTCTCTATCTTCTCCCGTGGGGACTAAAACTTGCCAAATACCCGCTTCAGTCAAACCTACAAAATCTAGTTTATTTTTTGATCCAGGAACTAAATTTTTCTCATTAAAAAAGTCCATCCGGCGTTGGAAATAAAAACTTTCTGAATCAATTAAGACACCGTCCATATCAAAAATTATACCCAAAGTCATATTAATTACTCCTTTTAGCCATTGATTATTTCATGAATCAGACGTAGTTCTAAATCTGAAATTTTGATGGTGTATTCATTTTCAACACTACGAAAAGCGCGATGAATTTGTTCCATCTCCATCCCAGCTTGCATCATATACGCATCAATATCTTCTTGTTGATCAACACTTTCCTTGCGTAAAATACGTTCAATCATGCAACAACAATGCAAATACAATAAAAACAACTTACTATTAGATAGCGTAATATCCAAATTAATTTCTACATCTGAGATTGCACTTTGAACCAAACGCAAAAGCTTTGTTGCATCTAAAATCGTTAAACTTTCAATGATTTTATTAATTGAAAAACTAAACATTAGTTGTTCTTTTAGCTCTTTATCGCTAATATCAAAATAATCTTGTAAAATTGTTACAAACTTCTCAATATCTTGACCATTAATCAAGTGATCTAAACCGATGTATGGGATTTGCTGAATCTTTGGATCTTCAGTGCCAACAATCATAAGGACCTCATACATCTGAAAAGGATCCTCATACAGCTTGTTTTTTTCTAACTTATGATAGTCATATGGAATAATAGCCAGTTCATCACAATAATCCTCTAAACAATGTTCTAAAATTTCTTGAATTTGAATGGCTGATCCCATTCCAGTATAACAACACGTTAAAATAGCTTGCTTTTTTTCTTTTTTCGGTAAAATTAATTGTTTTTGGACTTTATTTTCAATGTCAACCTTTTGGCTGATTTCCGAGATTGATAATTGGCTTTGAATCAAATGCCCAATTTCCAAAACCAAAGGAGTTGAAACATAGTCAATAATCAATAATGGTCCGCGAATTTTGTCTTCTAAGCGTGTTCCTAATTGATTTAAAGAACCCATGTCGACTAATAAAATTAAACCTGCATCGGTATGGTAATCATTGATAAAACGAATAACTTGCTCCTCCACTTTATCCAATGTGATATTTATTGGCATATCGTATGCATGAAAAATATTTTGGTGTAACATACGATTACCGACATTAGCCATACTGCTAGCCGTAGTATAACCGTGGGCTAATATAATGCTTTTAATTTCTTTTTCCTGTGGTGTTATTTGTAGACCGTGAAAATAAAAGGAAATAAAGATTAGATCCTCCTCTTTAAAGTCTTGGTCTAGTTGGCGAGAGATATGTCCTAAAGCTTTTTTTGCATACCAATAGGATGTATCCATCGAACTTGAAATCAAATGCAAGAGTTTTCTCTTCGTGGTATGCCATTCGTGATTTTCTGCAATAGTATCGGTATTATTTTTGCGATAAAGGTACTGAGCAAGTGCAATAACCCGATTCCCGTCTTGATCAAAGCCATAATTGTCATGCATCCAATCAAATGTTTCTCGAATTTGGTACGTCAAAACAGAATAAAACGATTCTTCTTTAGCATAATTATCTTTAAACATAAATTCATCCATTAAATTATTGACACGATTTACCATATTTTCGATAAAATCTTTTATAGCAATCTCTTGGTCTTCGACTTTTTGATAAAGTTGAACCATTTTTTCAAATAACTGCCGAATTTGTTTTGCTTCTGTTGACTCTAAAAAGACTTGATTTTTGGTATGGGGCAAATATTGCCGATCTGGTAAAGCTTTAATTGTTTTTTTTAATTGTTCTTTTAAACGCAATGTATTCTCATGTGGTAAATCTTTTAATCGCACGCGAATTGCTGGGCTATTTTGATTTTTGGCATAGGCACTCCCACAGACATATTTGACAATATTTTTAATTTTACCAACATTTCCTTCTAAATCGCTATTCAACAAAAAATCTACCAATTGATAACTAACATCTACGCGCTTTGATAAAATATTGGCTTCATTAATAAAGAAAGTATCAATTAACTGCATTCTTTCTGATTGTGGACGCTGTTCATAATTGGGCAAGGTGACAATCACGGGCAGGCGACGAATAAAAGTAGGCAAAAAAGTTTGATAGACGTTCTCTGTTGTTGCAAAAATCAAACGCACCTTTGCCTTTTTCTTAATCGCATTGTCGCCCATAGGGGAAAATTCACCCGTATCCATAAAAGTAAATAATTTTTCTTGTCCTTCATCAGACAAACGGTGGACTTCATCTAAAAATAAAACCCCGTTATCTGCCTTTTCAATTAGGCCGATATGATCTTTTTCTGCGCCGGTAAAAGCCCCTTTAACATGACCAAATAAAGCTGACGACAATAATTCAGGGTTATTAAAATACTGGGCACAATTATATGCGATAAAGGGTGCCTCTTTTTGAATGATTTTTTCAGACACTGCATACTCATGTATTTTTTCTGCCAAAAAAGTTTTCCCAGAACCACTACTTCCTGACAAAAGTATTGGCAGGCCATTATTAGGATAGAGGACGGCAGTTTTAACTTGATCTACAACTTCTTTCAAACTTCCCTTTGCACCAATAACCTGCTCGAGTGCATTTTGTTTTTCTAAGGTAAATAAGTCTTCCCAGCTATCATACTCTGTACTTTTGACTATAATTCCAATCTCGGCGAGTGCTTTAACATGCAAAAAAGAGACAGGATAACCTTTAACTTTGACAACTAAGCCTTCTTTTAGTCCTTGATTTAAGTAAGAACTGGTTGTGCTGCGATTTAAACCGACATTTTTACTAATAGCCGCAGCGGAAAAATTCTCGCTAGCGTACTTCCCATAATTTCTTGTTAAATCAATTAAATATTTTTCTACCTTTTCATTCACGATTCACATCACCTCGGCTCTTCTTAACTCAATTGTAAGAGATTTCATAGTTGCTTTCAATATAATGCAGAAAAGCTGAGGCAAATGCCCCAGCTTATGAATTCTTAATACTCAAGTTTCCACATGTAGCGACGTTTTGTTAACGGATGTTGGCGTGCTTCAGCTAATTCTTCAGCATAAACTCGGAAGACTGCCGTAATAACAAATGGATTGAAATAATCTAGAACTTCTTTCGCAATATGTGCAGATAGTCCCCAATCTAGTGCATCGACGACTTCTGTTTTTGCATCAAAGCGATCTAAGAAGGTTAAAGCACGGGCATCAATCGGACGTGTACGACCGTCATTCATCAATAAGATAAATGGTACATCTTTGTCTGTAATTTCAAAGGGACCATGGAAAAATTCACCAGCATGGAAAGTACCAGAGTTGATCCATTGCATCTCCATCATTAAGCAAATAGAAGTAGAATATGCTACTTCGTGAGTCGCACCTGAACTCATCACATAGATAACTTTTTCATCTTTAAAACGTTGTGCAAATTGTTTAGCTTGTAAGCGTGCTCCTTCTGCACTTTCTTGCGATAAATCATAAATTTTATGGAAACCGTCCATCATTTTATCATAATGCACATATCCTTCAACTTGATTTAACAATTCAACTGCCAGTTGCAAACAATAACCTGTTTTCTCGAGTTTCGCAGCATAATTTTCAGCAAAACGATGATAAATGACATAATCCGCATCTTTTGTTAGCGGTGAATCCACGCTACGTGTTAAACTAATTACTGTGGCACCTTTCTCTTTAGCTACTGCGTTTGCTTGAACAGTTTCAGGAGTGGTACCTCCTAATGAAGCTGAAATAACAACAGTATGCTCGTCGATTGAGCTAGGTGTCGCATAATTGAATTCATTAGCCGTAAAATGACTAATACGCAACTTCTGTGCATTTTGATCTAAAAAGTATTTTGCTGGATATAAATCTGCTTTTGAAGCTCCACACCCGACAAATACAATTGACGTTACTTCTTTATTACTAACAATCTCTTTAACAATCTCTTTTGGACTTAAACTTGAATTCATTTTTGAATTCCTCCTCATAACTTTTTTATTTGAACCTTAATAGGTTTGTCCCTTAACTAAAAATCCCACCAACACTTAATAAAATCCCGCCAATAATACAAATTGCCAACATTAATCCTGTCCGAACTTTTTTTTGCAACAACCAGTACATGAAAAATGTCAAACCTAATGGAATTAACTGCGGCATAATGTTATCTAAAACATCTTGCAAAACAAATGCCTTACCAAATTTTAGAGGTGTTGTAATGCCAATCATACTTGCAATCATGGCGCCAATTACCATTAAACCAACAATTGTACAGACATACATCACCTTGTCCATTAACCCTTCTTGATAAAGCTTTGCCAAATATTTATTTCCTGTGTTGTAACCGATTTTCCCACCATAATATGTGACTAAAAACGAAGGAATAAAAGAGATAATCATTGCCAAAATTGGCCCTAAAATGCTACCTTGTTGCGCTAAATTAATCCCGAATCCAAAAGCCAGCACCCGTACAGTTCCTTGAAAAAAGGAATCACCAATTCCAGATAGTGGTCCCATTAATGAAGTTTTTAACGCACCAATTGCTTCAGGATTGAAATTTTCTTGATCTTCAGCATATTGTTCTTCCATTGAGGCTGCTAAACCTAATACAAAGGCACTTGTCTGCGGGGTACAATTGTAATACGCCATGTGACGTTCATATGCTTCTATCTTTTTTGACGCATCTTCTGGCTTGTCATAAATTTTGTCAATAATCGGTGCAATGCCATACATAAAGCCCATATTCATTTGACGCTCATAATTCCATGATGCTTGGATCGCCCACGAACGCCAGAAAAATTGCCAATATTTCCAACTATTTGGATCTTTTTTAGTCATCTATAAGACTCCTTTCTACAAATCATCTAAAGGATCAGGTTCACTTTGACTGCCATTACCGCTTTTATTACCAAAATTAACTTGTGCCATTACAAAAGCTACAATACACGCAAATGCTGCGACCCCCGTAATGCTTAAACCAGAATATGCGGTAATTAAAAAACCAAGCACTAAAAACGGTACCATTTTTTTCGTTAACATCGTTTGTAAAAGTAATGCAAAACCATATGCTGGTAGAATTTTACTTGCTAAAGTTAATCCATTTGTTAGCCAAGCAGGAATACTGTCAACAATACTTTTAACTAAGTCAGTACCAAAATAAATAGCTAGAAAAATTGGAATAAAGTACATTAATGAGTATAAAACCGAACCGTATACGATATGAATTCTTCTTGCCCCAGCAAATTTCCCTTCAGCAATTAACGTATCTGCTCGGTGAGTTAAATTGGATAAGACCGTTCGCATCAAAATGCCTAACATCTGACCCAAAACTGAAATTGGAATTGCAATAGTTAACGCTGTTTCCGCATTAGAACCTGATAAAATTGCAAAAGCTGTTGCGATAATGGACGCCATATTCATATCTGGCGGTGCGGCAGCTCCGATATTCACCAAACCCAACGACATCAATTCCAACGATGCCCCAACCATCAAACCTTTTTCCAAGTCTCCCAATACTAAACCAACCAGCGTACTTACAATCAAAGGCCGTTCAAAGTTCAGTCTTCCCAACAATCTGGAGTCCAGAATACAAAATATTCCGATTAGACCCAGGGCAATCGATTGAAACAACATAACGCAAACCCCTTTCTTCTAAATCATTATATTTAAATCCTCTTTTTTAGAGGTTGGTACCTGTTGCATAAACTGGATAATTCCCATTTCTTTCAAAGCTTTAGCATCTTCAATTTCACTTTCAGTTAAGAAGATTGCGTTACTGAACTGCTTTGAACCTTCTTTTTTTATAATGCCACCATAATTAATCGCTTCAATTTTTGGATACCCTTCACAAAACTTGCGAACATCTTTTGTATTGCCAAAGATCATCATGATATTTTCACTTAAAGTTTCAACTTTTGGCATTTTTTCTAAAGTATTTGTTACTGTGAAAATATTCAGCTTAATTCCTTGAGGTTTAGACAACTCTAACGACATCTTTTTAAATTCATCGTTGGCTGCTTCATCATTTACAACGATAATACGATTTATTTGTAAAGATTTACTCCAAGAAAAAACTACTTGCCCATGTAATAACCTGTGATCAATGCGTACAAGTTTGATCATAGATCATCACCTCCTTTTTTAGTTGTTTGTAATAGGCGACTACAATCAATTAGTGAATTTTGACTTTCTATGATAATTGTTTGTAAATCCTCTGAACTAATCTTCCCAACTTGTGTTGCAATGGAAATCACAAGGGGTAAATTCATTCCAGTAATAAGATGTATTTCGGGATTTTCTTTTAACAAAGACAACATTTCGTTGTTGACACTTCCCCCTAAGATATCCGTTAAGATAAATAAATTTTTTGTGCCCAATTTTGTAACTAATTGTTGTGTTTGCTTTTCAATGGGTTCATCTTCATCACGATAAGCCGATAATGCATAAATATTGTTTGCTGGTCCTAAAATCATTTCAGCTGTTTGTTTTAAGCCTTGAGATAATTCGCCATGACTTGCTAGAATGATTGTATTCATTTTTTCTTCCCTCCTTACTGACACTTTTATATAAGCAAGTTGCGTGCCATTTTTTGTTCAAATCTAAAATACCTTTAAATTTAAGCATTTTAACAACACTCTCAACACATTTATACTTCAAATGAAAAGTGTTGGACATTTTCACTTGAAGTGTTGACGAAGGTACATTTATCCTTCCGTTCGCTTTGTTCTAAAAAAACGCTATCTTTTAAAAAAATTTTAGAATCCATTTACTACTAGCTTTTTCACAACCCTGCTTTTTTCCAAAAGAAAACACCAGTATAAACGTCAGACTGACGTTTATACTGGTGTTTTCTTTTACTACTTAGGCGCGACATATGTTACGTTGTTGGAACGGGCAATATTATTGGGAATAATCCGGTATGAAACTGTTGTTGGCCCGACAACATTTCCTTCTGAAACTAAAATACCGTCTGGGCCAACAGCTTCAACAAAAGCTACATGACCATAAACTGAACTCGATCCGGCAATGCCTGGATGAAAACTTACGGCATATCCGGCTTTTGGCACATCAGATGTTTTATAACCTAAACGAACACCTTTTTGCCCCCACTCACCACCATTACCCATAAAGTTATCAATCCGACCGCCTAATTGTGTGATCCGATTATAAACATACCACGTACATTGGCCTACTGGATAAGAACCAGAGGTATTGTAGTTGCGTCCATCATACGCAGGGAAAATCATTTTATTGCGATAATAGGCCGGAATGTTTTGTCGGGATTGGATAATCATACCTGTTTGTGTTCCGGCCGGTGTTTTTGGTTCATCATACTGGGTTAAATGATACGCAGCAATAATTGAATTCAATTTATTGCTGTATTGTGTATCTGTTGCATATTTTCCCATGAGATGATCCGTTGCTTGTAAGTAATTTCCCGCTTCAGAGCGCCAAACGCCTTGATAAAAATCATCGTTGCCAGATATACCACCACGAATTAATTCTACATAATCTTCTAATGATTCCTTATACCCAGGATAGCTTCTAAAGTTTGCGGTAATTTGATATAAGTCACCATTCCCTTTATCTTCCATTGTTTTCATCGCAACAGACGCTCCGTTATGAGAACCTTTGATGCCAAATAAGTTGTAATACGGTGCTCTTGATAAGCCACTTGCACCTGAACCACTTTCCAAAATTGCTTGGGCAATCATAACAGATGCAAAAACATCATATTTTAGCCCCAATTCTCTAGCGTCATCTGCAATTGAATCAATAAAACGTTGCGTAATCGGGTTGACTTTAAAATCGACAGTGGCTGCATAATTTGCTAATGTCTTCTCGCCTTGTGGAGTTAAAACTAATTTTTCTGGCATCCGAATAGCAAAAGATGGATTTTCGATAACGCCATATTTTTCACTTAATAACGGTGCATCACTTTCTTCATTTTCACCGTTACTGCTATCTTTATTCGTAGCAATTTTGACAATACCGGCATCATTAACTTCGTAGCCTTGGATAGTAAAAATTTGGACACCAGGTAATTCCGTTTTATTGTAATCTTTACTAGTTGTTTTCAGCTGTTCTTTTTTAGTGTCAGTATCCTTTTGTAATTCTATTTTTGCTTTCAATTTCTCCTGTTCTTTTAGTGCTTCATGATTTTCATCAGTTGCCATCATATATTTCCCTTGACCCAAATAAACAGCAACTTTATTAACTTCTTTTTCATCTTGCCAGAAAAGTAAATCTCCAGGTTGTGCTTTTTCTAAAGATATTTGCTCTTTACCTTTGGTCATTTCATCATAACTCTTTCCAAGCGTTACTCCGAAAATTTCCTTATAAAGATAATTTGGCAAACTTAAATTGTCAAAAGCATTGGGTGCTTTCGTTTTTTCATCTTGTGCAAAAGGTTTATTCAACATTTTTAATGCAGCAGCAATTAAAGCACCTTGTTTTTTATCTTTTAGGGTATTCAACAAAGGTAATTCAAAACCATTTAAATCTGAGTCCGTTAAGCTATCGACAACCAAATTATCATCTAAGGGTTTAGAAGATACGCCATCTTTATTTGGACCTTGTACAGGTTGTTTTGGAGTTGTAGCATCTACTACTGTATTAGGTTTTGATTGTTCCTTATTTGAGTCCCCTTGATGGGGCTTATTAATAGCCGGTTTGTTCGGCTGTGGTTTTGGCTGTGGCTGTGGATCAGGTTTTGGTTTTGGTGTGGGATTGGGTTTTGGTGCTTCTATTTTGGTCAAACCATCAATTGCTTTTTGTAAACTAGATTGCATCCCTATTACTTCTTCAGCCGAAGCGTCTTCATTATTTAAAACCCCATTGGTTAGTCCAATTTGATTTTGTAATATTTTGAACGAAGCTGGCGTGTATTCACTGGCTTTAAAAACAAGTGCTTTTGTTAACAACGTGTGTAAACTCGTTTTGTCAGGCTTTACTTCAAGTTGTGTTTGCAGTTCAATTAAAAACGAGGTAATGGTTTCCACTAGAGTATCAATAGTAACTTGATCGACTTCACTTAAATTTAATACTACATTCGCCTCATGATAAAGCGCATTTATTTTATCGGTTGGATATGTTGATGGGCGATAATCTCCTTTAGTGTTAATTAGCTCTTCTAACTGATTATACTTTTCTTTTAGCAAAGCTTTATCGACAACAGGTGTAGGGATGGGATCAGTTGATCCTTCACTACTTTCAGTAGAATTACTAGGATTTTCCTGATTGTTTGTTTCTACAGCAGGCGCTGTGTCAGCATTGTCTTGAGCAACTTCACTACCAGCTGTAGTTGAAGCAACATTTGCAAAAGCCGGTGTTCCTTGCGAAAAAAGCATTAGCACGACACTAAAAACCGAGAGTGCCCTTCGCAAGCGTAAACTATTCTTTTTTTTCATCGGAGAACCCCCTTTTATTTCTTCGCTATTATATTAGCATACATTCTCATGAAATTCTAAGTGAAAACGTCTAGATCATTAATATAACAATCGTAATTACGCATGTAATAAAAAAAGAACTGGCATTCCAAAGCTATTTCACTAGGTTTAGAAGATTAAAGAATGATTTCAACCAATTTTAATAAATAAATTTAATTATTTTGACGCACGCAGTCTACAATAAAAATAACTAATCTTATGGTAGACTCAACTGATAGGCATTTCGCAAACCGGCTGGAATGGGAAATTCTACTTGACCACAATAAACAAAGCCTAACGCATCAATTGTTTTCATCATAGCAAAATTTTCTGGATACGTATCAATGCGAATATCTTGAAATCCATTTTGTTTGGCAATATGAATTAACTTCCCTAAAAATTTTTTTGCTATTCCTTTTTTAGCAAAGTTCTTAGCCACAGCTACTCGATGAAGCGCTACATAACCTTTTTCATCAGATCGTATCCATTTACCATTGATTGCGGTGTAAACCGGGTCAATTCCTTCAACCAAACTTGCTACTGCTACAATCTTGTCGTCCACTACAGCAACCCAACAAAAGTTATTTACAATATCATTTGTCATTTGTGCCTTGTTAGGTCCATATCCATTTTGCCATTGAGGTGAGCCTTGAGCTTTTAAAGATGCGCGTCCATCTTCAATAATTTCCATAATTGTAGTAAGGTCTTTATGCGTTGCTTGTTTTATTTCCATAGTAACCTTAACCTCCTTTAAAACAAACGAAACGAACTAATAGGGTAAAAACGTAGACGGAATGAACCGATAATTTCATCTCGGTGAATAGAACCAAAATTACGACTATCTGTTGAATGGTCGCGATTATCCCCTAGAACAAAATATTCTCCTTGTGGAATTTGGTAAGTAAAGTTTTCCATTTCCCACAACATACCACCTTTTTTAAAACTTTCTGAGGCGGCTTTATCGTTAATAAAAAGATTATTGTTTTTGTATTCGATTTTTTCTCCCGGTAAACCAACAATACGCTTAATGAATTTTTCTTCTTCACTAAATTGATCAGGATTGTTGAGTACAACGATACTAAATCGTTGCAATTTACCAATTTTCAAGGCAAATCCTCGATCACCATCGTAAAGGGTGGGAGCCATTGATGAACCGTCCACAATTACAGGGGAGAAAATAAATATTCGAATGATTATTAAAATGGCGATAAAGCCACCAAAAATACCGATATCACGAACAGATATCTTCGTCTTCTTCATAAACAACATCCTTTAACCGACCTTTTTGAAATTCAAACCAAAGTCCATAGGATAACTTCTTTATCCTCACCAAATTATGATTAGAATCTCATTATAATAAATATATAATAACGACCTCGGTATTTCAATGATTATCCATTGTATTCCAAAGACAATATCCATGAATGACAGTAATTTTTAATAAAAAAGATTGCACTTTTTAGTACAATCTTTTAATGTAATTATTCGATTATTTTTAATTTCCCACGAAATTCATCAATCGTATGGTAACCTTTATCTTTCATTATTGCAGCTAGCTCTGTTATTAGTCGATCAAAAATTGCTGGTCCTTCTTTTTGCAATTGGGTTCCTACTTGCAACATTGTAGCTCCACATAACAAATGCTCATAAGCGTCTTGCCCACTTAAAATGCCACCTGTTCCGATAATTTTAATTTCTGGTTTTAACCGAGTATAAAATGCACGCACATTTGCCAACGCAGTCGGTTTCACATATTCTCCACCAATACCACCAAAACCGCCTTTTGGTTTAATTACAACTTGGTCACGTTTTGTGTCAATATATAAGCCATTCCCAATACTGTTAATTGAATTTACATAAGTTAGTGGGTATTTATTTAAAATTTCTGCCATTTGATCAAAATGTGCCATATCAAAGTAAGGTGGTAACTTCACTCCAAGTGGTTTCGTGAAAAATGTAAACACCTGAGCTAATGTTTCGTCTGTCAATTCAAAATCATAGGCAACTTGTGGTTTTCCCGGAACGTTGGGACAAGATAAATTTAACTCTGTGATACCTTGAAAATCACTAGCTTGAAGTTCTTTTAACATTGCGATATTTTCACTTACACTCATACCGGCAACGGAGAAAAATACAGGACGTTCTGTTTTTTCTTGTTGATTGAGAGCATATTCTAAATAATACGCAAAGCCGTAATTAGGTAATCCCATTGAATTAATACTACCTAACGGAACATCGTAATAACGTGGCTCAGGATTTCCCGTTCGTTTTGCTGGTGTAGCACTTTTCATAATATAAGCACCAGCAGTTGAAGCAGCTAAAGCATCTAGTTCGTTTATGGTCATACAATGAACACCTGAAGCATTCATAAAAGGGTTAGAAAAATCAAAGTTTAAAAAGTTAGTGGTTAACACATAATCGCCTCATTTCGATTTTATTGGACTTAGCATAGCCGCTTTTTAACATAAGTTCAATAGTATTAACTTAATCTTACCCAGAATCAATTCTCTTTGTTCGGCTTTACATATTTTAGCAAACAGATGATTTACAAATTGCCAAAAACAAGTTATTATTTGAAAAGAATTTTAAAGGAGGTTGCCATCATGAATGAAGCCCGCACTCAACAAGAAGTTGAAGAAATTAAAGAACGTATTCTAACTGCTTTAGAAACTGTGATTGATCCTGAACTGGGAATTGATATTGTCAATCTTGGTTTGATATATGATATTGAATTTGAAGGTGAAACTGGCGAGACGGTTATTAAAATGACATTAACCACGATGGGATGTCCATTAGCAGATATCTTGACTGATCAGATTCACCAAGCCCTTCAGGAAGTTCCTGAAGTTACAAAAACAGAAGTAAAACTAGTCTGGTATCCAGCTTGGACCACTGATAAGATGAGTCGTTATGCGCGAATTGCTTTAGGCATTCGTTAAATATTATCTTTTTTTAAAGGCGCAAACCTTTCTTTAGACAAAGAAAGGTTTGCGCCTTTTATTTAAAAACGATATGCTAATTTTCTAACGTTGCTATTTGTGACTTTTTTTCTTTGTCATTTTAATTTCAGGAAAGACTCCCGTTGCCTTAAATGTCCGTTGATCGTCTTCACTCGCAAAGCGTCCAATAATGGACTGCGTGGGTACAAAATCAACAAAAGCATTTTCATCCACTTCTAAAATTGCTTGTTCTAAATCATAAACTTCATAACGCGTGACCACCATCATAATCATCTTACCCTCTACTCCAGAGTACCCCCCCATAGAGGGTAATAACGTCATCCCACGAAAAATATGTTCAGAAATATTTTGTCCGACTTCATTTGGCTTTGTCGTGATAATAAAGGCAGTAACTTTTTGATGACTCGTATGAATTGCATCTACAACGTGGCTCATGGCATAAATAGAAATAATCGTATATAAAGCACTTTCCCAGTTAAAAATGAAGCCTGCAATTAACACAATAATCCCATTTAACAACAACATAAAGTTGCCAACAGTTTTACCCGTAGTATTGGATAAGATAAGCGAAACGATATCTAAACCACCGGTAGTAAAACCAAATTTTAAAGACAGACCGCCACCAACGCCCAATAACACACCACCGACAATGGCATTCATCAAGATATTATTGGTTACTTCTCCTTGTGGAACAATAATAGTAAATAAGGAAACACTAATAACATTCATAAAACTCCAAAATGTCGCAGCTTTACCTAATTTCAAAAAGCCAACAATAAAAATCGGTACATTTAATAAGAAAATAAAAATCCCCGTATCAAAAGTAATACCTAAATATTGCTGTCCTAAAGAAACCACAATTTGTGCGACCCCGTTCATCCCTGCAGCTAAAACTTGCGCTGGGATTAAAAAGAAGTTTAGTGCTACAGCAGCAATTACGCCTGAGAGCAAAACAACTCCAATTTTTTTCATCATTTCCATTTGTAGGTGCTGCTGCCAAACTTTTGTCACTACCTTCAAACTCCTTTTGCAATAATTTATTTTACATTAATTTCGACAATATTATTCCATTTCTAATATAGCAGTTGTTGCTTTTTATGCAATCATTTTAGCTGATTTTTTGTGCCCAAAAATGCAATAAATTTTGCTTTAGTTCTTGGCGATTAAAAATGGATGTATAATGCCGCCAATGCGCTGGAAAAAGCTCCTTATAATCAGAATTTTCAAACCGTTGATCCACTAATAATACAACACCATAATCTTCTTGATCTCTTATAACGCGACCTGCCGCTTGCACTACCTTATTCATTCCTGGCAAGCGATACGCATAGTCAAATCCTTTTTTCCCACCATAATAGTCTTTTAGTAATTCTTGTTCATGATTAATTTGGGGTAAACCCACCGTTACAACCATACTACCAACTAATCGCGTTGCTTTTAAGTCAATTCCTTCTGAAAAAACTCCTCCTAGTACACAAAAAGCTACTAAAGATGTTTTGGGTTCTGCAACAAATGCTGCTAAAAATTCTTCCCGTTCTATTTCTGTTAATTCCGTATTTTGAATCATTGTTTGAACAGTGGGATATTTATTTTTGAAATTCTCCGCTACTAAATCTAAATAAGCATACGAAGGTAAAAAAACAAAATAATTACCCGTTTTTGCTGTGACCATTTCATAAATTGCAAAAACTAAATCTGATAAACTTCTTTCCCGCGCTTTGTATGTGGTTGGAATATAGTTTAATAAAAATAATCCTTGATTTTCTTTTGGAAAAGGACTTGGCAAACGATAACGCAACGCTTCGTCTCCACCACCCAAAACCTCTTGATAATAATCTAGCGGTGTAAAACTGGCAGAAAATAGGACTGCTCCTTTTCCTTTTGCTAACAGCTTCTCTAAAAAAGGAGCCGGATCGATACAAAACTGCTTTATTACAACATCATGGTATTGACGAGTAACAGTTGTTACAAAATGGTCATCATAAAGCTCAGAAATTTTAAGATAATTCAATATAGTAAAATAATAATTTAATGCCTTTTCTTGAAGGCTATCTTCAGGACTCTCTCCTAACCATTCTTGGAGTTTTTCAGAAACTTTATACAATTTCTGGTTTAGATTATCTGCTGGTGAGGACTGAGCAAAAAAATTATTCTTTTTCTCAGCTACAGCTGCCTCAATTAAGGTAAATTCATCATCTAAACGAGTTAACGAGCGTCGTAGTTTACGCTCTTTTATTGGTAATAGTTGTTGCAGATGCGCCCCACTTTTTCGATTGATAGTAGCAGAGTACATTTCTCTAGAGCGCGAAACCAAATTGTGAGCTTCATCAATTAAAAAATAATAATTTTCATTTTCCTCTTCAAAAAAACGACGCAAATAGACAGTGGGGTCAAACAAGTAGTTATAATCTCCTATAATAACGTCACACCACAAACTGACATCTAAGGATAATTCAAAGGGACAAAGCGTATGTTTTTTTGCATATGCTTCAACAATTGGTCGTGTAATTTGATTTTCATGATGTAATAAATCCCACAGACCTTCATTGATACGATCGTAATACCCATTGGCAAAAGGACAATGCTCAGGTGTACAATTACGTTCTGTCAAAAAACAAATTTTATCCTTAGCGGTAAGTGTAACACTTTTAACTTCTGCACCACTTTCATCACTAAGCGCTTTTAAAGCGTCTTCTGCTACTTGGCGTGTAATTGTTTTAGCAGTGAGATAAAAGATGCGATCATCATCTTCTTCTCCCAAAACTTTTAAGGCTGGAAAAAGTGTAGAGATTGTCTTACCAGTTCCTGTTGGTGCTTCGACAAAAAGTCGTTGCTGCGTTTTTAATGTTTTATAGGCAGCTACCGCTAATTCTCTTTGTCCAACTCGAAATTCATCGTAAGGAAACTGTAAAAGCTGCAAAGAGGTATTACGTACTCGCCGCCAATCATTTTGAAAAGCTAACCATTTTTGGTATTCGTTCGTTAAAGCGTCAAAAAAATCAGTTAACTCTTGCCACTGAAATTCGCGCACTTCTTTTGTAATTTTTTCTTCAATTGTTTGAAAATAAGTCAACTGTACTTTAATCTTATCTAGATTTTGTTGTAATGCGTAAATGTAGGCGTAAACCATACCTTGATAAAAAAATAATTCCTTTTGTTCAGACGGTAATTCCTCAAAAGATATTTCCGACGTTTTAATTTCATCAATCACATAACCAGTGTCATCCTTAAAGATTCCATCGGCTCGCCCTTCAATTGTTAATTCATCATCACTTATTTTAACTGTCTGTTTTAAAAAGACCTCTTTTTGATAGTCCTCTCCAGCGGCTTTTTGCAACCGGCGATGAATTCTGGCTCCTTCTTGAGCTGTGTGGCTACTCGTATGTCGGCTATCAATACTGCCTTTACGTAAAATAAACGTTACCAGTTTTCTAACAGAGACTCTCGCACTTTGCAAAAGCTCACCTCCTATTATTCGAATCAATCTTTTAAAACACAACTCAATTTAACAGAAAATAAAAACCAAAACAACCAGCATCATTCATTGAATTACATGCTCTTTAAAATCTTTTAAAAACTAAAAAGCCATGACGAATCATAGCTTTTTGAACTTGACTATTAGATGCCCTTATAAGGCCTACTTCCGTTTACGTATTTCTGCTAAGAATTTTTTAAAGATTGCTATATCAATTCCAAGCTTACGATAGTTTTCCAAAATAGACTCAATTTCTAACCATAAATATCCCACATAGAAGACCCACAACATTGCTACTCCTGTTTTAGCTGGTAAGATAAAAGCGACTGGAACAAAAAAGAGTAACAACAACATACTCGCCAATTTTCGAATGATTCCATTAATGCCAATCCGAGACGAGATGGATTTCGTTTGTGTCGCTGCTACCATACCGCTAAAAAAATCAAAAATCATCGCTATTGCCAAAACTGCCACAACATTAAAAATACCAGTACCGTTCAAATACAATAGAAAACGCCAAAATTCTTGATACATCACTATCTCCTCCTTCCTATTAACAACGAAGAAAGAAAATAAAATGTCAAAGACTATTCAAAAAAAAGTATTATCTTTTTGCGTAACAACTGCGATTTCATATTCTGAATACGGACAAATTTCATGAATGTTTTTACAAACCCTTGTTAAAGCTGCTACCCTTGATAAGACGTCTGTATTAGCATTTCCTTGCATAACCAGTAAAAGATTTTTCGTTTCTGAAGTGATTTTATAGGCCTCACCATCCCGTGCATCGAGATAAGCCATGATACCTTTTTGATCACGATAAATAATATCCTCCAACCGCTACTTGTTTTTTATTCGAACCAATTGGTAAAAAAACAGTTGGTTCTGTCGCTCGCGTAAATTCAACAAAATCAGTAATCGCATCGTAGTCATGGGCACCAATCGCTAAAAACGAATGCAATGCTTCTGCGTTATACAAGTCTACAATACTGTTTACCCGTGGCATACTGCCACGTCGCTGTATATTTTTTATTAATGCCTCTGCCGTTGGTGGATTTTTTTTAACACTTTGTCCAATACTTTGCATTTTCTCTCGATAACCAGCAATAACAAAATAACTACGAATCGCGTCACGATCATAGTTTACTGCTAATTCTTCACTAGCGGTAATATACATTTCTAATTCTTTAGTTAACGGAGCTTCTGGACTAACGTTTGTTACTTTTGCCAATACAATTGCCTTCATTCCCAACGCTAATAAGCTATCTCGCAAATAAAATTCCACTATCTCCTACCTCCACTACCATTACTCTCATTTGTTGTTATCATAGCATATTTATCTGAACCATTTCTTCAGACATCTCTCTTTGTTTGTTTTTGTGCTTTAAGCTATACTAGAAATGACAAATGTTGTTTGGAGGCGAAAAAATGGAAATTATCAAAATTCCAACAGGCGAAATTCAAGAAAATTGCTATTTGGTAGCTGAAAAAGAGAGTCTTTTAATCATTGATCCTGGTGCTGACGGACCTATTATTAAGCAAGAGATTACAAAATTAAAAGCAAAACCGCTAGCTATTTTATTAACCCATACTCACTACGACCATATTGGTGCTGTAGATGAATTGCGTAACTACTACGATATTCCGCTTTACGTTAGTCCACTAGAAGCAGACTGGTTGCAAGATCCGATGATGAATCTTTCAGGTTTAGGACGACATGAAGATATGGCAAACATTGTTGTTACCCCAGCTGATTTTTTATTCGTATTAAAAGAGTATGTATTTGGCGATTTGTCTTTTAAAGTTGTTGCTACTCCAGGGCATTCAATCGGCAGTGTAAGTTTTATTTTCAATGATTTTGTTATAAGTGGTGACGCCTTATTCCGTGGTAGTATTGGCCGGACCGACTTACCCACTGGCAATCTTCAACAACTACTAACTAGTATCAAAACTGAGCTATTTACCTTACCTGATGAATTTCCAGTTTATCCAGGACATGGAGATGCTACAACGATTGAACGTGAAAAACAAACAAATCCGTTTTTTTAGACAACACTTTAAAAACTGCTTTCTTTTGCAGTCAAAATAACGAAAATTGAAATAAAAAGGAGATTTCGAGATGGAAAAAGTTGAACTATATGTTATTCGCCACGGTAAAACGATGTTTAATGCACTTCAACGGGCTCAAGGTTGGTGTGATACACCGTTAACTGAAAAAGGGGCAGAAATGATTCATTACTTAGGTCTTGGCCTAAAAGAAACAGACTTTGTTGAAGCTGTCTCTAGTGATTCCGGCCGAGCAATTGAGACAATGCGCATCATCTTAGGGGAACATAAAACTGGCAGTAAAATTTCCTATTCTGTAGATAACCGAATCAGAGAATGGTGTTGGGGTTCATTAGAAGGCGGCTATGATTCTGAAATGTGGGGCGTGTTACCACGGATTTTAAATTTTAAAGATAGCGCAGAGATGTGGGAAACAAATATTTCTTTTAAAAAAATAGCTGAAGCAGTTAAAGACGCTGACACCGCTAATTGGGCAGAAGATTTTGAAACAATTAAAACTCGTGTACTTTCTGGTTTTGAAGACATTGCCCATCGCATTCAAAAAAAAGGCGGTGGTAAAGCTATCATTGTTTCTCACGGTTTTACAATTGCCTTTTTGCTCAATTTAATTGATGAAACACAACCAGTCCGGGTAGACTTGCAAAATGGCAGCGTCACTCGTATAAGCTATGATGAAAATGGTAATTTCAACATTGAAGAAGTTGGATCGACTAATTTTATCGAAGAAGGCAAAAAGATTTCAAAAAATCTTTTAGCATAAACCGGCTAATAAATAAGTTTTCAAAAAAATATTCATCTTCAAGACAATCCTCCAAAAGATTTTGAGGATTGTCTTTTTTTTATAAAAGACTCAATAAAGCAATTGGTTTTCCAAAAATTTAAGGGTATACTATAGCCTGTAATCTTTTTATAGCGCTTAATGCTAACTACAAACTCATCAATTTTAGAAAGGAATGAAAGCATGTTTTTGCTTAACATTTTAAAAGCAATTATCTTAGGGATCATTGAAGGGATCACGGAATGGTTGCCGATTAGTAGTACTGGACATTTAATCTTGGCCAATGAATTTATTAAGTTGCAAGAATCAGAAGCATTTATGACGATGTTCAATGTCGTCATTCAATTAGGTGCAATACTAGCAGTGATTTATCTTTATTTTAATAAATTAAATCCTTTTTCTCCTAGTAAAAGTGCTATTGAGAAAAAAGATACTTGGAATCTTTGGTTCAAAGTTATTGTAGCCGTTATTCCTTCTGTTATTATTGGATTACCTTTAGATGATTGGTTGGATGCACACTTCCATAAATTTTTTCCGGTTGCACTCATGTTAATTATTTATGGGATTGCGTTTATCGTTGTAGAAAAACGTAACAAAAACGTAACACCAAAATGTACGGATTTAAATAAATTTACTTACAAAGCCGCACTAATTGTAGGTATGTTCCAAGTACTTTCTTTGGTTCCAGGTACTTCTCGTTCGGGAGCGACGATTTTAGGAGGCATTCTAATTGGTGCTTCTCGCTTTGTAGCAACTGAATTCTCATTTTTTATGGGAATTCCAACCATGATTGGCGCCAGCGGTTTAAAGATAGTGAAGTTCATTTTACATGGTAACAGTTTTAGTTTCCAAAGCACAATTGTTTTATTAGTTGGTACAGCTGTATCTTTCATTGTTTCCGTTTTAGCAATTAAATTCTTAATGAGTTATATTAAGAAAAACGACTTTACTATATTCGGTTGGTACCGCATTGTCCTAGGTGTTATTCTTATTGGCTATTGGTTAATTGCTATGTAATTAATTAGTATTTAAAAAAAAGACAGCAGCAGCCATTAAAATGGCTGCTGCTGTCTTTTTAATTCATTTTAACTCTGTTTCAGAACAATAAATTTTGTTACTATTGAAATAGCTTCTTCATACATGTAACTAAAAATACGCAAACCACTTCAACGTTTAGGAATGGTTTGCGTATTTTTTAGGTGTTTTTGATTACCATGCCATCAATAATATCCACAGCATCTTCACTAGCATTTACAATTTGTTCTAAGCGATCATAGACATCTTTCCACTTGATAATCTCTAAAACATCCGTTTCTTCGGTAAATAAACTTTTTTTCAATTCAGAATACAACTGATCAGATTCTGATTCAACGCGATTTACTTCATCAATCATTTTTTTCAATGTTTTGGAGTGTTTAAACTTTGGGAATTCCTGCATGGCAGTGTGAACGCCATTGGTTGCGACCAAGACCATTTTTGCAAACTCATCTGTTTGTGGCCGCATTTTCGTAATAGCTAAATTTTCAAATAGATAAGTCAAAGCATTAATACCATCTAATATATCATCTATTCTTTCAGCAATGACCAAAATATCTTCCCGATCAATTGGTGTGATAAAAGCATCATATAATTCATTAGTCAGCTCCGTTACAATACGATCGCCTTCTTTTTCTAAGTCATGAATTTTTTCTGCTTCTAAAACAAGCGTTTCAGAAGAATAATTTTTTACCAACTGTACCAATACTTCAGCAGCATCTGCTGCATTTTTAGTTAAATGTGCCATTGCACCTAAAAAGTCATATTGTTTTCTTCGTGCCATTGTATAAGCTCCTTATCAAAATTAAAAGATAGCGACAAATAATTTTGCCATTAAATAGGCAATCAAACCACAACCTGGAAAAGTCATCACCCAGGCAAAAATCATTTCCTTTACAATGCGCCAATCAACACTGGAAAGCCGTCTTGAAGCGCCAACGCCCATAATCGCTGTTGTTTTTGTGTGTGTAGTAGAAACCGGAATACCAAATACTGAGGCTAAAAACAACACAATTGCTGCACTAACATCAGCAGAAAAGCCTTGGTATTTTTCCAACTTCACCATATCCATTCCAACAGATTTAATAATCTTCATTCCACCAACGGAAGTCCCAATTCCCATTGTGATAGAACATAACGCCATTACCCACAATGGAATAGTGAAGCCACCGCCTGTTTTTTCAGCTAGGTTGTTATAGTAAAGGCCTAACATGAAAACCCCCATAAACTTTTGTCCATCTTGTGCGCCATGCAAAAATGCATTTGCCCCAGCAGCAACAGCTTGCCCCACAGTAAAGAACTTATTGGCCTTACGTCGGGGAACATCCCGAAAAATAATAGCAATCAATTTAGTAATTAGATAGCCACCACCAAAACCTAAAATTGTCGAGACCACTAAACCAATTAACACTTTAACCCACTCTTGTCCATTAACCGCACCAAGCCCTCCAAGAGCCATTGCAGAACCAGTCAAACCGGCAATTAAGGCATGGGATTCACTAGTCGGAATTCCAAAATACCAAGCCGCAACGGCCCAGACGACAATCGAAAAAAGTGAAGCAGCAAGTGCTACTTGCGATGCGCCAAGATTTCCCTGAGCATCAAAACTTACAATATTACTGATTGTTTCTGCGACTTGTGCATTAAAATAAGTCATTACTAATGCACCGAGAAAGTTCATGATTACTGCAATCCAGATTGCTACGTTAGGTTTTAAAACACGCGTAGAAACAGCTGTCGCAATAGCATTGGGTGCGTCGGTCCAACCATTAACAAAAATAACACCCATCACCAAAGTAATCGTTACAACTAATGCTATACTCAAAAAATTACACCACCAAAAAGCAGATTTGTTTTTTTACGTTAGTATCATAGCATATTTCGATTTTGTTTGCGCTATTTTTTTAACTTTTTCTGTTAAGTAAAATTTCTTTACAACTTTTATTGCATTGCTTACAATGTTTGGGTATAATGACTAGTGTTGATTTGTGTGACACGTCATACAAAACTTTTTATTCGGAGGTGAAACTTATGCCAAACATTGAATCTGCAATCAAACGCGTGAAAACTAGCACTGCTGCTAACGCTAAAAATTCATCTCAAATGAGTGCTGTGCGTTCAAGCATCAAAAAATTCGAACAAGCTGTCGAAGCTGGTGCCGACAACGTTGAAGCTTTGTATAAAGAAGCTAGCAAAGCGATCGATATGGCCGAAACAAAAGGCTTGATCCACAAAAATAAAGCTAACCGCGATAAAGCTCGTTTAAGCAAAAAAATCGCTAAATAGTCTTAAAAAGCGCTGAGGTTAAAGCCTCAACGCTTTTTTATTTTGCTGTTTTTAAAACAAAAAGTTGAAATAAAAACTCTTTATCCATTTGTCCTGTCTTTACCAAGTAATCATTTTCAACCAATTCATCAAACAAGACCATTAGTTGTTTTTCAGCATATTTTTTTGCTTGTTGCATTGCTAATTTCACACGATAAGGATGAACTTTTAACGTTTGTGCTATATTAGCTTGTTGATACCCCGCTTTCATTAATATCTTAGTTTGCAACAATAACCGCACTTGACCAATTAAAATCGCATTAATTTTAATCGTTTCTTCCCCTTGTAGATGTAAATCATCATATATCCGTAACGCTTTATCGGCATTCCCCGCTAAAACATTTTCTGTCAACTCAAAAATATTATTCTCCAAAGATTGCGGGACAAGCTGTAAAATTATTTCTTTAGTTAGAGGGGCTCCTGTTGCTCCATATAATAGCAACTTCTTCACTTCTTGCATCGCCTTTGTTAAGTCCATTTCTGTAAGCTGCATAAAGGTTTCAAATGCACTACGTTCTAACTGAATCTGAGCGGACTCAAAAGTTTGCCGGACATAACGTTGCACTTCTTGTTCTTTCAAGGGTTGGACATCGATTATCGTTGCTTGTTTTTTCAGCAACTTGCTAACTTTTTTACGTTCGTCCAGCTTTTCGTATGGCGCAATAATAACTACGACGCCACTTTCTGCGGGCGCTGCCAGATACGTTAAAAAGTCGGTTAAGTCTTGTTCAATCACATTACTCTTTTTTTCAGCTGTCAAAAACAAAGGATTTTCAGCAATAATCAAACGCTTGTCTTCAATAGAAAATAAAGATGGTGTTTGCGCTTCTGCTACAACTAAATTCAAAGGATCTTGTTCTAAATCAAAATACACAAAATCCAAGTCATCTTTTTCTAATTGTAGCCGCTCCATGAATGCTTGTTTAATACGATTTTGCAAATAACTTTCAGTACCTAAGATAAGATATAAAGGCGCCAGTGGTTTTTCTTTAATTGCTTGCAATGCTTCTTGGGCTTTCATTTTATTTCTCCTTCAATTACTCTTTTTCTATCCTAACATTTTCAGCTATTAAGGGCTAGAAGAATCTTGGAGTACTTCAGGAGCAGCTACTTGATTTATAAAGCCCCAAGAAAAATAAACCATTCCTTGCTGGTCCGTACGAAAAAGTGCTACTTGATGACTTTTTAATGTTTCCAAGACTTCGTGATGCGGATGATTAAAACGATTACTTAAACCACAAGAAACAATTGCTGCTTGTGGTTTCAGTTGGCCAATAAATCGTGCCGAAGAAGATGTTCTACTTCCATGATGACCTAGTTTTAATACATCGCTTTTCAGATTTTTATATTCCTTTAGTAGACGTTCTTCTCCAGACTGATCTAGGTCCCCAGTCAATAAGAAATTTTGATTTCTTATTTTCGTTTGTACCACAATAGAATCTTCATTTTCACCGTTACTATTTTCTGGAGCAAAAATTTGTAACGGAAAATACCCCTTTACGTAATGCGCTCCGGAAAGTAATTTTAAATCAGTTTTACGCGGAAGTTTTTTTAAAGATTTTGAAAGATTAGGATGTTTTTCACTCCCCGCTCCTAAAATCAGTTCCTTTACAGTAAAATGATGTAATATTTCTGTTAAGTCTCCCATATGATCACTATCCCCATGCGTAATAATCAGCTTATTAATTTTTTTAATGCCACACGCTTTTAAAAAAGGAATCACTGTATTTTGAGCATTACTATTTTGAATTTTTCGTTGCCATTTTTCTTGGGTAAAGGTTATTCTACCTCCTGTGTCGACTAAAATAACTTCACGATTAAAGGGAGCCTTAAATAAGATGCTATCTCCTTGCCCGACGTCAATAAAAGCTGCCATTAGAGGAAATGTTGAACGATTAATCAGGATAGGGAGAAATAGTAATATTCCAACTAATACAATTTTGGGAAATTTTTTTTGATAAAGAAATATTCCAAATACCGTGAGAAAAAAAACATACAAAGTAGGAAGCCAACCAATGGGAACAGTAAAATAAATTGTCCATTTTAGGATATTTTCAAATAAAAAAATAAAATTTTCAAATAAGTAAATCAAAAAGTTAAACGAAAAAACAAATGTACTAATGATAAGTAAAAGCCCCATTGGCAATAAGAAAAACTTAAAGACGGGTAACAATACAACAGTTAGAACACCTCCCAATAAGGGCCACTCGTAAAAATAAAAACAAATGATTGGTAATGCTAATAGCGTTAGCCAACAACTCTTTTTAAAGTCTTTTAACTTTCCTTGCTCATTTTGGGTTACTAATAATAGAAAAGATATGAGAAAAGACAATTGTCCCCCTGTTTGGAAAATCAATAATGGATCTATCCACAAACAAACCAAAAGGACGATGCCAAATTTATCCAATGCAGATAAAACAACTGGCAGTAATTTGGTTAAACTATTTAAGAAGAAAAGCAACGTTGCTCGCCATATTCCAATAGCTCCCCCCGTCAAGACAATAATCAAAACAGCAAAAATAGTCATTGGTAAAATGCTTTCTTTTAATGTCAATCGTAGAAGTTGGAATAAACTTAAAAAAACTCCTAAAAAAATATGCACATGCATCCCAGAAATACTAAAATAGTGTAAAATGCCGCTTGGTGACAACGTCAGTTGTGTTTCCTTAAAATCTTGATCTTTATACCCAAAAAATAGCGCACATAAATAAGCACTCGTTTTCTTGGGTAACTTTTCTTTGAGCTGACGAATCAAATACGCACGAAATTGATTTAGTTCAAAGTTCTTTTTACTGTACCAAGTAATTTTTTTTATATTGATAATGCCACAATAGCCATGGCTCCTCAAATATTGCTTTTGATTAAAACCGGCTAAATTTCGTTGTTGCCTACCTTTAGTAAACGTTCCATTGACAAGCGCATAATTTTGTTGGAGATTCTTTTTTGTCACCCAATTTTTTTCGGATTCATTTTTCAAAGTATAATAACAACGAAACAATGCGCCTTTTTTATTTTCACCATAAAAACTCAAACTGTCTCCGTTAATTTTCAAGCTGTCAGGAGCAACTTTTATCACAAACTGTTGATTTAAAGAGTACGTTTGATCGATTTTTTCTAAAGTCATCATAATACGTGGTACGATAAAAAAACTGCAGCAACCAATTACAAAAATAAGTTTGAATTGGCGGCTGCAACAAAAATAGATACAATATAAAGTTAATAGTAAAAATAGCAGAAAGCAATTTAAGTAAATACCACTAATGAGTAAAACCATTGCCAGACTCGGGAAAATCCAACGATTGGTTAATCCTTTAATCAATTACTTCATTTAAAGAACCAAAAGAAAGTTTTTGAAAATATTCGGGATCTAAAATAACTTTTTGAGCAGTTGCCCCAACTTGTGCAATTAATTCAATCGCATAAGGATCATTACGATAATCATGTAAATAATAAATTTTACGAATTCCGGCCTGTAGTAACGCCTTTGTACACTGTAGGCAAGGAAAATGGGTAACATATACTTCTGCTTGATCTGTCGAGATACCTAATTTAGCACATTGCAATAATGCATTCATTTCGGCATGGATGGTACGAATGCAATGATTATCTACGACATAACACCCATCATCAATACAGTGAATGTCGCCACTAACTGATCCATTATAACCTCCTGCAATAATCCGTTTATCTTTTACTAACGTTGCTCCGACTTCAAGACGGGTACATGTACTGCGTAATGCTAAAAGTACCGCTTGTGCCATAAAATATTGGTCCCAAGGGATTCTTTGATCAGTCATAGTGTTGCTCCTTTATTATTTTATTTATATTGTAATCGATGCACGTAATTTTTCAACCGTCTTTTCTCCGATTCCCGAAACTTCTTTTAGTTCTTCAATTGCTTTAAAATTTCCATTTTCTTCCCGATAACTAATAATTGCCTCTGCTTTTTTGATACCAATACCTGACAGTGTCTGCAGCTCAGTTAAATTTGCGGTATTAATATTAACCATTTCTGTCACATTGTTTTCTGTCTTTTCTTTTTCTACCATATTATTAATACTATTCACTTCTTTTTGATTGGGAACGTAAATCATTTGTTGATCTGTTAATTTTTGCGCTAGATTAATTTCCTTTTGTTGCGCCTCTTTGGTAAAACCACCAGCCAACTCAATAAGTTTTTGCATTCGTGCTTCTCTAGGTAATTCATAAACACCAGGTTTGACAACTTCTCCTTTAACATCTACGGTTATTCTATCGTCTTTATCCTTACTATTACTTTTCTTAGCTTCTTTTGTCTGATTGCTACTGCTTGCTACAGGAAGTGCTTCCCAAGGTTGGTCATCGCTTTGTTTTTTCCAAATAAACAATCCCCCTATAATTAGTAAGAAAATGGATACTACACTAAGAATCAGCAAACGGTTTTTTTGTTCATAAAAAAATTGCATTTTCTTCCTCCTTTCACAATTATTTACGCAAAAGAAAAAGAAAAAAATGCAACAATCAAAAAATCGTAAAAATCAGCCTAAGCTAATTTTTACGATTTTTTTAATTTAAGATGAGATTTTGTAATTGTTGAAAATCAGTAGCATGATAATCGGCAGCGATATTTTTCAATAAATTTTCATTATCAAAAAAACAAGTTTTTAAACCTGCATTCTGACCTGCTGCAATATCTAAAAGTCGATCCCCAATCATAACCGTTTGGCTTTTTTGCAGCTCATATTTACCAACCAAATAAAGTAACGCCTCTGGACTAGGTTTTCGAGCGAATCTATTTTCTTCACCCACAATTTCAATAAAAAAATCAGTCAATTGATAATAGCTTAATAGTTTTTTTGTAGAAGAGACAGTTCGGTGAGTCATAATAAAATTTTGACCACCCTTCTCTTTCACTGCAGATAGCATCTCTTTTACACCTTCAAAAGGACGTGGCCACTTTTTCATTTCATCTTCATACTTATGAAAGCGTTCGGAAAAATCAACAAAATTCAAATGATAGTGTTCAGCAACCGCTTTGGAAGATTTTTCTTTCAAAAGCCGATAGATTTCCTCACCTTTGGCATCTATTCCTTCTTCTTGCAAAACTATTAAAATGGCTTTTAACATATTGGGGTACGTATTAAATAATGTTCCATCAAAATCCCAAATAAACTCTTTCATTTGTACCACCCACCAACTTTTAGTTTTTAAACGAATGGATAGGCGCAGGAATTCGGCCGCCTCGTGCAATAAAATCTGCACTTTTTGCAGGGTTAACTTTCATAACCGGTGCTCTACCTAACAGTCCACCAAACTCTACCATATCGCCTACTTTTTGACCTTTCGCCGGAATAATGCGAACAGCTGTAGTTTTATGATTAATCACACCAATTGCTGCTTCATCGGCAATCATCGCCGCAATCGTTTCAGCAGTTGTATCACCAGGAATAGCAATCATATCCAGTCCAACCGAACAAATCGCAGTCATCGCTTCTAATTTTTCTAAATTTAGTAATCCATTTTCGACAGCTCTAATCATACCCGCATCTTCAGAAACCGGAATAAAAGCTCCAGATAGTCCGCCAACGTGATTACATGCCATGACGCCTCCTTTTTTCACTGCATCATTTAAAAGCGCTAAAGCAGCAGTAGTTCCGTGAGTTCCGACTGATTCTAAACCCATTTCTTCTAAAATTAAAGCTACACTATCTCCTACGGCAGGCGTTGGTGCTAATGATAAATCGACTATTCCAAAAGGTACGCCCAAACGTTTTGAAGCGACTTGTCCAACCATTTGACCCATGCGCGTGATTTTAAAAGCAGTTTTCTTAACTGTTTCCGCCACTACATCAAAAGATTCTCCTTTAACTTTTTCCAATGCCCTTTTTACTACACCCGGACCACTGACACCTACGTTAATTTCACAATCGGCTTCGCCAATGCCATGAAAAGCACCAGCCATAAAAGGATTATCTTCTACTGCGTTAGCAAAAACAACTAATTTTGCACAACCCATATCAGAGGCATCCGCTGTCTTTTTTATTGTTTCGCCCATTAATTTGACCGCATCCATATTAATCCCTGCTCGCGTAGAACCAATATTTACCGATGAACAAACAAATTGGGTTTCTTTTAGTGCTTCTGGAATAGAAGCAATTAATGCTTTATCTGCACCCTGATATCCCTTTTCTACTAACGCAGAAAATCCACCAATGAAATTTACACCTAAAGCAACTGCCGCTTTATCTAAAGTCTTTGCAAACGGAATACAATCGTTTGTTCCACTTGCTGCTGCAATAAGTGAAATGGGGGTTACTGAAATTCGCTTATTAATAATAGGAATACCAAATTCTGTTTCAATATCTTCTCCTACTTTCACCAGATTGCGGGCTTTTGTAGTAATTTTTTGATAGATATTATCACAGGTCTTATTGACATCACTGCTGATACAATCTAGTAAAGAGATTCCCATTGTAATGGTTCGTATATCCAAGTTTTCTTCTTCTACCATACGAATAGTTTCTAAAATCTGATTTGTCTCCATGGTTAAAACTCCTTACTATAATTTATGCATTGCATTAAAAATTTCTTCATTTTGAATGTTGATTTTAACGCCTAACTTGTCTCCAACCAAGTTGAGTGCCTTTTTGATACTTTCAAAATCTGCATTTTGTGTTAACTGTAACATCATGGTCATTGTAAAATAATCTTCCATAATGGTTTGAGAGACATCTAAAATATTAATATCTAAATCAGCCAATTTTTGACTGACACCGGCGATAATTCCAACCTTGTCTTGTCCAATTACTGTTAAAATAGCTTTCATAAAAATACCTCCTGTTTTTTTCGAGTATAGCAAAAATAAACTGTCCTTTCGACAAAAAAGTGAACAAAAATAAAACTTTCCAATTAAAAAGTTCGTGTTTATAACATATTTTTACTTATTATATGCAATCTTTCGTCAAATTCATAAACAATAGGTGCAGCATTGGGAATCTTAATTGTTTCCATCTCATTTTCCGGAACGGCTTCCAAATATTTCACTAATGCGCGTAGACTATTGCCGTGGCCGGCTATTAAAATATTTTTCCCTTTTAGTAGTTGCGGAACAATTTGATCTTGCCACAAGGGAACAACTCGCTTAACCGTTAAGTTTAAACTTTCTCCTTTTGGTAAATCTTGAATCGCCAAGTTTTGATAGCGACGATCAAAATTTCCCACCAGTTCTAATGGCGGCACTTCAAAATAACCTCGTCGCCACTTTTTAACTTGTTCTACGCCGTAAATTGCTATCATCTCATCTTTGTTTTTGCCAATTAACGCCCCATAATGTCGTTCATTTAAGCGCCAAGTCTTTACTACAGGCAACCACAATTGATTACTTGCTTCTAAGACCAATTGACTTGTTACAATAGCACGTTGCAAAACAGAAGTAAAAACAGCATCAAAATGGATATTGGCTTCTTTAATTTTTACTCCCGCTGCTTTTGCTTGATTTTCTCCTTTTGTGGTCAATGGAACATCAAGCCAGCCCGTCCAATAATTTTCAAAATTTGCAATACTTTCACCGTGGCGTATCAATACAACTTTCATCCTGCCGCCTCCTTACCGTTATTATCCCAGTAATAAAAAGAAATGTCATGAAAAAGATGAAAATTCTGGCAAAACCTTTTTGAAAAGGCTTGTATTTAATCGCCGTTATGCTACCATTTACTGTGCCTAGCTCAATAAGTTTGAATAAATAATAATTTTACAAAAAAATAGGAGTAAATAGATGAAAGATCTGACAAAGGGAACACCGGCTAAACTTATTTTTATGTTTACAATTCCATTATTTGTAGGGAATATTTTCCAACAATTTTACAATATGGTAGACATGATTATTGTTGGTCAAACAATCGGAAAAGACGCTTTAGCTGCAGTAGGTTCAACAGGTAGTATCACCTTTTTAATCATCGGATTTGCCCAAGGATTAACAGCAGGACTTTCCATTATCACAGCGCAACGTTTTGGTGCAAAAGATTATAAAGGGGTAAAAAAGAGTTTTGCTGCTAGTCTTGTAATCAGTTTAATCGTTACACTTGTTTTAACCATACTAAGTTTGATTTTTCTAGAACCTCTATTGCATATTATGCAAACCCCACCCGAAATTTTTGAACAAGCACAAGAATTTATTTCGGTTATACTAGGTGGGATGTTTGCAGCTATGGCGTTTAACCTTTTAAGCAATATGGTACGTGCATTAGGCGATAGTCGCACGCCTTTATTTTTCTTGATTTTTGCAGTAATTATCAACGTCATATTAGATTTAGTTTTTATTACCAAATTTAATATGGGCGTCGCTGGAGCTGGTTATGCAACGGTTATCGCCCAAATGTCAGCCAGTTTGATGTGTTTTGTTTATATTAAACGGCGCATTCCTTTACTACAAATTAGTAAAAAAGATTTTAAAGCATTAAAAGCGGAATACCGTGTTCACTTAAATGCTGGTTTACCAATGGCCTTTCAAGCTTCTATTATTGCAATCGGGGCAGTTATTTTACAGTCCGCTCTAAATAGTTTGGGGACCGATGCAGTAGCCGCTCAAGCTGCCGCCGGTCGAATTGATCAGTTTGCGACTCAGCCCATGATGAGTTTCGGTGTCACTATGGCCACTTTTACCGCCCAAAATTATGGTGCCAAAGAATATGGCCGTATTTTAGAAGGCGTTAAGCAATGCTTAATTATGAGTATTATTTTTAGTATCATTGCTGGGATTGTCGTAATTTTATTTGGTGATTCTTTTGTCGCGTTATTTGTCAATCGTAGTGAAACAAAAGTTTTTGAATTGGCGCGTATTTACTTCCTAATTGTTGCTAGCCTATATTGGATTTTAGCTATTCTCTTCATTTTACGTTATACTCTCCAGGGTTTAGGACAAACAAAAATCCCTACCATTGCTGGTATTATGGAATTAATCATGCGTTCTTTTGCTGCAATTGTTTTAACCCACTACTTCCAATATCCAGGTGCAGCAGCTGCGTCACCATTAGCTTGGGCAGGATCGGTAATCGTTTTATTATATTCTTATATTAAAGCCATGAAAGATTTACGCCGTTTAGATCAAGAGCAAAAAGTACAATTACCAAATGAAACTCCTTAAATTAAAAATATCCAGTAGTTATCTCTTCGTCTTTAAAAAGAATAAGTGATAACTACTGGATATTTTTCTTTACTGTTACACTAATCTAATAATTGATCCATATCAACTACTTTTCGATAGGAATTAATTTCTGTGATTCCCATCACCTTATCAATATCAATACTAAAACAAATCCCATTTCCTGGTTCACTAATTCTAATTCCTTTACCAATTGCATCCATCACTTCATTTGTTAAACTATCAGGAACTAAAGTCAACACAATATCTTTTTCTGGTTCAATTTCAATACCAAAGAACTTTCCTTTATCGTGAGAACCAGATCCCTTGCCATGGAGCAAAGTTCCGCCATTTGCTCCAGCAAGTTTTGAATATTTAACGACCTCATCCCCAATGCCACGATCCACAATTGTAATAATCATTTCAAGATTCAATGCTACTGGTTTATTCATTTCTCATCCTCCATTATTACTACTTTTTGTTCTGCTCTTCTTTTATAAATATAACCTAATGCTAATGTCGATAGAATCGGGGTTAAGGCAATTAAAGCGACAACACCAAAACCATCAATTAAAGGGCTACGCCCTTCAATTTCAGATGCAATGGCAACTGCCATTGATAAAATAAAGGTCGAACACATAGGACCTGTCGCTACTCCACCATTATCAAAAGCCATAGCTAAAAACATTTTGTCAACTTTGCGCCCCAAAATAAAAACTAAGAGATAACCCGGAATAAGAAAATAATATAGACTAAAACCTGCTAATAACCGCCACATGGACAGACTAACAGCTGCACCTATTCCAAGAGAAACAACTGCTAACAAAATTCTGCCTCGGATGGTACCGCCACTTTCTTCTTCAACTTGTTTAACCATCACATGAATTGCTGGTTCAGCAAAACCTACGAGAAACCCCATCAAAAAGCCCAAGGGAATTAGTATCCAGTTATACTCCAGCTGTGCAATTTCACTACCTAAATATTGTCCCACTGGTACGTAGGCAATATTAACGCCATGCAAAAATAAAATTAGACCGATTGTTGTAATTAAAAAGCCCTTTAAAATCTGACTGAATTTTTTTTTACTTAATTTAAAGCTTGTAAAATTTAACAAAATAAATAAAAAGACAATCGGAAAAATTGCAATTAAGACATCTTTAATCATTTCAGTAAAACCAGTAAAGACCTGTTGTAAAAAGATCACTGAAAAATCACCCCCAAAACCATCACGGCAAGAATTGGTCCTAGTGAGGAAACCCCCACCATTCCAAAACTGTCATTTTCTCCTTTCCCTTGATGAATCATACTAGTTAAACCGCTAGCCAGAGCTAAAATAAAAGGTACCGTAACCGGCCCTGTTGTCACACCACCAGCATCAAAGGCAATGGGCATAAATTCCGGACTAGTGAAAAAAGAGGCGATGAAAACTGCAACATAACCAACTAACATCATTTGATAATAGGATAGTCGAAATACTGTTCGCAACAGGGCAAACGCCAAAAATATCCCTGTCCCAATGCTTACTACTCCAATCAAGACTGCTTTTGTAATAGTACCTTCAGAAATTTCTGTTACTTGCTGAGCCAGGACTTGAACAGAAGGCTCTGCAATTGTTATGCCAATTCCAATTGAAAATCCCAGACTAATCATAATTGCTAAACTACGCCGTTTGATCATATACTCCCCTACTAATTCACCAACACGTAACATCGAATATTCAGCCCCAAATAAAAATAAGGTCATCCCAACCATCATAATTCCAGCACCTACAATAAAAGTTGCCAAATCTTCAACAGGTAATGGTGCAAAAATAAAAGTCAAAATGATTATCAAGACAGTCATCGGTAAAATCGCAACAATTACTTCTTGAAAATTTTTTTGCATATTTTCCCTCCTTAACAAATATTCACTTTCTTTCTCAAAAAAGCTTCCAATAATTCAAGTATACAATAAAATGACAAATAAAATACAAAACTATGTAACTATTTTAATAATACAATTTATTATCTCATAATTTTATTAATTAGTTTTTCATACCTAATACAAAAAAATAGCTCAATTCTGTCCTTTTTTAAAGAAAAGAGACTGAATTGAACTACTCGCAATATTTTTATATTAGTTATCTAAAATCGTTACTTGTACTTGACGACGCCCCCAAGCATTACATTGCGCTGCTGTTGGGAAATGAACATCAATAATATTTCCTTGAATTGCAGAACCGGTATCTACCGCATAAGCTTCACCATAACCTTCTACATATAGATGTGTACCTAAGGGAATTACATTCGGATCAACAGCTACTGCCATAGGATTTTCCAAAAGATTTTGACCTGTTGCAGTCACCGTTCCCCCTCCTAAAGCATCAGCAGGGTCTGAACTATATGCCGTTGACTCCATTGTGAAAGTACGACCTGAATAGCCTGTTTGGTTTTCATCTTGTGTCGTAGTTTGACTAGCTTGGGAAGCCGTAGCTTCTGTTGATGTTGTAACATTTTTGTCTGTATCAAATTTTAATACTTGACCATCAATGATCAAATCGACATTTTTAATATTATTTGCTGTTGCAATTGTTTGTACATGATCTGTGTCACCATAGTATTTCAATGAAATACTTGTTAATGTGTCTGAACTTGTAACGGTATGCTCAACTTCTGCTGCATTGGCATTAACACCAAATGCTGCGATGCCAGCTAAAAGTGCTGTTGTTGTAAAAAGCGATTTTACTAATTTCATATATAAGTTGCTCCTTTATGATTTCAATATTCGTCTCAAACGACTTTTATATCATAACAAGGAGCGACAACTTGTAGGTAACAACACCATAACAGAATATTTCAGTTCTACAAAGTTTATTACAAAAAACCACGTTTATTTAAAAATAGCCGTGCAATTCCTTTCAAATTTGGAAGTATTTATCCCATAATATTCTGACAATTGTCATACAGCAATTAAAATTAAGGTACAAAAAATTAAGAAAACTTTAAATGGCATCATAAATTATTATTTTCCACTTAAAAATTACAAAAATATTATTTTGTTACTTCATGACGAAATGTAGTCCAAATACTTACTATCGCTTTTTACGGTAGTACTTTATTAAATTTGTTATTAAAATTGTACCGCATACAATCATGGAAACATCTTGAATGGTTTTTCTTTCAATCGTCAATTGGTAATGAAAATCTTTATTTTTAACTTCTACTTGCAATTTCTGCCCTCCTAAAAACCAGTTAGTGTTTTTTGTGCAGCTTCACTAAGTTTGTCAATTCAATTTGTACAATTAATACTTCTTTTACTTTATTTAGGGCCTTAGATATTTGTCATTTAATAGCATAATTTCCGTATCTGTCTTTCTTAAACAATCTGCTCATACAAATCAGCTCTTGGTAAGCGCGTTTTTATAGCGTTGAGTTATCAAATTATTCATTATTTTATTTTTTAAAAGATTTTTACGCAAAATTTTCGCACTAGTTAATGACTATCAAGCTCCATAATTTTTCCAGAAACACTGTAGGACGTTCAACTAGACTAGTTTTCATACTTTCGAATTTTTTCTGTATATTCACGAATAACAGTTGCAGAATGACGGAATTTAGCTTCTTCTTCTGCTGTCATATGAATTTCTAAAATATCAAAGACACCCGAACGATTTAAAACTGCTGGAACGCCTGCAAAAATCCCTACTTCATTATATTCACCTTCTAATAAAGTAGAAACTGGAACAATTGAATTTTCATCATATAAGACTGCTTTAATAATACCGACGCAAGCTGAAGCGATACCGTAATATGTTGTTCCTTTACGATTGTAGATTTCCCAACCTTCTTGTGTTGTCTTGTAGACGATTTCATCTAAATCAACATCTCCAACTAGTTCTGCATTGTCTGCAATAATGTCTGTAAATGATTTTCCTGCTACGGTGACTGTCGACCAAGGTACCATTAAAGAATCTCCGTGTTCACCTAAAGCATAGGCATAAACACTTCTAGGATCAACATCCACTAAATCTGCTAAAAAGTTTTGTAGCCGAGCGGAATCAACAGAAGTCCCCGAACCGATAACCTGATTTTTTGGTAGACCTGATAATTTATAAACTAAATGCGCTAACATATCTACAGGATTAGAAACAACAACGAATATCCCATCAAAACCGCTTTGCATTACGGGCTGCACAATTGATTTGGCAATTTTGGCACTGATATCTAATGTGTCTAACCGCGTTTGACCAGCTTTTGGAGGAGCTCCTGCAGTAATAACTACAATATCAGCATCGCCACAATCAGCATATGTTCCGGCTTTCACTCGAACATTTCGCCCCAAAAATCGGATAGAATTGCGTAAGTCCCGCACTTCACCGGATGCTTTTTCAGCATTAATATCTACCATTAACACTTCATCACAAACCCCTTGTGTAATTAAACTGAAGGCTGTTGAAGAACCTACTAGACCGCTACCAATAATGGCGACTTTAGATTTATTTATTCGCATATTTTTCACCTCAAAATTATTTTAAGTACAACATCATGTTATCAAAACATGGTCAAACTGACAAAGTTTTGCGATTATATATTTACAAAAAAATTTCTGAAATTTTCTTGACTTGAATAATGCTTTTCGCTAGACTAACAATAGTTAAATATTTTGGGAATGATGTTCTCCCTTGGATTTATCCAAAACCGCAATTACGCTAATGACTTCTACAAGTTTATTTGTAGAAGTCATTAGCTTTTTTTGTCTTTATTTCCAAACTTTGAACAATAAAGAAATAAGAACATTATTACCATTATTAAATAGCATAATATAGGAGGATTTAAATGAAAGAAAAATCAGGAATAAAAATAGTCAAAGAAAGCGGAATTTTTTATGGAGCTATATTAATTGTTGCACTTACCACGGGAACTATTTCTCATTTCTTATTAACTGGTTTAACTTGGGTAGGAAATTTTCGTGATAGTCATTTTTACCTATTATACTTACTTCCCGTACTTGGGATAATTACTGCTTATTCGTATCAAACTTACGGAAAAGGCGCAGACAAAGGTAATAATTTAATTATTGAAAGTATTCAAAAAGAAGCACCTGTTCCTGTTAGAATGGGATTTTTTACTTTCTTTTTCACAATTTTTTCTCACTTATTTGGTGCGTCTGTAGGACGCGAAGGAAGTGCCGTTCAAATTGGTGGTGTTATTTCCAATAGATTAGGATTAAAATTAAAATTAAACAAAAAAAAGCGAAAATTGCTAGTCCACGCTGGAATTAGTGCCGGTTTTGCCTCTATTTTTGGTACCCCTTTGGCAGGTGCTTTTTTTGGGATGGAAATGGCTTATATTGGCAAAATTGAACGAAACGCTTTGCTTTCTTGTTTTATGGCTGCTTATCTAGGAGATTTTACTGCACAACTTTGGGGAACTACTCACACTCATCATTATATTACTGAGTTAACAAGCATTACACCTCGTCTACTTTTTGCCTTTGTTCTCGCAAGTATTTTATTTGGGTTAGCTGGACGACTTTTTGCTTATTTAACTCACCATGCCAAAAAAATTTATCGCAAATTTTTTAGCAACTATTTAATACGCGCGTTTATCACTGCAGGGATTGTTGTTGTTTTAATGACCATTTTAAATGGACAAAAGTATGAAGGCTTGAGTTTGTGGATGATGGACGATGCTTTTACGGGAGTAGCAACAGCAAAAGAAGGTTTGTTTAAATTATTTTTTACTAGTTTAAGTTTAGGAGCTGGTTTTCAAGGCGGAGAAGTTACTCCGTTATTTGATATTGGTTCTGCATTAGGCTCAGGAATCGCTTCATTTTTTCATCTAACACCTAGTCTTTTTGCTGCGATAGGAATGATTTGTGTCTTTGGGTGTGCCGCCAATGCGCCTTTAACGACAATTATGTTGGGAATTGACTTATTTGGTTCCAAAATGCTGCCATTTTATGTAGTTAGTGCTTTTATTAGTTATTTCATCTCGGGCCATCAAGGAATTTATACTTCTCAGTTAATTATTCGACCAAAATCTACTCTCTTAGCTCATCATATTGGCCATCGTTTATCTGAATTACCTAAAGTAGGAGTCTCAAATGAAAACTAATTCAGAAAAAGTCATTCTTTCTAAACTATTTGGAAAAAAAAGAGTTCACACGTTACACTTTAATCAGACTGGCCCAAAGTATTTTCAAATTAGAGTCCACGAAGGCGTTGTACAAGTAGTTCATAATAGCTATAGTTTGGATGGTAACAATTGGGTAGATAATCCCAAACGACATAGCAGCTATCAATCACAATATGTCATAAAAGCTGGCGAGGAAAGAATTGTCAAATACGAAATTGGTAAAGTGCAAAAACAACATGATAAAGTTTTTGTAATAAATCATCATTTATTCCAACTAGCTAGCTTTTCTATTCATGAGATTGCTGATTAACAAGCATATTATTATAGCTTTTAAAAAGCCAGTTTTGCTTTTAATGCAAAACTGGCTTTTCATTATTTCTTCAAATCAGCTAATTGACTGTACACTTCTGTTCTTTCTTCCATATCTTGAACAGTTTGTCCTAACATTTGATCAACTTCTTCTGATGAAGGTTTAATAATTCGCAAAGCAGAAAAACGAACTTGATTTTCCAAAAATTCATTCATTTTCGTAAAATCAACTTTTTTGAAATCTACTCGCATTGGATCCTTGCCTTTTTCTCTTAAACGTGGATCATAGCGATATAGTTGCCAGTAGCCACTTTCTACAGCTGCTTTACTCTCTTTGATTGATTGGCTCATCCCACCTTTAATTCCATGGTTAATACATGGCGTATAACCAATAATAACAGATGGTCCTGGATAGGATTCAGCTTCCATAATTGCTTTTAAAGCTTGTTTTGGGTTAGCCTCAATTGAAATTTGTGCTACGTAAACATCTTGGTAAGCAATTGCCATCATACCCAAATCTTTTTTCTTGGTTTTCTTCCCACCAGCTGCAAATTTTGCAATAGCAGAAGTTGGGGTCGCTTTAGACATTTGACCACCTGTATTGGCGTATAGCTCATTGTCCATGACAAAAATATTAACGTCTGCTCCAGTAGCTAAAATGTGATCAATGCCTGAATAACCAATATCATATGCCCAACCGTCGCCACCAATAATCCATTGACTTGGTTTTACAAACATATCTTGGTATTCCAACAATGGAGCTACAGCAAGATTATTAACTTCAGATTTTAATGCAGCAATAACTTTTGCTGCCCGTTGTTGTGTACCATTACCCTCATGGATATGCTCCATCCAGTCAGTTAACAATTCATTTGTTTCTGGTAAAACAGCATTTTGATTCAAAACATTTTTAACCGCCGTTACCAACCGTTTTCGTTTTGTTTCATTGGCAATATACATACCTAAGCCAAATTCTGCGTTATCTTCAAATAATGAATTTGACCAAGCTGGACCACAACCATTTGCATTGGTGGTATAAGGCGTTGCTGGAGAAGAACCACCCCAGATAGAAGAACAGCCAGTTGTATTGGCTATCATCATCCGATCCCCATACAACTGTGTTAACAATTTGATATAAGGCGTTTCGCCACAACCAGCGCAAGCACCAGAAAATTCCAATAAAGGTTGTTCAAACTGCGAGCCTTTGACAGATTCTTTTTTTATAGGATTTGCCTTTTGACGTAATGTCATTGCAAATGCCCAATTCATTGCTTCATCTTTCATCGCTTCATACGGTTTCATGACTAATGCTTTTCCTTTAGCCGGACAAGCCTCTACACAAAGACCACAACCTGTACAATCTTCAACAGATACCTGAATACGATATTCTAAGCCATCTGCGCCGCGCATTTTCCGAGTAATGAATCCTTCAGGCGCTTCAGCTTTTTCTTCTTCATCAGCTAAGAAAGGACGAATTGCAGCATGAGGACAGATAAAGGCACATTCATTACATTGCGTACATGCGTCTGGCAACCATTCAGGAACTTCTAAAGCAATGCCGCGCTTTTCATAAGCTGCAGATCCCATTGCCATTGTTCCACCTAACATATCATTATCCATTAAGTCTTTAACAGATAAACCATTGCCTTCTTGACGATTAATCGGTTCTAAGATATTACGAATATAAGCAGGTTTGTTTTCATCTGTTTTGGGATTTTTTACTGGGACTTCAATATTTGCCCATTCTGTTGGCACGTCCACTTTTGTTAAAGCTTCAAAAGTTTCATCAATCGCATTCCAGTTATTTTCCACTAGTTTCATTGATTTTTTTCCATAAGCATTTTGAACTTCCTGTTTTAATAACGGCAGGAAAGTCTCTTGGTTCATAATATCCGTCACTTCAAAGAAAGCCGCGGAACAAACTGTATTAATGCGGCGTCCAAGTCCATTTTTAATTGAGATATTCATCGCATTGATAATATAAAAATTAATATTGTGAACAGCCAGATACTTTTTCAAGTGACTTGGTAAGTTCTTTTTAACTCTTTCTTCATCCCAAACGGTATTAAGTAAAAAAGTACCGCCATCTTTTAACCCTTTTAATAACTCATATTGATGAATATAGGCACTATTATGACAAGCGATGTAATCAGCTGATTCAACATTGTAAGTAGAGCGAATTTCATGATCGCCAAAACGCAAGTGAGAAATGGTTAACCCACCAGACTTTTTTGAATCATAAGCAAAATAAGCTTGTGCATACTGATCTGTATTATTCCCAATAATTTTGATAGCTTGTTTGTTGGCACCCACTGTACCATCTGAACCAAAGCCCCAAAATTTGGCTTGGAACGTACTTGGTGATGTTAGATCTAAAATTTCTGACTGTGGCAAAGATAAATGGGTCACATCATCTTTAATACCAATTGTAAACCGATATTTCAACTGATCTGGCGGTAATCGTAAATGATCAAAAACTGTCACGATTTGATCTGGCGTAACATCTTTTGATGCAATACCATAGCGACCACCAATGACAATTGGGCGATTAATATGACGATACAATACACTTTGTACATCCAGTAACAAAGGCTCACCGTCAGACCCAGGCTCTTTTGTTCGATCCAAAACAGCAATCCGTTCCACTGTGTCGGGTAAATTTTGTAACATATTTTCAGCTGGGAATGGACGATATAAATGAATATTTAAATGGCCAACTTTACGACCTTGCTTATTTAAATAATCTACTGTCTGTTGAATGGTTGGTGAAGCTGATCCCATGGAAATAATGACTTCAGTCGCATGGGGATCACCGTAGTAATTCGTTAAATCATAATTCGTTCCCCGCAACGTATTGATTTTGCCCATATATTTTTGGACAATCGGCAAGATATTATCATAATACTGATTTACTGTTTCTCGTTGTTGGAAATGGATATCGGAATTTTGGGCAGTCCCAGAAACAGTGGGATGATTTGGATTCATAGCTCTTTTTCGGAATTTTTCTAATTTTCCCCAATTAACCATTCCCTTTAAATCTTCATAATCCAATACTTCAATTTTTTGTAACTCATGACTGGTACGAAACCCGTCAAAAAAGTTCATAAAAGGTAAACTACCCTCAATTGAAGCTAAATGTGCAACCGCAGACAAGTCCATCACTTCTTGCACACTAGATTCTGCCAACATACAAAATCCAGTCTGTCTAGCAGCCATCACATCACTATGATCTCCAAAAATAGATAAAGCATTCGTTGAAACAGCCCGTGCAGCAACGTGAAACACTGTGGGCAGAAGCTCACCTGCAATTTTATACATATTAGGAATCATTAAAAGTAGACCTTGTGACGCAGTATATGTTGTTGTTAAAACACCTGTCTTTAAGGAACCATGGACCGTTCCAGCTGCACCTGCTTCTGATTGCAATTCTACTAAATTGACAGGTTCCCCAAAGATATTGCGTTGATCATTAACTGATGACCATTCATCTACCATTTCCGCCATCGTTGAACTTGGCGTAATCGGATAAATTGCCGCAACTTCTGTAAATGCATAAGAAATATATGCTGCTGCAGTATTACCATCCATTGTTTTCATTTTTTTCATTCCAGTCACCTCACTTATAATTTATGACAAACAGCCATAAATACTTTGTTATTATACATGGACTTTTTGATTTTGGATATAGCTGTCAATTTGCGTTGCAGCAACTTTTCCAGCTCCCATTGCCAAAATAACTGTCGCAGCACCTGTTACAATATCACCACCTGCAAATATCCCAGGTATATTGGTTTCACCTGTTTCACGATTAGCCTCAATATATCCCCAACGATTCAATCGTAAATCAGGAAAAGTATCGAGTAAAACGCGATTAGCCCCTTGACCAATCGCTTCAATTGCTGTATCAGCAGTAATAATAAATTCACTATTCGGTATTACTATTGGTCGCCGCCGTCCTGATTCATCCGCTTCTCCTAATTTTATTTTTACACACTTAATTGCTTTTAATTTACCGGTTCCATCATTAATATACTCAACCGGATTGGTCTGCCAATGATAGTTAATTCCTTCTTCAACAGAATGCTCATACTCTTCTTTTCTGGCTGGTAATTCTTCTTTTGAGCGACGGTAAATAACTGCAACATTTTTTGCACCCAAACGTTTAGCCGAACGTGCAGCATCCATCGCTACATTCCCTCCGCCAATCACCACAACATTTTTTGAGGTAAGAACAGGCGTATCATAATTGGGAAAATCGTATGCTTTCATCAAGTTAATACGCGTCAAATATTCACTTGAGCTGTATACACCATTTAAAGACGTACCCGGTAGATTCATAAAGTTTGGCGCTCCTGCACCAACAGACAAATAGCACGCAGCAAATTCTGCTTGAATTTCTTCCATCGTAATTGTTTTTCCCACAACAACATTCGTCTCAATTGTTACACCTTGAGCCGTGATTATTTCAATTTCTTTTTCCACAATTTTTTTAGGCAAACGAAATTCAGGAATTCCATACGTTAAAACCCCGCCTGGTACATGAAGAGCCTCGAAAATCGTAACATCATAGCCTAGTTTAGCTAAATCTCCTGCTGCTGTTAAACCTGAAGGCCCAGAGCCTATAATTGCTACTTTTCCTTTATCTTTTGAATTGCTAATCATCTCAATGGGTTGTTGGCAAGCCCAATCAGCCACCAAGCGTTCTAAATTGCCAATGGCAACTGGCTCAAATTTCTTTGAGCGCCCCAATCGACACGTCATTTCACATTGTTTTTCTTGCGGACAGACGCGGCCACAAATTGCAGGTAAATTTGTATATTTACTTAGTACTTCGTGGGCGGATTTTAGATCCCCTACTTCAATATGTTTAATAAAACCTGGAATATCAATCATTACGGGACAATTTTGAATGCAAGGTGCATTTTTACACTGTAAACAACGTGATGCTTCTAGCTGGCCTTCTTCTAAGGAATACCCTAAAGCAACTTCTGAAAAACTTCGATTGCGAATTTCAGGAGCTAGCTCACGCATCGGCGTCTTAGTATAACTACGCTTTGCCATTTGGCATTCCTCCTTTATAAATAGTATCAGCAATTTGTTCTTCATCACGATATTGTTTCATACGATTGCTAAAATCATCCCAATCAACACCAGCGCCCAAAAATTCTGGACCATCTACACATGCAAATTTAATTTTTTTATCTACTGTTACACGGCAACCACCACACATACCTGTTCCATCTACCATGATTGGATTTAACGAAACATAAATAGGCACGCCGGCTTTTTTAGCAGCCAAAGTAGAAAATTTCATCATGGGACTTGGCCCCACTGCCCAAGCAGTATCTATTTTTTCTTTGGCAAAAACAAACTTCATTGCATCGGTAACTAAACCTTTTTGTCCTAAAGTACCGTCATCGGTCATCAAATAAAGTTCATCTGAATATTTCCTACATTCATCAGCTAGAATCAGCAGCTCTTTATTCTTGGCCCCTAAAATAGTAATAACCTTGTTTCCTACTGCCTTTAACGCTTTGATAATTGGAAACAGTGCCGCGATGCCCACTCCGCCCCCAACTAACAACACAGTTCCATAGTTTTCAATTTCTGTTGCTTTTCCCAAAGGTCCGACAAGATCTGACAAACTATCTCCTGTTTGTAACTTTGCTAAAGCAGCAGTAGATTTACCAATCACTTGAAAAATCAGACGAACTAACCCCTTATCTGGTTCTGTGTCCACTACAGTCAAAGGAATTCGCTCGCCATTATGGTCGATTCGCAAAATAACAAATTGACCAGCCTGTGCTTTTTGCGCAATTCGCGGTGCTTCAACAAAAATTTCAAATTCAATAGAATTTAATTCTCTTCTCTCTACTATTTTAAACACCAAAATTAGACCCCTTTTATTTTCTAGCCTATGCTTTTGTTAATGCTGTTACAAAAGCTTTTAACACCTCTTCATCTTCATCATCTGCATCGTTTTCAATCTTAACTAATTCAGCTCCACGTTTGGCACCTGTTTTTTCAAAAGCTTGATCAAAATCAATTGCCGCCTGACAGAAATAATCTGGATATAATTCACTATCACCTGAACCAACGACACCAAATACTTTACCTTCTAATTCTAATTCGGATAAATCGTCATAAAAATCTTCTAAATCAAATGGAACTTCTCCATCCCCGTCTGTATAAGTGGCCACGATACAAATATCTGCATCATCAAAAGTTGCATCATCAGCATCATCTGCTTCAATTCTTTCAACATCAATAGCTAGTGCCTTTAAAGCATCTTCTAATATTTCTGAAATTCCTTCTGTATTACCTGTTGCACTTGCATAAACAATTTTTGCTACTGTCATGTTAATTGTTCCTCCTTAATATGGTTGCAAAACTTTTATCTTTAATTGATAAAAATTCGTTTATAGTAATTAATACTTAATTATATTTTACTTCATTCTTGTTAATAACTAAACATAATTTGTATTTTTTTGTTTTATTCTTTATATAGTTATCATTTATTCTTTTGCACATTTTAAAAGATTCCGTATAGTTTATCTTCATTAATCAATCGTTAGTCTTAAAACAAAAGAAGTCTACCAAATTGGTAGACTTCTTTTGTCTATTTATAAAAATAATTACGAGTATCTTCCTCGTCTTGATTCAACTGTCTAATCAAATCCTCTGCACCAGCAAATTTCACTTGTTCTCGGATTAAGTGATTAAAGCGAACACGGACTGTTTCACCGTAGATATCTTTGTTAAAGTCTAAGATAAAGACCTCCACTGTAAGTTTCCTGCCTTCTCCAAAGGTGTCGTTATGACCAATGGAACTCATTGCTTTATACCAGTTACCTGCTACCTTAATTTCTGAAACATATACTCCTTCTACGGGTAAACGAACACTATTTTTAAAGCGAATATTCGCTGTTGGATAACCTAGTGTGCGCCCTCTTGCGTCTCCATGAACAACAGTTCCCTCAATTTCATAGATATAACCTAGTAGCTTTGCAACCTCTTCCATGTTTCCTTCGTCCAATAGATCACGGATTCTAGTGGAACTAATTTTATCACCATCCAATGTTTTTTTGGCAACAGTAACAATGTCAAAACGCTCTTTAGCATATTCAGGTAAATGCGCTACGTCTGCAATATCTTTTGGTCCATAAGTATAATCAAAACCACTTACGGCAGCAACCGCATGGAGTCCGACAATATATTGATCGACAAAATCTTGCGGTTTTAGATAAGCAAAATTAGAAGTAAATTCAATCTCATATAAATAATCTACACCAAGGCGCTCCATGTGGTATTCCTTTTGCTTTAGTGTCGTTAAATATTTTAAATTCTCCCCTTCTTGTTTTTTAAACACAACAGAGGGATGCTGGTTAAAAGTCATAACGGCTAATTTGACGTTTTTTTCCTTAGCTAATTTTTTGCCGGTCAAAATAACTTTTTGATGCCCGCGATGAACACCATCGAAAAAACCCAAAACAAGTACAACCGGCTCGTTTGGTATTTGATCTTTTGTATAAGGATGATGAATCTCAATGATTTTCACAATATTAGACCTCAGTTCGTAACATTTTTAAAGGTTTTAATTTATTTTTTTCTTTTGGATTGCTTACGTATAAAGCTACAACTTTTCCCGCATAATATAAAGCAATCGGCTCATTTGGCATTTTCTCTAGGCCGAAAGTTTGCGGTGATAATCGCATGCCATTTTTAACTTGTTGCCAAATTTTATCATCAATATTAACTCGTTCAAAGTTGGCAACGCCATATTCAATTGGTAATAAATGTTTTGAAATACGCTGTGTTTCCATGGCTTTTGTAACTTGTTCTAACGTTAATGCTTGCGAAATTTTTAACCCACCACTTTCTAAACGGGTTAAATCTGACATATGAGCTGGAACACCGAGCTTTTTCCCGGTATCAACAGCTAAGGTTCGTACATAAGTCCCTTTACCACAGACGACTTCAAAGCGCCAACTTTGTGTCTTCATTTTTTTGTCAAAGAAAGATTCAGTTGTGCGACGAAAACTTTTAATCTGGGCTATTCTTTTAGGTCTTTCAACGGTCAAACCTTCCCGCGCGTATGCGTATAACCTCTTTCCATTTACTTTAACCGCTGAGTACATCGGTGGTATTTGAGTTATTTCACCTTCCATCGACTTCATAACTTCATCAATTTCAGCATCACTAAAAGGCGTTTCAATCGGCATGACCTCAACTTTTTCACCCGATTTATCTTCTGTTGTAGTCGTATACCCCAGTGTAATTTCACCACTATATACTTTACCACTGTCTTGCATGAATTCAATCACTTTAGTCCCCTTCCCAATACAAATGGGTAAGACACCGTCTACATCTGGATCAAGCGTTCCTCCGTGACCGATTTTTTTCGTTTTTAAAATTTTCCGTAATTTGAACACACAGTCATGACTGGTCATGCCCCGTTCTTTCCATAAAGCTAAAATGCCGTCCATTCTAACTCCTCACTATCTCTTTAATTCAATTCAACTGCCCTATTATAGCAGAAAAAACGCCTCTCCAAAAGGTTTCCCTTTCAAAGAGGCGTTTGATTATAAATCTTTGTTCAAATTACGAATCATTTCGTCGATTTTGTTGCCATATTGCACAGAACTATCAAGTTCAAAAACGATTTCTGGTGTTTTGTACAACGTTAATCGTTGACCTAACTCACGACGAATTAAGCCGCTCGCTTTTTCTAGTCCGATTTGTGCTTTTTGTTTATCAGAAGCAAGATCTGATAAAATACTGTAAAAAATTGTCGCTTGTTGTAAATCACCCGTTACGCGTACATCTGTAATTGTAACTTCTTGTACACGTGGATCCCGCACTCTTTTACGTAAAATATCATTCACTTCTCTTAAAATTTCGTGGGCAACACGACGATCGCGATAATTGGCCATATTTATGTCCTCCATTTACCTTAGTCGTTTTTGATTTCTTCCATTACATAAGCCTCAATGACATCATCAACTTTTAAGTCATTGAATTTATCAACCATAGCACCACATTCGAAACCTTGTTTTACTTCTTTAACGTCATCTTTAAAACGCTTCAAGCTAGCAAGCACGCCTTCATAAATAACGATACCATCCCGAATAACACGTACGCCACTGTCACGACGAATAAAGCCATCAGTCACAAAACAACCAGCAATTGTACCTATTTTAGAAACTTTATACGTTTCACGAACTACCATTTGACCAGTAATTTTCTCTTCGAATTCAGGGTCAAGCAACCCTTTCATTGCTGTTTCAATTTCTTCGATTGCTTTATAGATAATACGATGCAAACGAATATCTACTGTTTCAGCATCTGCTTGTTGTTTAGCTTGTGGTGTTGGCCGCACATTGAAACCAATAATAATTGCATTACTTGCTGCTGCAAGTGTTACATCACTTTCATTAATTGCGCCAACGGCTGAATGGACAATGTTAACCCGCACACCTTCAACTTCAATTTTCTTCAGTGAAGCAGCTAAAGCTTCTGCCGAACCTTGTACATCAGCTTTTATAATAACATTAACTTCTTTTAATTCGCCTTCTTTTAAGCTTTCAAATAAGTTATCCAATGTTACGCGGCTATTGGAAGCACGTTGTTCCATTAATGCACGTTTCGCACGTTCTTCACCGGCAGCACGAGCCGTTTTTTCATCTTCAAACACAACAAAACGATCACCAGCCTGTGGTACATCATTTAGCCCCGTAATTTCGACTGGTGTTGCAGGACCTGCCGCTTTATCACGACGACCTAGATCGTTTGTCATCACCCGAACACGTCCATAAGTATTACCGACAACAATTGGATCACCAACATGTAAAGTTCCTTGTTGTACTAATAAGGTTGCAACTGGACCTTTCCCTTTATCTAAACGAGCTTCAATAACAGTACCAATTGCACGTTGTTTAGGATCAGCTTTTAAGTCTTCTACCTCGGCAACCAATAGAATCATCTCTAATAATTCTTCAATGTTTTGCCCAAACTTCGCTGAAATTTCAACGAAAATAGTATCGCCGCCCCAACTTTCTGGAATTAATTCATATTCACTTAACTCTTGCATAACGTGTTGCGGATTAGCACCTGGTTTATCAATTTTATTAACAGCAACAATAATTGGCACTTTCGCAGCTTTTGCGTGATTAATCGCTTCTACTGTTTGTGGCATTACACCATCGTCTGCAGCTACAACCAAGATAGTAATATCTGTGATACTTGCTCCACGTGCACGCATACTCGTAAAGGCTGCGTGTCCTGGTGTATCCAAGAAAGTAATTGGTTTACCGTCAATATCAATTTGGTAAGCTCCAATATGTTGCGTAATTCCGCCTGCCTCGCCACTTGTAACACGAGAATGACGCAATGTATCAAGTAAGGTTGTTTTACCGTGATCGACGTGTCCCATAATCGTCACAACTGGTGGACGGGGAACTAAGTTTTCAGCTACAACTTCTTCCGCTTCAAAGAATTTATCGATATCAGCAATATCTACTTGAATTTTTTCTTGTGGTTCAATACCATAATCTGTCGCTAAAAGTTCAATTGTATCTTTATCCAAGGCTTGGTTTTGATTAACCATAACCCCCATCATAAACAATTTTTTAATGATTTCTGCTGGTTCACGATGAATCTTTTTCGCAATATCAGCTACGTTCATACCTTCTGTATATTCCAGTACTTCTGGTAATTCACGGAATTTACGTGGTGGCACAGCTGGTTTATTAGAAACTTGTTGTTTACCTTTTTTACCCTTTTTCTTGAATTTATTTCGGTTTTGCTGGTAGCCACCTTGACGGTTTTGTTGGCCGTAATTTTTATTACGGTTATCATTACTACGGTTACCACCTTTATTACCATCGGCTTTGGCTGCAGGCTGATTATTTGCAGGTTTTGCCGCAGGTTTATTAGTATTCGCCGCTGATTTTGTCGCTGGTCTATGTTGTGTAGCTGGCTTTTGTTGTGTTGTAGACTTTTGATTTTGTGGTTTCTGTTGCGGAGCCTGTTGGGCTGATTTTGGTTGTCCCGTTTGGTTGCTCCGTTTTTGATTATTATTATTAATAGGCTTTTGATCCTCCGTTTTTTTGTTCACTACTGGTTGATTGACAGATGAATTTTGCTTTGCAGTTTCTGATTTTACTAGAGCAGATTTATCGCCTGCAGAACCAGCATTAGTTGAACGGTTGTTTTGTGATAGTTGTGTTTTATTTACGCTATTTTGTGGACGATTTTGATTTTGTTGTCCATTCAAACGAGCATTATTGGGGCTTTGATTCCGATTTTGGCCTTGCTTACTAGCAGGGTTATTTCGATTTTGAAACTTCGGATTATTTCGTTGAGTCATAAATTTTTTATGTTCAGGTTTTTTTGCTTCATCTGGGTTAGCTGGTTGGGATGCAGGTTTTGGAGCATTGCCAGTACTTTTGCTTACACCAACGACTTGGCGTAACTTTTTCTCCTCAGTATCTGAGATTGCTCCCATATGATTTTTCACATCAAATCCTAAAGATTGTGCTGTATCCACTAATTCTTTACTAGATTTGTTGATTTCTTTTGCAAGTTCATAAATTCGTTTTTTTCCCATGCAATCACCTTCCTAACCTTGTATTAATTCTCCTATCTTTTTGGCAAAACCATTATCCAAGATGCCAATAACCATCCGCGGCTTGCCGATCGCACCCCCAATTTCCAAGGCGGTTAAACGATCTGTGTAGGGAATTTTATAATAAGTGCATTTATCACTTATATTTTTTTGGGTATTTTTGCCAGCATCTGTAGCAATGAATACCAAACGAGCCTTGTTGCGGCGAATTTCTTTTAAAGTCAATTCTTCGCCAGTGACCAACTTTCCAGCGCGCATTGCTAAACCTAACATGTTTAATACCTTATTCTTATCCATTGCCAAATAACTCACGGCGGGCTTTTTGGTGGGTAACGTAGTCAAGGAGTTCTTGATAAAACGCATCAGTTAAAGTAGTTTCTAAAACGCGATCCAAAATTTTTTTGTCCCAAGCTTTTTGTACTTCTTCTGGTTCAATCGCAATATAAGCTCCACGGCCTGGCATTTTACCAGTTGGATCGATCGCAACTACTCCTTCTTTAGAACGTGTAATGCGTATGAGTTCTTTTTTGGGCTTCATTTCACCGGAAACAATGGATTTACGTAAAGGGATCTTTCGTTTCTTCATGAAATCACCTCCTGATTAATCCTCTTTTTCTTCGTTAAATGCGATATTCTCGTAATCATCGCTAGTCATATCGCTGTTTTCAATCACTTCATCTACTGAAGTTGTTGTGTCATCTACCACCTTGTTAGCAAACTCACCTTCATCAATATAGTCGCCTTCTTCTAATTTTGCATAAAAGTCTTCCATATCAGATTCAGCTTTAATATCAATTTTATAACCAGTTAATTTTGCTGCTAAACGAGCATTTTGACCACGCTTGCCAATGGCTAGTGAAAGTTGATAATCAGGTACAACAACCGTACAAGCCCGAGGATTATCTAAATCAAAGATAACATCTTGTGCTTCCGCGGGATTTAAAGCATTTGCAATGTAGATTGCTGGGTCTTCATCCCACTCGACAATATCCATATTTTCACCTTTTAGTTCATTTACAATTGCTTGAACCCGTTGTCCTTTTGGCCCGACGCACGTTCCAACCGGATCAATATTTGGATCATCAGAACGAACGGCAACTTTTGATCGATCCCCAGCTTCTCTTGCAATGCTAACAATCTCTACAGTACCATCATAAACTTCTGGTACTTCTTGTTCAAATAAACGACGTAATAAATCTGGATGAGAACGACTTACAAAAACTTGTGGACCCTTTGAAGTATTCTCCACTCGTGAAACATAAACTTTAATTCGATCATGAGGTTGGTAAAATTCATTAGGCATTTGGTCTTGTTTTGATAATACCGCTTCGATTTTACCTAAATTAACATAAATATAGCGGTTATCTTGACGCTCAACAATTCCTTGCATAATATCTTTTTCATAAGCAGAAAACTCATTATAAATAATTGTTCTTTCTGCTTCTCTAACCCGTTGTAAAATGACTTGTTTTGCAGTTTGGGCAGCAATACGTCCAAAATCTTTTGGTGTCACTTCAAAACGAATTTTATCACCAATTTCATAAGCGGGATTAATTTTAATCGCTTCTTTTAAAGATACTTCTAGTTGTGAATCCATTACTTCTTCTGTTACTTCTTTAACAGCGTAAACATGAATATCACCTTTTTTTTGATTAAATTCAACTTCTACGTTTTGAGCTTGTCCATAATGACGTTTATAAGCCGAAACCAAAGCAGCTTCTAAGGCTTCCACCACGATTTCTTTTGAGATGCCTTTTTCCGCCTCTAACGCATCTAGTGCATTTAACATTTCTTTACTCATCTGCTGGGAACTCCTTTTTTAAAATTGAATAGCTAAGCGAGCTTTAGCAATATTTTTGCGATCAAAAGTTAATTCTTTTTCACGGGTCTTAATTTTGATTTTTAACACTAATTCTGTTTCGCTAAGAGAGATTAAAAATCCTTCATATTGTTTTTGTCCATCAATGGCTTGGTACAATGAAATATGAATATATTCACCTACAGCTTTTTTAAAGTCTGCCTCTTTTTTTAACGGTCGTTCGGCACCAGGGGATGAGACCTCTAAAAAGTAAGCTTGGGGTATCGGATCTGGATCTACACTATCCAATTTTTCACTTAATTTTTCACTTACATAAGCACACTCTTCAATATCAATGCCGCCTTCTTTATCGATGAATACCCGCAAAAACCAGCTCTTACCTTCTTTAACAAACTCGACTTCTACTAGTTCGAAATTTTGTTCATCTAAAATTGGTTGAACCAAGCTAGTTACTGTTTCTACAACTGTACTCAACTATCATCGCCTCCTTGGACCAAATCCTTTTCATTAAAAAGAGTGAGGGAAAAAATCCCTCACTCCACTAAGTATCATTACCGTTATTCATTCTATCACATTTTTTTGAAAATCACAACTGAAAGCAGAAACGACGTTATTTACATAGTAAAAATTTGCCATAACCCAGGTAAAAAGGCTTCAAAATTAAAATCCAAAGGGGCTTTTTCAGGGAATAATGCCATCATACGGATAAAATAGACACAAACAAACAGACTGCTGACACCAATCCACCAAAATTTATTTTTAAAAAGTTTCTTAATTCCAACTTTTTTTAAACTGATAATATATAAAAGTATCAGTATAATAATTACCCAAAAAAGGGGATGATAATAAAAGGCTCCGCTAACATCTCCTTGCACAAGATGAATAAAAGAACGGGTCATCCCACACATCGGACAAGGAAAACCAGTAATAGCTTTTAAAGGACATTCTAATAGTCCGACCATTCATCATCATCTTCTATCTCATTTTGTGGTGTTTGTGCAAGGTGGAGATTGGTGTAAATATCATTTAAATCAGATTGGACAATTGCCATATTGATTATCGCTAGTCCAAAAATGCGCAAAACAACAAAAAGTAATTTATTATCACTGCGAAATGGTCGTTGCGCTTTTATTTGTGCTGCCATGATTAGATCATTGATTTTATACCACCAATAAAACATGTAAAGGCCACAAGTAAGCAACCCAAAAAGTAATGTCCATCCTGGCTTGATGCGATAATCGCCGGTAAATTCATTTAAATCACGGGTTGTTATATAAATCCAGTAAACGCCATAGATTCCCCCTGTAATTAAAGTGAATAAAATCACAGCAATAACCGAACGCCTGTGCAAGATAGGATCTGTCAAATTAAATTCTCCTTTTCAATTTATTTCATATGTAAAAGAAGCTGCCTTCTTTTATTTCTTTACATTTCAAAAATAATTTTCCTGTTTGAAAATCCATCAAGGCTTTCACAAATTACTTTATCATATAAATGTTTAAAAAGGCAGGCAAGCTTCAAAAAAATTACACGCGACTGTAATTTGCAACCTCTGCAACAATCGCATCCACGAAAATGTTCAACTCTTCAACAGAAGTTTCTTTACTACCGTAGCGCCGAACATTTACTGTAGCATCTTTTACTTCGTTATCCCCTACAACTAATTGATAAGGAATTTTTTGCGTTTGAGATGCGCGTATCTTATAACCCATTTTCTCATTACGGTCATCAACTTCCACACGAATGCCTTTTTCTTGTAAACGTTCTTTGATTTCATAAGCATAATCAGAGTGCGCTTCTACGGAAACCGGAATAATCGTTGCTTGAATTGGTGCCAACCAAGTTGGAAATGCACCTTTATAAACTTCTGTCAAATATGAAACAAAACGTTCCATTGTGGACACGATCCCACGATGAATCACAACAGGTCGGTGTGTATTTTCACCATCTTCACCCACATAAGTTAAATCAAAACGTTCTGGTAATAAGAAGTCTAATTGTATTGTCGATAAAGTTTCTTCCATACCAAGTGCTGTTTTTACTTGAACATCCAGTTTTGGACCATAAAAGGCCGCTTCTCCTTCTGCTTCAAAATAATCCAAACCTAATTCATCCATCGCGCCTTTTAACATTGTTTGCGCATTTTCCCACATAGCATCATCGTCAAAATATTTTTCCGTATTATTTGGATCACGATAGCTTAAGCGGAAACGATAATCCGTTACATTAAAATCAGCATAAACATTTACCATTAAATCAAGTGTCCGTTTAAATTCATCTTTAATTTGATCTGGACGAACAAAAGTATGCCCATCGTTTAGAGTCATTTCGCGTACCCGTTGCAAGCCTGACAGTGCTCCTGATTTTTCATAGCGGTGCATCATACCAAGTTCAGCAATTCGAATTGGTAACTCACGATAAGAATGAATATCATTTTTATAAACCATCATATGATGCGGACAATTCATAGGACGTAAAACAAGCATTTCGCCGTCTCCCATGTCCATTGGTGGAAACATGTCTTCGTGGTAGTGATCCCAATGTCCAGATGTTTTATACAATTCGACATCAGCCATAATTGGTGTGTAAACATGTTGGTAACCTAAGCTTACTTCTTTATCAACAATATAACGTTCAATTGTCCGGCGAATTGTTGCACCTTTTGGTAACCAAAATGGCAATCCAGAACCAACTTCAGGGGAAACCATAAACAAATCTAATTCTTTTCCTAATTTACGATGATCACGTTCTTTTGCTTCTTCTCTTTGTTTGATAAACTCTTTTAAATCCTTCTTATCGAAGAATGCTGTCCCGTAAACGCGTTGCATCATGTGATTGTTTGAATTTCCGCGCCAATAAGCACCTGCCACAGATAATAATTTAAACACTTGAATACGACCTGTTGATGGAATGTGTGGGCCACGACATAAATCAACAAATTCACCTTGACGATAAGCTGTGATAATTTCATCAGCTGGCAATTCACTAATTAATTCTACTTTATAAGGATCTGTTTCAAACAAATCCATAGCTTCTTCTTTTGACAAAACTAAACGCTCAATTGGTAAGTTTTCTTTGACAATTTTCATCATTTCCGCTTCGATTGCTGGTAGATCTTCAGCAGTAATTGGATGTGCGCCATTGTCAGTATCATAATAAAAACCACTTTCGATTGCTGGGCCAACACCAAAGTGAATATTAGGAAACAGACGACGGGCTGCTTGTGCCATTAAGTGTGCAGTAGAATGACGTAATAAAGGTAATGCTTCTTCATCTGCTGGAGTAATAATTGCTAAAGTAGAATCTGCTTCAATTGGACGATTTAAATCAACTAATTCGCCGTTTACTTTACCAGCTAATGCTTTTTTGGCTAGGCTATTGGAGATACTAGCTGCAATATCTTTAGTTGTGATGCCGACTTCAAATTCTTTTTTTGCCCCATCGGGAAATGTAATTGTAATTGCCATAAAAAATTCCTCCTTAATAATAAAAAAAGTCCTAGCGCTATATTAGCACTAGGACGTGATTAACGTGGTTCCACCTAATTTTAAGATAAATTCATTATCTTCTCTTAAAGCAGATAACGGCTGCTGGCCGCCTGAAATTAAACAGGTATACATAAAGTGGTCATCATTTGGTTTTCTGTTGAAAAACTTTCAGCAGTTGTTTTTCTCTCTGTTACAGACTCTCAAAGTCAGTTGGCTTTACAAGTTGACTTTATTTAAACACTTATTTTTGAAAAATGCAAGAATGAACTTACTTAAATTCACCATTTACTGCATAAGTTCCTTTTTTCATCTCGTTGATGATAACGTGAATGTGCTCTTTTGGTGCTCCTGTATTTTTGTGTACTGCTTCTGTTACATCTTTCATCATAGCAGTTAATTGTTCTTTGCTACGACCTTCGACTAATTCGACATGAACAAATGGCATAATTTCACTTCCTTTTTTTAGTTAACCCTATCTTAACGCTAAATGAGCTAAAATGTCTTGTAAAAAATTAATTTTATTTTATAAAATTACGTCAAACTCCTGTCTTTTCGTTGTAAAAAAGCAGAGTAACTAGACTGACAATTCAAACCCTCACAGTGTTTAAAGACTGTAAATTTTTTTTCATCTTCACCAACTATATGTTGTATTTTCACGGTTGTCACAGTAATGTACTTTTTAACAATTTTCATTCACTTTTAGCCCGTAAAGCACTTAAAATTGAAACTGTATCGACAACTTCTTGTAACATTGCCCCAATCAAGGCTGGAATTACCCCGGTACTTGCAATAAGCATTAGTCCCACGCAGATAAAAATACCAATTAAAACCGACTGACGAGCAATTTTCATAGTGTCTTGCGCAACTTTCACAGCTACAGCGACGCGACTTAAGTCATCTTTCAAAATGACAGCATCAGCACTTTCAGATGCTGCTGAAGAGCCATGCGCTCCCATAGCTATCCCGACATCTGCAATCGCCAAAGCTGGAGCATCATTAATACCATCTCCGACCATAATCAAAGGACGTTCATTTTTTGCTATGTTTTTTAAAACATTAATTTTATCTTGAGGTAAACATTCAGCATGAACTGTTTGAATTCCAACTTTTTCAGCTGTTAATTCTGCAACACCTTTGCGATCTCCAGTTAACATAATTTCATTATCGACACCTAAAGTGCGTAATTGCATAATTGTGTTTTTCGCTTCAGGACGAATTTCATCTGTAAACGTTACACTTCCAATGTATTTGTCGTCTAACGATGCAAAAATCATCGTAGCATCTCCTGGCTGCGTATCAGCATGGGCAAACGAGGCCCGTCCAATCTTAATTATTTGCCCGTCAATTTCTCCTTTTACACCAAATCCAACTACTTCTTCTAAATTATCAACAGGGACTAGATTCACACGTTTTTGTGCATAAGATACAAGAGAACGAGCCAGAATGTGCAGGGATTCTTGCTCAGCACTGGCTAAATAACTCAAAAATTTATCTTCAGAAAAACCAGCAACTGGATTAATTTCTGCAACCATTAATTGTCCTTTAGTAATAGTACCCGTTTTATCAAACGCAATGGTTTTTGCTTCGGCTAATTTTTCAATCGTCGTTCCAGTCTTTACGACGATACCATTACGGCTAGAGCGACTCATTCCAGCAACCAAAGCCACTGGTGCAGCTAAAATTAAAGGACAAGGAGAAGCAACTACTAAAACCTCTGCAAAGCGAACAGGATCCTTTGTTACAAACCACGCAATACCACCAATTAAATAGGCAACCGCGGTAAATGGTACTGCATAGCGATCAGCCATCCGAACGAAATGTGCTGGCTTTTCTTGTGACTCTTTTACCAATTTAACGATTTGTTGATATTGAGAGTCTTCTGCTAGAGAAGTTACTTTATACACAATTGTCCCTTCTCCATTAACTGAACCAGACATAATTTCATCCCCAATTACTTTATCGACTGGTCGGGATTCGCCTGTTAAAGAAGATTCGTCAACACTTCCAGCTTGCAATGCTTGTCCGTCAACCGGCACAATTTCATGAGGTTTTACAACCAAAATATCTCCGACTTTTACTTTATCTAAAGTTAAATCTTCTAAGCGATCCCCTTCTTTACGGTGAGCAATTTGGGGAGAATTATCTAACAAAGACTGTAATTCACGTCCAGCTTGCCGACTAGCATAATCTTCTAAACTATCTCCACCAGTTAACATAATGAGAATCATCAAACTAGCCCAATACTCGCCTACTGCTAACGTTGCTATAATTGCAGTGATCGCCAAAATATCTACACCATAACGACCGGATCGAAGGGTTTTAATCATTTCAATTAGCATAGTGAAGGCCATAACCCCCCCCACTACCACAACTAAAATAAACGCCCAATGACCTTTCCCCAAAATAAATTCAAAAAATAGAGCAAGTGCTCCCACCATGACGGTTAGAAAAAATTTTTTAAAATGGCTCATTTCCATTCCTCACCTTTCCAACTTGTATCATACAAGTTTCAATTATAGGATAGCTTTCTTTATTTAGAATAGAAATAGAAAAGTGCTAAGTGAAAAAAATAATCATTTACAATTAGCATTAAAATCACTAGGAGCCCATTGTCGGCAATAATTCAAGACGTCTTCGGCAGTTTCTAAATCATACGAAAAATCAAATTTATCAGCATAATTTATTGCAGTCTGGTGAAAAAACTGTTGCGTTGAAAAAAGACTTTCCCAAATTTTTATACGCGTAGTGAAATCAAGTAATTGTGTAAATTGCTGAGAAGTATCAGTCGATAAAAGCTTTAATAAATACTTATCATTCTTACCAGTATCAATTGTATAATTTTGTCTACTGGCAACGTGCCACGTAAGTAAGCGGCGTAATTCTCTTTGGCAATTGCCATACAAATGATCAATTGCATATAAATTCTCTTGGCGTCGCAGCCCTTTAACTACGTAAGTTGACACCCACCAAAATTCATTACAACAATCTAAAAACTCTGCTTGAGTTGGCTTTTTTACTAAATAAGGCATTTTTTTGCTACCATCATTTAAGAAAGATAAAAGCTGGGTTGGATCCCAAAGCACTTCCACATTTTTCTCCGTTACCAACCACTCTTGTTTATTTTTTATCGGACACAGCATTAAGTCTATGCGATTACCATCAGAAAATAACATTAAAAATGTAAAACATTCTCCCAATGTAGCTGGAAATAAATCCATTTCTTCAGGACATTGCATAATTACCCGTTTCCCAAATCCCTCTAACCAGCTTCTATCACGGAGTAATGGTTTTTTTTCCTCGACAAAATAGACAACATCATAATCTTGGAAGATATCCTTTGGAGCAACTTGATTTGCTCTTGAACCAGTCAGTGCTACCGCTTTAACTTGAGGCAGTGATTTCGCAACATTTAAAATCAAATCATACATTTCCTTTTCCGATCGCATTTCTTCTCCTCTTTCTTTTCTAAAGTTTATAAATCCCAATCTTTTTTTCACAGTGGAAACTGTGCTATAATTTTATGGCGTGATTTTTTCACATTTTTATGAAACGGAGGCTTGTTTTATGGATGAACGTGCCAAAGAACAGCAACATGTCAAACAGACAATTGCGCTTATTTCTATTGAGCAGCAATTAATTAAACATAAGCAACACCAATTAAGTGGCAAGATGCAAGCCGAATTGAAAGAAGTAGCCAATCATCAAATTCGTGGTGGCTCTGATGAATCTTTTTATGAATCCGCTGTTGAATATCGGCAGCATGAACAAGAACTGTTGTTAAAATACCATACTGCCGAAAGTCAGGAAAAACGATTAAAAGCCTTAGCTACCATGCAAGGCAATCCTTACTTTGCTCGAATTGACTTTACTGAAGGTCAAGAAAATAAAGAAACACTTTATTTAGGCATTGCTTCTTTACGAGATAAAAATCAAGAAACAATTGTAATCGACTGGCGGGCTCCAATTGCCAACCTCTACTATGAAGGTGAACTGGGCCCTGCCTTTTACGAAACTGATCACGACCGTTATGAAGTAGAACTTTTACTTAAGAGACAATTCAAAATTCAAGATGGCAATTTGCTTTCGATGGTCGATACGTCAGAAGTAATTAATGATGAGTTTTTATTAGAAATTTTAGATGAAGCATCTTCTTCTCAAATGAAAAATATCGTCTCAACTATCCAAAAAGCACAAAATAAAATTATTCGCGACACTACCAGTAAGGTAATGTTAATTGAAGGGATAGCCGGTAGTGGTAAAACTTCTGCTCTCTTACAACGAATTGCATTTTTATTATATCGTAATCGTAAATGGCTAGCTGATGAACAGGTACTCTTATTTTCTCCCAATCACTTATTTTCTGACTATATCTCTATGGTTTTACCTTCATTGGGTGAAAGTACGGTTCCAACGCGGACATTTCGTGCTTTTATGGATCAATTATTACCAAATTTCACAATCGAAAAAGAAGCAGAACAAGAAGCTATCTTTTTGACAGGTAACGAAAAGCAAAGTCAACGCCTCAAAAGCAGTCTAGTCTTGGTAAAAGAAAGCAAGAAATATATTCAAAGTATTACACAGTTAGGTCCGTTATTTCGCAATCTCAAAATTAACGATCAAACCCTAATTTCTACAAAACAAATGCGCAATTGGTATCAGCAAACAAACCCAAACTTACCTCTTTACCAACGAACACAGTTGTTGCAAATAAAATTATTGAAAAAAGTTGGCGGTCTGCAAAAAGATGAAGCTAAAAAAAGTTGGGTTAAAGATGCTGCAGAAGAAGAATTACAACAATACTTTGCTGATCACCCTAATTTGACAGATTCTGAAGAAAACGAACGAAAACTACGGAATCAAATCAAAAAACAAATTGTCAAGCGACATTTCCGCGGATTGGTAAGAAATATCAACCGTTTCCAATTTATCAATTTTTCAAAGCAATACCTGCACTTTTTACAAAGTATTCCAAAAAAAGTTTTATCCGCTCATCATCTTAGCCAAGCAAACTGGCAAGCCAATATAGATGAAACACGTAACTTGTTAAAAAACCGACTGTTAAAGCAAGAAGATGCAGTTTTATTCTTTCTATTGCTAAAAGGCTTACGTCCAGTCGACCTACCTGTACAAGCACGATTTATTTTTATTGACGAAATGCAAGATTTCCCTCCGGCACAAGTGGCGCTTTTACGGGAGTTATATCCGCAAGCTAATTTGACTTTATGTGGGGATTTAAACCAAAAAGTTTTTGGTAATGAAACAATTGTAGGAAATTTATCTGACCTTTTCGTTAATCAAGCAGTTACCCGCTATCAGTTGACCACAAGTTATCGTTCGACCAAAGAAATTACTGATTTTGCTAATCAGTTTTTATCAGAAGATGATACCGTTGAAATGACAGCAAGAAAAGGAAAACTTCCTACTTTGGTTACTGGTTTTAATGCACAGGATTGCCTAACGTATTTAAAAGAGGATTTGAAAAAAAATGAGACAAAAACGAAGTATTGGCGCACCGCCATTATTTGTCGCACCAGTCAAGATTGCATCAATTTATATCACACTCTCGATGAAGCTTTACAGCAAGAAATTCAATTAATCGTATCAGAAGAAGATTTTATGAAACGACAAATTATGATTATTCCAGCATATTTGGCTAAAGGGTTAGAATTTGACCGTGTCTATGCTTGGCAAGTTGATGACAGTTTTAAAACATCGCAAGATCGTTTAATTTTTTACACTATCGCTACTCGCGCAATGCATGAACTAACAGTACTAACTTGCGAACCACTATCCCCCTTATTCAATACAGCCAATCCTTTAACCTTTACTAAAGTTGTCTTATAACAAATTTTAGACAAAAAAATACCCAAACCAATTGGTAGCAAGACGTTAATTTTTCTATCTACTAACCAATTGGTTTGGTTTTTTATATAAATAATTTCGTATTGGGATACTTTAATCGAATTAATTGCAAAATCATCTTAAGCTCTGATCGCTGTTTTTTATCTTCTTCATCAAAGATTTTGGCATGGCGACCAATAAGTCCGTTATCGAGTAAATGATGTTTTTTGTTCCATTCTTTAAAGGTTGTAAGATTTTCGCATTGGCTTAATGGCAAACCCGCTGCGTCTAAAATTTCTGATAATCGAAAAACCAAAAAAGCACTATCAATCACTGTAAACTCATGACGCCATCTTTTGTTTTTTAGCTTTTCGTAATCTTGTAAAACAACTTTATGTGGTTCATTTTTTAAATACCAAGCTAATAAGATGAAAAAACTCTCCAAACGATATTCTTCAGAAAATAATTCGTAACTTTCTGGGTTATGACGGAATACTAAAGGAATCAAATATTTTTGTCGATAAATCAACATCGGTGCTTGAGTTACTGAGTAATAAACATATCGATTTAAATAACCTGCTCCCCGAAAATCTCCCAAGCGATACCCCTCAACACCAAAGCGTTGACAACGACGCGCCAAGGTTGAACAATCGCCAACAGACACCGCCAATTCAGCTTTTTGTTGATAATCACTTAAAATACGGTCAAAAGGTTCTAAACTAATTTTTTCCAAAGAAATCCACCACCTCAAAGATAACGTTTCCACTAAATTAGTATACCATATTTTATTCAAATACAATCTTTGGACGAATAGAATCAAAAAAATTATTTTTCCAATGGCCGATGTTTAAATCCCATTGTAGCATTTACTGCTTCTTGCCAACCTGCATATAAATTTTTGCAAATTTCTTTTGTCATTTGCGGTTCAAACGATTTCCCCTTAGCTTGAAAAGATTTCAGTTCCGTTAAATCTTTCCAAAATCCAACAGCTAATCCAGCCAGATAAGCTACCCCTAAAGCTGTTGTTTCTAAATAACTTGCTCTTTCAACAGGCGTTTGTAAAATATCAGCTTGAAATTGTAGCAATAGTTCATTTTTTGATGCTCCACCATCAACTTTTAGTATAGTGATTGGTGTTTTAGCATCATCAGCCATTGTTTTGACAACATCACAAGTTTGATAAGCCAGAGACTCCAGCGTTGCGCGAATTAAATGTTCCTTGGTGGTTCCTCGTGTCAATCCAAAAATCGCACCTCTTGCTTCTTGGTCCCAATAAGGTGCACCTAATCCAGTAAAAGCCGGAACGACATAAACATTATCACTATCTGCAACGCGACTAGCATAAGTCTCAGAATCAGGAGCTTGATCAAATAAACGTAAACCGTCACGCAACCATTGAATAGCAGAACCTGCTACAAAAATACTTCCTTCCAAGGCATAGGTGATTTTACCGTTAATCCCATAGCCAATAGTAGTAAGTAAACCGTTTTCAGAATTGATCGCTTCATTGCCAGTATTCATAACAATAAAGGCTCCCGTCCCATAAGTATTTTTCACGTTACCAACTTCAAAAGCCTGCTGCCCAAACAATGCAGCTTGTTGATCACCAGCCATACCAGCAATGGGAATCTTCTGGCCATAAAATAAATAATCATCTGTATAACCATAAATTTCAGAGTTTGAGCGCACTTCTGGCAACAACGATTTCGGAATATCTAAAAGACGTAAAATTTCTTCGTCCCAACATAATTCATGAATATTAAACATCATTGTACGACTAGCATTCGTATAATCAGTGACATGTACTTTTCCACCGGTTAATTTCCATAAAAGCCAAGTGTCAATTGTTCCAAATAACAAATCTCCTTTTTCTGCCTTTTCTTTTGCTCCCTTGACATTGTCTAAAATCCATTTCACTTTTGTTGCGGAAAAATATGAGTCAATCAACAACCCCGTTTTTTCTTGAATCATTTCTCCGTGTCCAGCTTCTTTTAAAGCCGTGGCAATCTCATTGGTTTGCTTTGATTGCCAAACAATCGCATTATAGACTGGACTTCCTGTTTCTTTATCCCATATAACAGTGGTTTCGCGTTGGTTAGTAATACCAATTGCGGCAATTTGATGGGGTTTAATATTGCCGTCAATTAAAGCATCTGCAATAACTGACTGAATTGAATTCCAAATTTCAACCGGATTATGTTCTACCCAACCGGCCTTGGGAAAAATTTGGGGAAATTCTCGCTGTGCACTAACAACAGCTTCTCCCTTTTTATTAAAAATAATGGCGCGCGAACTAGTTGTTCCTTGATCCAACGCTAAAATGTATTTTGTTGCCACACTATTAACCTCTTTCTAACTTCAAAGTATTAATAGTATATCATAATTTGGAATTTTTCTGATTGGGATTTGGTAGCCCTTACGTAAAGTCTTATTAGTTTCCAAGTCAAACAAATAAGATTAGAATATTAGTTGTACATAAATCGAGTTATTGGGGTGACCAACATGAAATTTTTAAAAGAATATGGCTTTTATTTATTATTACTAGCCATTATCAGTGAGATTGCACTCCCTTTTATTTTGGCAAAGTATTATCCTAACTATAGTCAGATTAATGATTTAATCTCGACTTTTGGGGAAACGGGTAGTCCTACCAAATCAGCATTTAAAATTTGGGAAATTATTAACGGTGTTCTCTTTGTTTCAAGTGCACCAGCAATTTTTGAACGGTTTAAAGAAACAAATCCACAATTAGCATTTGTCCTTTCTATTATGGTAGTTTTATTTGGTATAGGAGACTGTATTATTACCGGCGTCTTTGATCGCGCTGCTAATTCAAGTGAAGTAGATTTTACATCGTTACTTCACAACTATGCTTCAGGTGCGGGTTTTGTAGCGCTTTTGATCGGAACGCTACTTTTATTTCTTCTCTATCGACAAGAATCAAATTTTCCAATGACTGTTTTATTGCCATTCATCTTTGTTGCTGCCCTCATTTTTATGTTTTTATTTGCAATGCCAAAAATACCAATTATTAGTCAATTTCAAGTCTCACATCGCGGATTATGGCAACGACTTAATTTATGGTTTTTATATTTGCCATATTTTATCAGTGCATTACAAAGTTTAGTTGCAAAATCTAAAATCACTTAACCTTACTAATAAGAAACAAACGTATAAAAAAACTAAATCCGACAATTCGCACTTGAATTGTCGGATTTAGTTTTTCCACTTTTCTAAATGTCCGCTTGGTTCACTGGCCAACGCGTATTTTGCTTACTTGGTAAAATGAGTGTAATAAAAATAATAATCGTTCCAACTACTGGAATTAAATAAAACAGAATCCACCAGTTACTATGATTACGATCGTGCAATCTTCTTGCCCGCACAGTGAAGTTAGCGAGCCAGATAAGTGCATTTAATAAAATAAAAATAATCGTAATAGTGTTCCACTCTTTAATGACCGTTACGTCATCTGGTGTAATTTCGATATAACGACCGACACCAGATAAAATAGAATATAAGGCTAAAACGAAATAGTTCACTACTTGCGGCCACCATGCCCTCTTTTAGCGGAAGCGTTCATCACTGTCATATTGTGCCAGTATTCTTTGTAGGCTTTGATCATATTATCCCCTCCTAATCAACTATCCCAAAGCATTAGCAAGTTGTCAAAATTTAAGCTTAAGTTGATTAACTCAACCTAATTTCTATTTTTCTACTCTTCTGTAAATAAATCTTTCTATCTCTTTTGTATTGATCATTTTTATTGTTCTAACGCTGTTCTTTTAGCGGAGAAGTGTTGAACCAACTAAATTGACATGCTATTCTTTTTTCATGGTATGATAATTGAAATTTTCTCCTTTGTTGGGCTGTTAGCTTCGGTTGGCTAACAGCCCTTTCAGTTTTCTTTACCGTACAGATAGAGTTTAATAAAGCTCTTATGAATATTCAAATAGCTCTAGAAGGTAAAATTTGATAAAAAAAAAGAGCTACAGAAAGTAGTTCTTTTTTTACTTGACTATTTTATCTACCAAAAATGTTGTTTGCTAACTTAGTTTAGTCATCTAACTCTACATTGTGAAAAATTTGTTGTACATCTTCTAAATCATCCAATGCATCAATCATTTTTTCGAATTTTTCTAAGTCTTCACCAGTTAATTTAATTTCATTTTGTGGTATCATTTGAATTTCTGCTACTGAAAATTCAGTGATTCCTCTAGTTTTTAAAGCTTCTTGAATACTGTTAAAATCTTCTGGTTCACCATAAACAATAATTTGATCGTCTTCTGCTGTAACATCGCGAACATCAATATCATTTTCCATTAAGTATTCCAAAATTTCATCAGCATCTTCACCCACAAAACCAAAAATGGCCGTATTATCAAACATGTAGCTAACCGCGCCAGATACTCCCATGTTCCCACCATTTTTGCCAAAGGCAGCTCGAACATCAGCAGCAGTTCTATTAACATTATTTGTTAATGCATCAACAATTACCATTGAGCCATTAGGTCCAAATCCTTCATAGCGCAATTCTTGATAATTTTCATCGCCAGAACCTTTTGCTTTTTCAATTGCACGATCAATGATATGTTTTGGCACATTATACGTTTTCGCCCGTTCGATAACAAAACGTAATTTTTGGTTAGCGTGGGGATCAGGATCACCTGATTTTGCTGCTGCGTAGATTTCAATCCCAAATTTTGCATAAACACGACTATTCGCGCCGTCTTTTGCGGTCTTTTTCGCGACGATATTTGCCCACTTACGACCCATAGTTTCACTTCCGTTTCTATATTATTCAACTGACGAAAAAACGTCCTTTTTCATTATACTTGTGTCATGGCTTTCTGTGAAGTCTTTTTTGACATCAAATCTGCTTCAACGGCATTCTTCCAAAATTTTGTTCAACAATTTTTTTATTAGCTAAGCGATAAATACCATCACCTCTTAATGTTAATGGAATTTGATTGGCACCACTTTTGCCAACTCGTGCTAATAAAGGCCAGACTGTTGTCTTTTTGATTTGATTTAGATACTTTTGTCCGATTGCGTTAAACCCTAAAATACGTAAATAGTTGGCTGACCAAGCACGATTCATCTCCTTACTGGTAGTATTTAGCAAAACGTAACACAATTGCCGTTGAATACGTGTCATAGTGTAATGTTTGGACTTCACTTTTTGCATAAAAAGTGCAAAGTCATCCGTATACAGCGCTGTTTCTTGCATTTTTAATGCTAAACTTAACTCCATTTGATAGATAGCTGACAATTCTGCTATCGTACTACTCATTAAGCGGTAACGTAAATATGGCCAAAAGTCATTCCAACTAACAAAATAATGTGCTAAATCTGTTTTTGTGTCCATCGGTACAAAATCTGAAATATCACGATTTTCGTGCAACAATTTACGAATTGCTGTCGCACTGGCAATTTTTTCATCTGCAATATGAAGATCATGATAACCAGCTTTTTGTCGCTTAATAGCAATTAAATTCATCGGTTTTTGTAATTGGGCATTCTCTTTGGCATAACTTAACCCCAAAATATGATTGGGTAGCACTTGTTTTACTTGTGGTAAGTTAAATAATTCCTGATAAACTTCTTGCATAATCTGTGGATAAGTCTTCTTCTGGTCGGCCTTCTTTTGTAAAAGCGTCTCAATTTCTCGTGCGTACTGATTTAATTGCTGACCAAAATGAGGATAATCAAAATCCGTTTCATAGTCTGTTCCAAAACAAAAACTATCGCATTGTAATGCTGCTAACGTTTTGATACCACCTTTTGCAAAAATATCTGCTGCCTGGCATGCATATTGAAATGGTAATTCAATTACCAAATCGACGCCATTTGCAAGCGCTGCTTTCGCTCTTTGCCACTTATCTATAACGGCCGGTTCTCCCCTTTGTAAAAAATTACCACTCATTACCGCAATCACAACATCTGCCTGACTAACATCGCGCGCTTTTGCTACGTGATAAAGATGGCCATTGTGAAATGGATTGTATTCTACAATAACACCACAGGATTTCATTTTTTCTCCTTTCTTTATCAATAAAAAATGTTTTGAAAACAAATATATCCGGACTTTATGTGTCATAGGCTGACACATAAAGTCCGGATTGTCGTATTCACTTATTTTTGGCAAACAAAAAACCAGCGGCGTGTTTTTTCGTTTGGTTGGCTATCGGTAAAATCGCCGAAACATTCGATTTGATTAAAACCGGCATTCTCTAACATCCTCTGATAAAGTTCTAATGAGTAGGTCCGTTCTTTATGTAGCTCGTCTCGTCGTTCAAATAAATCGTTTTTTTCGTCTTGAGCTACAAAAAAAGTTAAGAAATGTTCAATGCTATCAGGTAATTCACCTTGATAACTTTCCCATAAAAAGGCAAATTCATCTGTTTGATAATGGTAATTATAGTCAGGGAACACTTCGTTGATTTGATAAAGTGAATGGACATCAAAGATAAAGATTCCCTCATCCTTTAGCAATTGGTAAACACCATCAAACACTTGTTGGACAGCTTGCTCATCTGGCATATAACAAAGTGAATCTGAAAAACATGTAACGGCTTCGTACTCGCCAATATCATTTAAATCCAGCATATCTCCTTCAATAAATTGAACAGAAGCATTCGCTTCAAATGCACGTTCACTAGCAATCATCAACATTTCTTCAGATAAGTCTAACGCCGTAACATCATAGCCTTCTTTTGCAAAACGACAAGCCAAAGCACCCGTACCGCAAGCCAATTCTAGTAATTGCTTCTTTTGTTTTAAATGACGGCTAGAAAATTCATACCATTTCTCATAAAGATTTTTATCCATCACTTCGTCATAGACAAAAGCAAATGTTTCATACGCCATTTTAAGATACAAGCCATGCATTTAAATCAACTAAAGGTGCGTCAGACCACAATTTTTCTAAATTGTAGAATTCTCGTTCACTTGTGCTAAAGACGTGGACAATAACATCTCCTAAATCGATTAAAACCCATTTAGCACCATCTTTACCTTCAATTCGTTTAATGGCAACTCCTTGTTTTTCTTCTTGTTCCACAACTTCATCAATAATTGCATTAATTTGGCGTTCGCTGTTAGCAGAACAGATTAAAAAATAGTCAGCTAATAATGAAATATCTCGCACATCTAATGCAATAATGTCTTGTGCATGCTTTGAATCAGCAGCTTCTACTGCTGTCTGTAAAATCCTTTTACTTTCTATGGTAGTTCCCTCCAATATTTACTATTTGTTTTTTTGTTTAAGCTAACCATGATTTGCAACCCACTTATTATAAGTCTCAATCGTTTTGGGATAAACAGGCTTACTCTGTTCAATTAAATAGGCTAGTGTATGCTTTGTTTCATACGCAACTGCGTCATCTAAGTTAATTAACGCAATTTCACGAGCTTCCTTCACACCAGGAAAATCTCTTCCTGGTTCAATAAAATCAGCTACGTAGATGATTTTTGCCAAAAGCGACATTTCAGCTGCTCCGGTCGTATGCAACGCAATTGCATCTAAAATTTCTTTATCATCAATACCTAATTCTCGTTGGACAAAATCAACGCCCACGATACCATGCCAAATAGCATTGTTCCACTTTAATAATTCTAAATCAAATCCATCACGACGAATCACCAATTGAAACTCTCCATCATTTCTTTCTTTAGCATAATCATGGGTCAAGGCAGCAATACTAGCTTTTTCTGGTGAAGCACCATATTTATTCGCCAATGCAATTGCTGTTTCTTCAACACCCAAAACATGTTTGAAGCGTTTTTCACTCATTTGCATCTGAACTTTTTGCATCAGCAATTCTCGATCCATCGCCGTATAATTATTACTATATTTCATCAAGATACAGCCCCTTTTCTAAAATATAGTTTAACACAGGATCTGGTAGAAAATAGCGTGCCGAGCACCCTTGGGCAATTTTCTTACGAATCAACGAGGAACTTAAATCCATTTGTGGAATATCGACCCAAATGATTGGATAGGGGGTTTCTTGGCTATATTCTGGTCGTTTTACCCCTACAAATTGAACCATCTTCACTAACTCATCAATCTGGTGCCATTTTGGTAAATAAGCTACCATGTCGCCACCAATAATAAAATAGAAATCAACATCTGGATTTTTCTCTTTCAAAATCTTCATAGTATCGATTGTATAACTGATACCCTGCCTTTTAATTTCAATATCTTCTATTTTCAAGCGAGGATTTCCTTCTACTGCTAATTCTAACATTGCCAAGCGATGCTCAGCTGAAATGGTCTCTTTTGCATCAATATGAGGAGGCAGATACTCCGGCATTAAATATACTTCATCTAAGCCTAAAAGTTGTCCTACTTGGTCTGCAATAATTAAATGCATCACATGTACTGGATTAAAGTTTCCACCTAAAATACCGACTTGTTTACGACGCTTATTGTCAAACGGCGCCATTTTTACTTTCGGTACGACACCGACTGTCACTTTTTGCATCTGCCAAACCTCCTAAATTGCTTTTACTTCTTTTGAAATTCGTTGATATTTTTCTTTACTACTTGGTCGGTATAAGACTAAAACACGACCAATAATTTGAACGACTTGACAGTTGACTTCTTCTGTCAAAATTTGGGCGACTTCCGTTGCAATTTCATCTGTATTTTGTAGTAACGAAACTTTGATAAGCTCCCGTTTTTCCAATGCTTCACCAATCTGGATAATCATTGGGCCACTTATCCCCCCTTTACCGATTTGAAAAATCGGTTGCAGGTGATGTGCTTTACTTCTTAAAAAGCGTTTTTGTTTTCCTCGTAATTCCATAGTAGCCTTCTTTCTAAATCAATGCTTTTCTGGTTAAGACCGCAACACCCTTAGGCGCCCAGCCAGCGATAACACATGGATTAGTAATTGTAATCCAGCCCAATCCCGCAAAGACAATATCTGTTTTTTCTTTAATTGAAAATTCAAAACGCTGTAAAGGTGGAAAATCTGTTACTTCATCTTGACGTGGCGGTTGTAACAAGCCCCCCACATGTTTTTCATAAAAAGCATCAGCATTTGCCAATTTAGTCCGGTGAATTTCTACATCATTTGAAACATAAGTGACAAATGAGCTACGTTTTCCTTGAATAAAATCAAAACGTGCCAACCCACCCAAAAAGAGAGTTTGCTCGGGATTTAGTTGATAAACTTTAGGTTTAACTTCTTTTTGAGGTGCAACGATTTTTAGATCTTGCACTCCTAAATAATGCGCCATCTGCTCCCGGTGAATAATCCCTGGTGTATCAATCAAAAAGTGGCCATCTTCTAATGGAATTTCGATTTTGTCCAAAGTTGTACCAGGAAAGCGCGAGGTTGTAATCAAATCTTTGACGCCAGCAGTTTGCTTAATAATTTGATTGATTAAAGTTGATTTCCCGACATTCGTCACACCGACAACATAAACATCCCGTCCTTCACGATATTTTTCGATTGCCGCTAATAACTCTGTCATCTCTTGTGGTTTCTTTGCACTCGTTAACAAGACATCAACTGGACGCAGACCCATTTCGTGCGCTCTTTCCCGCATCCACTGTGTCATTTTTCCTCTTTTTAATGATTTAGGTAAAATATCGACTTTATTTCCCACCATTAAAACCGGATTATCCCCCACAAAACGATGTAGTCCTGGGATAAGTGAGCCATTAAAATCAAAAATATCAACTACATTTACAATCAAGGCGTCTTTTTGTCCTAATTCATTTAACAAACGTAAAAAATCATCATCAGTTAAAGCGACTGGTTGAATCTCATTGTAGTGTCGCAGACGAAAACAACGTTGACAATATACTTCACCCGTTTCAAGCCCTTTATCCAAAGCTGATTGTGGGGTATAGCCTAACTCACCCGGACGTTGTGTTTGGATTTCGGCACCACAGCCAATACAATAAATTATTTCAGTTTCAGTCATTTAGTTCACCTTGCCATTTCATATCCGGATTATTTTTTTGTAAATACTTCATGATTTTGCGTTCAAAAAAGCGATTGATACGAGTATTCCATCCATCAGTTGCCACAACCGGCTTCACCAAAATACTTTTAACGCCCGCTCTGTTGGCCCCTCGAATATCTGTCATAATTTGATCACCCACCATGACGACATCTTCTTTTTTCATACCCAACTTTTCATATCCTGCTTTGATTCCTCTTGCAAAGGGTTTTAAAGCTCGAGAAACAAAATCCAGGCCAAAAGGTTCTAGTGCTTTTGCAATACGTTCATAATTATTGTTAGAAACCACAACAACAGGAATTTTCGCTGCATCCATTTGCTTTAACCATCGACGCAACTCTTCTGTCCCATTAGGATTATTCCAAGCGATTAAAGTATTATCCAAGTCAGTTAAAACAGCTTTAATGCCGTGCTTTTTTAATTGTTCCGGTGTAATTTGATAGATGGCCGAAACCATCCACGTTGGTTTATATTCCTGAAACATAGGTGCTCCTTTACTTAAAAAATGAAGGAGTACCTCGTACTCCTCAAACCGAAATTATACTATAAAATGTGGCATAATTCTAGCTTTCGTGATTTTCGTAATAATTATTTCGAACTTTAGTAAAAATAAGCTTCTATCCCCAATAGAATTCAGCAACAATTTTAGTTTAACAAAACAATTTCAAAAATTATCAACAAATTGCTTGCCCAACAATAAAAAAAGCTATATACTATTTCTTGTCTTGCGGGTGTAGTTTAGTGGTAAAACAGAAGCTTCCCAAGCTTCCGTCGCGAGTTCGATTCTCGTCACCCGCTTAGCCTAAAAACCTTGATGTATCAAGGTTTTTTCTTTTTGTCTTGATTTATTGATATCATTGAATATCATTGAATATCAGCAAATATCAAGCCCGTCTAAACTATTATCTAAACTACTTTTTGGATTCAGTCATCTCAACAAATGCTTGTATAGCAAGGATTGAGACGATTGAATCCTTTTTTTATTTCTAGACTCTAAACTATTTAGCTTAGAGCGTTCGCTAAGAGATTGATTGAATCTATTTTCTCTTCTTGATAAACTCCTGCATAGGTATCCAACGTCATTGAAACACTAGAGTGCCCTAGCAGCTCTGAAACGGTTTTAAAATTAATACCTTGTCCAATTAGAATGGTTGCGAAAGTGTGTCGAAGTGCGTGAGGACTTAGTTTAGGAATTCCAGCACGCTTTGAGATTCTGTGTAACCAAAGTCTCGGATGTGATAGTTGGATAGGTTCACCTTTTTCATCACAAAAGATAAACTGTTTCCCATCAAAGATATTGACACCTAATTTTAGACACTCCTCTTTCTGAATTAGACGCCACTTTTTCAAGATACAAATCGTCTCATCAGTTAACGGGATTTTTCTTCTAGACTTTTTAGTTTTTGGTTCCTCAAGATATTGCCTTCTGTTCTTCCCACGAGTCAAAGTCTGTTTTATGGTAAGTACTTTTTCCTCAAAATTAATGCAATCCCATTGCAAACCCAAAATCTCACCTTGTCTACAACCTGTATTCGCAAGCAAGAAAAAGAATGTATAGATTTGAAAAGGTTCATTGTTTCTTGCATACTTCAATAACTTTTTAAGCTCGTCTTTGGTATAAAAGTTTATTTCCTTTTCTTGAAGGTTCTTTTTCTTTCTCGGCATGACAATCTTCTTTGCTGGATTTTCAGATAAATAGCCTTGCTTAATAGCAAATTCAAAAATTCGTGAGACGTTTGAAACATATTCCTTAAATTGAGTGTTCTTTTCTCGCATGGCATTGGCAAACTTTTGAACATCAGATACTTGGATCTTTTGGATTTCTTTCTCTCCAAAAGTTGGCAAAATATGAGTGTCAAATTTTTGCTTAAGTTTTACAAAGCTCGATTCTTTTACAGTGAGTTCGTATGTTTCTAACCATAATTCGTAGATTTCCTTAAATGTTGCATCTTTGTGATTTTGAAACCCATTTTTTAAAATGTCATACGAAACTTGACGATAATAAGCTTTAGCAGCTTTCTGAGTGAGAAAGCCTCCTTTATTAATGTTAACTTGCTTCTTTGTCTCGGGATTTACTCCAAGATATCCCGTGACTCTCCATAAATTTGCTCCATTGCTTTTTTGATACTGTGTGTATGTTGGCATTTTTTCTCCTTCTCATGTGTGGGGCACATAGGAAAGGAATGAACTTTTGTTACTGGTTCTGTTGTGCTTCTTGAATGAAGGCTAAGTCTTTTGCGGTTTTCTCGATTTCTTCAAACGGTAAGTTGTCAAAGAAGACTGGTTTCATCTCTGGTTTCCCATGACGATCCAAAATCGGATTTCCGTCTTCATCCAAACGCATTTGCGGGGTAAAGAAACGTTCAATAAAGGCTAGCTTTTCTGCTACCTCGTCTATTTCTTTCACTGTATGGCTATTCAAAATTTTCGCCAAAGTAAACAAGTTTTGAACTTTTTGATCGTACTCGTCGATGCGATCAAGAATAACCGTTGTTTCAGAGACCGCAATCTCTTTTGGTGAACCAAAGAGTTGAATCGGTGTCGCATGAAAGACCGTCGCAAATTTTTCTAAGCTCTCAAAGGTCGGGTAGCGAATTCCCCGTTCTATATTGGAGATGGTTTGTTTTTGTACACCAATCTTTTCTGCTAATTCCGTTTGGGAAAGTCCCATTTCTTTTCGTAAACGAGCGACATTGCCGCCAAAGTTTTCTATCATTTTCCTCACCTCGGGTCTATCATAAGCGCTTTCTCTAAAAAATTCAAGTAAAAAATAAACTAAATAGTATTTCAAGTAAACTTTTAAAATATACTTGACATCTATTTTAGATCGCGGTAGAGTGTACGAAAAGATACTATTTTATTTATTTATAGTTCTTTTAGTTTTAAAAAGAAAATGTAAGGAGGTGAAAAGAATGTCGGTATTGGAACAAGCGCTCCTGGATTGGCAAAAAGATCAGACCAATCAATTCTTTGCCCTGTTAGAAACTCGCTTGGAAGAAACACAGACCCAGCAGGATATCGTCAAACAAAAATATTGTGCGGCGCATTTTGATGTGAGTGTTAATACATTGAAAGAATGGGTTCTTCAGGGCTGTCCAGAAATTCGATTGGACTCAGGTATGGTTTTATACAGCATTCAGGCGGTGAGAAGATGGTTATTAACCTATCAAAACTAAACAAAGGTGTGGGGCCAAGGAAAGGAGCCGGTGTCGGGTTGGGGTGGTTGCCGCAGCCGTTGCCTCGTCTGCGATGGCTGAAAGCCAATCGGCAGGCGAGGCTTACGGACGCGTGGAACGCACAGGTCTTTTGCGAACACCAGATACCGGCTTAAGATAAGGTGCCTTTCTAATAGCACCTTATAAAGAGAAAAATAATAGCTAATAACTACCGGAAAAATGCAAAAAAAGCCGATACTACCAAGCTTTTTCACAACAAAAATAATTTGCGAACAAGCGCAAATTTTAAAGGAGGTGACCAAATGACCAAAAGTACCCAGAATGTGCTAGGAAAAGTAGACTGGTTTCAAGCCGTCTTGCATCAAGTCAGTTATCAGACGGTCTTTCAAGACTTATTAAAAATCAGTTTAGAATCCGTCTCGATTCAAGCAGGCAGTTTAAAACATGAAGAATACGATATTGTGTACACCTGTGGTTTTCTCAAATACTACACCTATCATCAGCCAGAAAAGGCCAAAGAACGCGGAACCCTTGTCTTAAGCGGGCAAGCCTGTACCACCTATGAATGGATCTTGCTTTCGTATAACCCCAAGGCGAATGTCTTTCAAGAACTCGCCACCCGTTTTTACGAGCATGCTAGTCAAACCGCCTTCACCTTTGAAATCAAGCGGCTAGATTTAGCCTTAGATGATTACAATGAAGTGCCCTACTTCACGGTAGAACAACTCCACAATAAGTTGAAACGGAAGCAATTCCTTTCAAAAGGACGAAGCTATCAACTCCATGACAGCGAGTTTGATGCCAAACAACGGGCAAAAACGGTTAGTATCGGCGTTCGAGGATCGGCTTGTATGTTTCGGGCCTACGACAAAGCCAAAGAAATGGCCAAAGATTTTGATGGAGTGAAACAAGAGGAAATTCTGGCTCGGGCTCCCCAAATTCGGTTGGAAGTCGAAACACGAAATGACGTGGCAGATAGTCTCTTTCGAACCATTGCTTTTTTACCGCAAGATCAATGTATCGCAAACTTAATTCGAGGATTTCTACAAACGGAACTTACCTTTTACACCGACGGCTCCTTAAAGCAGGTCTGTCGTTGGTGGCAGGACTACCTAAAACCAAGTCTAGTTCCCACTATCACCCGGCAATATCAAGTGAGTAGCTTTGACCGTTCCTTGAACTGGTATGAATACGGTGGACCCATGGCATTAACTCAGGCACTCTTTTTCTTGCATCATGAGGGTGTCGGGATTGACCCAAGTTTGTTAGAGATTCGACCCAATTATGAATGGACCCCCGAACTTTCTGATCGCATGATTCAATACGTCAGCGAGCAACAACGTCCCGATTTGATTCCGCTTATTCAAGAACGCACCAAAAAAGCGTCCATCACTTCCCAATAAGTAAACGAACGCTCTGTTAAAAAATTTTCTAAAACAAGTATAGCAAAGAAAGGAAGAATATACGATGCCAAAAATGTTAAGTATCAATGATTTTGATTTCGGTGCCATTGGCCCAACCTTTGAACTAGATGAGGTCACTCCGAAATTTGCGACCGAAACCCGAACTGATGAAAATGGTCAGGTCATTCTAGATCGCGAAAACAAACCAAGAAACTTCTATACCGATGAGATTATAGGGTACAAATATTCGGTGACCATCCTAGAGGGAGAATTCCGTAAAAAAGCAACGCAAGTCACCGTCAACAACTTAGATCATCCGATTGACAATGACGAGATTATGAAGCGTGAGAGTGTCAAATGCCGGTTTGAGAATCTTCAACCAAGCATGGCAGGACATCCAATGTATTACAAGGCGGATAAGATTGTTTTGTTAGGAAAGTAGAAAAAAATATAGGGAGCCATTAACATTTGCTCCCTATATTTTTATGCAGTCGTTGAGTTGAATCCAATAATTATGGTCATTCGTAATTATCATAAAATCTGTTTCAGTTTTTTTAATTGCCCACGACTGATTGGGCAGATTAAGTTATTTGGCATTGTTAATAACCGCCTTTTTTCATCCATCTCCAAAATATTATCCGTATTAACAACACAAGTTTTGTGAACACGCCAAAACTGATCTCCGTGTTTCTCCATATCTTTTAGGTTTCCATAGAATTCTAGTCTACCAGTTTTCGATTGAAGATAGAGGCGATGAGGTTCTCCTGTTGTTTCAAAGAAAAGTACATCATCATTCTTGAAGATTTTTTTTGAACTTCCTATTGAGATACTTAATCGCTCTTTCTTTTCTAGATTCAAAGAGTCTCTTTTTAAAATAGTAGTCAGAACAGTATCTATATTGCCAGATAAGTCTATGCCTTCGCATTTAGAGATGAAGTCGAGAGCTTCTACTTTGTACTTAAATGTTAGGGGAGCCATCTCCTCGTGAGCTGTAATAAAAATAATTTTTCCTAATGAGTCTATCTCCCTAATTTTTTCAGCAAGTTCAATACCGTTCATGTAAGAGTCTAAATCTATATCTAGAAAATAGATAAAGTTTGTGCCCAAATTGCTAATAATATGGGAAATAATTTCCTCAGGAGAATTTGTAGATAAAATAACCTTCATTGGAAAATCTTCAATCATGATTAGATTAGTAATGATTTTTGTTATTTGATTGAGCTGGATTTTATCATCTTCACAAATAAGTATGTCATACATAACTGGCTATCCCCTCTCAGGCAAAACAATCAATTCTTGGGTGAATTTGTTTTCAGAAATATTTGTTTCAAGCAAAAAGGGTCTATTTCTTAGAAGAGCCTTCACATTAGAAAGGCCTAGTCCACGATTTTTACCTTTTGTTGAAAATCCTTCTTCTTCTAGAAGTGAAATTGATTGGATAATAGAGGAGTCGCAATCATTTTGAATTATGATATGAATCGTATCTTCTATTTTAAAAAAAGCGACGGATAATGATCCGTATCCTAAATCTTTTAGAGCTTCAATAGAGTTGTCCAAAAAAATACCTAATATCCTAACTAGTGATGCTACATTTTTATTACTAATATGAATTGAATCCAAAACTTCTAGAGTAACTTCTATTCCTTGGATATTTGCGAGTTGAAGTTTAGTGTAGACAATGCTTTTAATAGGTAAATTATCAATATTCGCTAATGATGTTAATTGCCTATCCAAAGAGTTGATTGATCTAGCTTGAATCCCTACATGTTTACTATAGTAATCTTTTAATCCAGGAAAATTATCTTCGGCAATAAATGCATTTATGCTGAGTAGTAGATTACTTTGATCATGTCTAAATTTCCGTATTTCCAAAGAATGTTGTTCTAATTGATTTATATAAGCACGATCGAGTTCAAGTTGAATTTGATCATCAACTAATCTTTTTCTTTTTCGATCATTTAACCAATTGAGCGTAAGTAGAATGGTTAGAGTGATAAAAAAGGCAATAAAAATACCTGTTAAGGACCGATTGTTTAACCAATTATCGTTGAAAGTATATGTTACATCAAAAACAAAAATAGGATAGAGCGTATAGGCAAAGAGTATGATAGAAAACACCATCATAACAGGAGTCAAAATTTGGTTAATAGATTCAAGTCTTATAAGTAGTTTCCTTAATAAAATTGCTACTACACACGATAATAGTGCTGGTAGCAAGAGCAGCATTACTGGAGAAAGATCGATTGAATTCTTCAGAATGAACAGTGAACTAAGAGAAAGAATGATGGTAGTACTAAATTGTTGTAATGGTTCTATAATGAAGGATTTAGTAACAGCTTGTGGAATGGTCTTTTCAGAATAATAAAATGAACCAAAATTGATTAAAATAAATGCTATTTGTCTTACTAGAACACTGTAGTCTCCTAGAAAGAAAATTGTGAGACCGTAAAAGAACGAAGTAGCAATAATATCTGGTATTGTACGTTTTTTCTTTAAACAAAAAATTGTAAGGAGCGAAATAGCGTAGTTCCCAATGTAAAAAAAATCCATGATTAATCACACCTTTCAAGAAAGTATTTCAGCTGCCTTTTCTATTATAGTAGAGCAAAGTGCTTACCGTTCATGAATTAGAAAGAGCCATTCGTGAACAATCTAATTCCTTAGACTATTTTTGTGGTATATATGAATGGGGGTGATAATGATGTCAAAAAAAATTATTAGGTTATTTATGATAGCAGCACTTTTAGTTCCTTATATCCCAACGAGAACTACTCAAGTTGATGTTGGAAATCAACCATACCAAGTCAATCCTTATTCTGCATATAAAGTATTCGAATTTGATACAGTGCCTCCAAAGACATATAGAGGATTAACTCGTATTCGGTATAGTTATGATTCTGGTCGAAAATTATATATTGGATATTATTATTAGGGAGTTCTTGAATAATATTTTTTCTTAAGGTTCTTTTTTAGCTTTATCAATAGATTGTTTCTATAAGGGAGAATCGTTGGTTATGAAAAAAATTGGAATCATTGTTGTAAATTTATTTTTTCTTATATTATTACTTTTTTTAATTGGAATAACAATAAAAAAATATTTGATGGAAGGGGGAATTACATTATTTGTGGTCTCTTCAGTTCTTGTAGCTGTAGGATTGTTTTTTAACTGGGTTGTCTTTAACAAATATGTTGTTACGAAAGGAAAAGGTGAGAAAAAATGAAAAAAGCTGTTCCATACGAGTAATTTTGAAATAAAAATAGTAGAATGACTGATATTAAAATAATATTTGTGGAATACATTTGGCGGGTAGATGTACGTTTACTTCGATCTTGAGAGAATGAATAGAATGGAAAGGAAACTATCATGCGAAAATATTTTAATTTCAACATATTAATAATGTCTATAACTTTGAACGTTTTAATTCCATATTTTCAAAAGTTTAATTTCCATTATCTTTCAACAAGTACAACACTAGGATTCCCATTCAAATTTGTAACTGTCAGAAAAATATTAAAAGGAGATAGTTTATTTAATTCATTTGATATTGATTTAGGACGATTCATATTATCAATTCTTACCAGCTATATCATACTTTTTTTAATTTTTGATTTCTTGCCTCTCAAATTCAAATCAAAGAAAGGAAGTTAATAAGATATGAAAAAGAATTTTATCGTTTCAATAATGTGTCTAATTGGGTTAACATTCTCTTTAGGATCCGTTAGAAATGCTAGTGCTGCTGAATTGAATGCTGTTAATTATACGGCAGAAGATATTTTGGCTGCTCAGCAAGAGATTCAAGAAACATTAAACACGTATTCTTTAGAAAAGGGAAACGTAGTAATTTTTGATAGTCTAAAATTCGATATTAATCAAACCAAAATAGTTACTAAAAACGAACTGGAGAATGAAAAACAAGCAGTAATCAAATCATTGAAACAACAGGTAGATTCGACGACCATAGAACTTTCTAAGGAAGAAAACTCAAGTGGATTGATACAACCAATGGATATTGCAAAAGATGGAAGTACCTATGTAGCAAAAGTTAATTGTGCAATCCCAGCTATTGGTTGGGGTCACATTAATCAAGACTTCTCTGCAAAAATAAGTAGTTCAAAAGTAAATCAGCTCAGCCTACTTGGGGGCTCTTATAAGAGTGGTATTACATTGTCATCATGGTCAGGAATACGTTCTTGGACAACGATATCAACAAATAAAAAGTATATTCAAGTTCGTATGAAAGGAACATTAAGTTATATCTTTAAAGGATCCAATATTGATGCAGTACAAACCTATCTTGCAACAGGTAAAACTAGTGGAAATTCGTTAGTTTCTGCTTTATACACTGAATGGCCAGGTTGAAAAAAATAGCCATGATAAATGGTTGATTTTAAATTGGAAGAAATGGAAAAAAATAATAATGGTTCTATGATACTTGGTACCATTACTTTTAAATAAGAAATGGTACCAAATATTTTTTTATTAAATCCTATCAGCACTAGAGTTAAGTAAAGTCATGCCATAAAATGACTAAAAATTAGTTTGCACCTCTTTTAACAATACCTTGTAAATATAAATACAGTTCCGAATCTTTTTCCGAAATGATACTTATTATTACTGGAATTATTAGTTTTTTGAGATGCCATAACCGACTCTGCATCTTTAAAAAGGATTTAGTTTCAGTCCTTTCATATGTGCCCCACTTTTTTATTTTCATGAACCTAAACTATTATCTAAACTAATCAGCTTTAGCATTGTGAAAACACCGATAGAGCAAGGTTTTATGAGGATTGCTACTAACACAGAAGCTTCCCAAGCTTCCGTCGCGAGTTCGATTCTCGTCACCCGCTTCAATTACGGCTCTACAAACCTTATTAAAACAGGATTTGTAGAGCTTTTTTTATTTTTTTGCCACGAAAATGCCACGGAATTTCTTGTTTTTAGTCTCTGTTAGATTTTTTACCTACTTTATTTTCTAGAAAAAAGGATTAGTTTACAAATTAAATATAAAAAGAAAAAATCATCAAAGTGTTTACAACTTTTCTAGCGCTTTTTTTAATGGCTTTGGCGCAATAATATTATTTCAGACCACGCATCTATTATTCTAGGTTGTATATTGCGAACACTATTTCCCATCTAATCTTAAAATAGGCTTTCCATTGACGTATTTACACACCAAATCTACAAGAAACAAATAACAACACATACTATTACATGTGGGATACTCGGTTGAATTTCGTATAAATCAATATTGAAATGAACTTGTTTTGTAGCGTGAACCTTAACGCGGTCAAAAAACCAAACTTATGCTAAAATTGGTGAAAGCGATATTTTATCTTAACTACTGCTTTTCTTAATTTAATTTCATAAAGGAGTTTATTATTATGGAAATCTTTGGAAATCAAGTAGCATTTTTGGAAGATTACAAACGAATTGTTAAGACACAAGATATGAGCGATGAAATGATTATTGAAAAAGTGGCAGAAGCGTTACCAACTGCACCTAATTTTCAAATTATCGCAACAAGTGATGAAACAAAATTAGGACAACGGATTTGTTTTCCATTTAAGCAAGAAATTTGTTCTACTGACCCTGACGGTATTGTTACGACACGCTATATCTATATCGGTTCGCCTTTTGAATTAGCTACAAAAACTGACGAACAACCTTAAAACACAAAACAAGGTAACTCTAAAGTAAATTACCTGCTGCTTTTAGCAATTTACTTTAGATGTTACCTTGTTTTTATTAAGATAAAACTTTTGATAAGAAACTAACTGTCCGTTCATTTTTTGGATTGTCAAAAATCGCTGCAGGTGTCCCTTCTTCTCTAATAATCCCCTCATCCATAAATAATACGCGGTTACCTACTTCTTTAGCGAAGCCCATTTCATGGGTTACAATCACCATGGTCATCCCTTCTTTTGCTAAATCTTGCATTACTTGCAAGACCTCACCAACCATTTCAGGATCTAAAGCAGAGGTTGGTTCATCAAAAAGCATAACTTCTGGTTGCATAGCTAACGCTCTAGCAATAGCTATCCGTTGCTTTTGCCCACCTGATAATGACTGAGGATAAGCTGCCGCTTTATCAGCCAAGCCCACTTTTTTTAATAACTCTTGTGCAATTACTTCGGCTTCAGCACTGGACATATTTTTGACCTTACGCGGCGCTAATGTAATATTGTCCAAAACCTTCATATTAGGGAATAAATTGAAATTTTGAAAAACCATCCCCATTCTTTCTCGCATTTGATACAAATCGTTTTTTGGGTCAGTAATATTTTGATTTTCAAAAAAAATATTACCTTTTGTAGGTGTTTCTAACAAATTCAAACAGCGTAAAAAAGTACTCTTTCCTGAACCTGATGGTCCAATAATCACTACTACTTCCCCTTTTTGAATTTGTGTATCGATTCCTTTTAAAACTGCATTATTTTTGAAAGACTTGTGCAAGTCTTTCACATCGATTAAAACAGACATATTACCCCTCTTTTAAAATCCACTTAACGACTATAGCCCATCCCCATTTTTTGTTCCCACCAAGCTAAAAGTCGCCCCGTTGAAAAAGTTATAACAAAATAAATAGCAGCTGCTACAAAATACGGTTCCAGCGGAATATAAGAATTTGTAATAACAATTTGAGCGGTATTCATCAACTCATAAATACCAATTGTAGAAAGTAATGATGAATCTTTCATCAAAATAATAAACTCATTGCCCATTGGCGGTAAAATATTACGCAATGCTTGAGGAAAGATAACATAACGCATTGCCTGCATTGGTTTTAACCCTAGCGAGCTAGCCGCCTCACTTTGACCAATGTCAACCGATTGAATGCCTCCACGCACAATTTCAGCGACATAAGCTCCCGAATTTAAAGAAATGACGATAATGCCCGGAATCAAACGGGTAAAATCCAATTTTAAAATACCAATAGCAATTGTTGGAGCAGAAAAAGTTCCTTGTAACAAGACAAACCCAATCATAATTTGAATTAACATTGGCGTACAGCGAAATATTTCAATATAAATATTTGCCAACCATTTCAATGGCGTAACGGAGCTAAGTTTGGCTAATGCCATTAAAATTCCAATTAAAGTTCCAATAATGATGGTTACCACAGAAATAATCAAAGTGATAACAGTTCCATATAAGAAATATGGATAATATTCAGCTAAAAAAGAAAAATCCATTTTTACTCTCCATTTTTATTTTTTGGTTGTTTTATTTGCGATAGCAGTATTTTCTTTGACGTATTTTTCTATTTCTCCAGAATCCATTAATTCTTGAATAATTTTATTAATTTCTTTTTTTAAGTTTTGACTGCCTTTTTGCATCGCAATCGCATAAGCCTCATCATCACTAGATTTTAGATCAATCGTTGCAAACTGTAATTCTGGATTTTGGGCAATATAAGAAGCGCCCACAGTTTCTTCAACAACTAATGCATCAATAGAACCTTGTTTTACTTCTAAAATCAAATTGGGAACTTTCGCTACAGAAACAATTTGCGGATCTTTCATTTGATTTTTTACAACGTCTTCTTGAATAGAACCTTTTTGTGCGCCAATTTTTTTACCTTTTAAACTAGCAATAGAATTATAGTTTGCTGCATTTTTTTTATTAATAACAACTTTTTGAGGAGGATTGTAATAATTAGTCGAAAAATCAAAGGATTTTTGGCGCGTAGGCGTGGCAGAGATGCCCGCAATACCTAAATCAACTTTTCCTTCTTTTAAGGTAGCTAAAACAGCATTGAATTCCATATCTTCAATTTTTAATTTCACACCTAATTTATCAGCAATCGCTTGTGCTAAATCTATATCCGCTCCCACAATTTTATCTTCGCCAGCAACTAATGTATGAAATTCAAATGGCGCAAACTCAGCTGAAGTCCCCACTTTCAATACGCCACTTGCTTTAATTCCGGCTAATTTGTCTTCTTCTTTTTTACTACCACAGGCTGTTAACAAAAAACAGGCCCCCACAATCGCTAAACTTGTCAAAATTTTTTTCATCCAATCGCTCCTTTTAAATATATATTCATTTTAAACTAATATGGTGATAATATATACATACTAGCACAAGGTCTTTTTAAATGCACGCTTTTTCTGAATCTTTTCACTAAAGATACATATATTACTTTATCAAGCTTTTATTTGTGTCTAATATTTTTTAAAGAAATTGCATCACTGAGATTATCCAATCTCAGATATACATTTTTTATACAAAAAAGGATTTAGAACAAATTTTTGTTCTAAATCCTTTTTATGACAAGAGTATCCATGATTTTTAATTTACCAAAATTTCAAAAAATAAATTGACTAACCTTATTTTTCTGAGTAAAGCGAAGTTAGTTTTTAAACTTTTGTGCCTTATTCATTAATTTACGATAATATGGTTGCATCGCAATTTCTGCAACTTCTTGCTCTAAACTAGCAGCGTTAATCCACCTGACATCGCTATTTTCATCAGGTTTAATTTGCAGGTTTTGATTTTCCGGTGCCTCAAAAAGATAGGTAGTATTGATATGGTAGTGTGCTTTGACAAATTCTCCATTCTTATAATGCGCTGGTACAGGTAAAATATCAAAAGAAAATAACGTTTTGGTAACTTCATGATAGTTTGTAATTCCCGTTTCTTCCACCAATTCTTTTTTCGCAACTTGCAACAAATTATCCATGCCATCTGCATGTCCACCCGTCCAAGCATAAGATTGATAAATATTATGAAAAACCATTAACGTCTTAGTATAATTAGGGTTGACAACCCAAGCAGAAGATGAAAAATGGTACTCTTTATTTTCTCGCGTCAATAAATTTTTTTGATATTGAATTTTCTCTAAAAATAGTTTTTTATCGGTAACTTCTTGCGGTGTAATCGGCTGATATGCTGTTATGGCTGCAATAATTTCTTTCATATTCTTCCCCTCTTACTAGCTTAATACTTTTTTGATTCTATCATATTTTTTATATAACAAAAATCATCTTTATTTTTACCACAAAAAAACTTATCATTCATTGTTGTAACGAATGATAAGTTCTTATTAGAATTTACGGAAACGCTCATAACGTTCTGTTAGTAAAGTTGTCGTATCTTTTTTTGATAATAGTGCTAATTTTTCAGCAATTTCTTTTTGCATATATTGAATAATAACTTCATGTGACAGCATTTTTCCATCTTTTGTTTCAGGAATTACTTTTTCAATTACTTTTAAGTCATATAATTCTTGTGCTGTAATTTTCATTAATCCAGCTGCTTCGTGAGCACGACTACCATCTTTCCACAAGATAGAAGCAAAACCTTCAGGAGACAAAATAGCATAAATGGAATGTTCCATCATCCACACTTCATCACCGACAGCCAATGCTAAAGCACCACCACTACCACCTTCACCGATGATAATTGCAATAATTGGAACCTGCAGATCAGACATTTCCATTAGGTTTTTGGCAATTGCTTCACCTTCGCCTCTTTCTTCAGCCCCAATGCCGCAATATGCACCAGCAGTATTAATAAATGTAATTACAGGACGTCTAAATTTTTCCGCCTGTCTCATTAATCGTAACGCCTTCCGGTAACCTTCAGGATGGGGTGAACCGAAATTCGTTTTTAAATTTTCTTGTAAATCTCGTCCTTTTTGGATTCCAATGACCGTAACTGGTTTCTTATCCAATGTCGCAATGCCACCAACGACCGCTTCATCATCAGCAAATAATCGATCTCCGTGAAATCCTTCATAGTCGTCAAAAATCAAATCAAAAAATTCCAAAGCAGTCAGCCGCTCTTTTCCCCGCGCCAACTGCACAATTTCGTGAGCCGCGGTCATTTTGCCAGCCACCCTTCTGTCGTGTGTAATTGTAGCAAATGTTCTATTTTAACTTTTAACTCGGTGCGCGGCACAATTTGATCAACAAACCCATGTTCTAACAAAAATTCTGCTTTTTGGAAATTTTCTGGCAATTCTTGTTTAATCGTCTGTTCAATCACCCGGCGCCCGGCAAAACCAATTAGACTTTGTGGTTCTGCCAGGATAATATCTCCTTGCATGGCAAAACTTGCCGTGACACCACCAGTTGTGGGATCAGTTAAGACGGTTAAGTAAAATAAACCAGCATTACTATGGCGTTTTACCGCTGCAGAGATTTTTGCCATTTGCATTAATGAAAAAATACCTTCTTGCATTCTAGCTCCTCCAGAAGCTGTGAAAATCACTACGGGCAAATTTTTCTGAAGTGCTTTTTCAAATAGACGGGTAATTTTTTCACCAACTATGCTCCCCATACTTCCCATAATAAAATGCGGATCCATAATTCCCAAAGCGAAAGGTAGCTTGTTAATTGTTGCTTCACCGGTCAATACTGCTTCGTGTAGTCCAGTTTTTTCTTGTGTTTGCTTGATCTTTTCCTTATAACGGGGAAAATTTAGTGGGTCATTAGTAAATATATCAGTGTCCCATTCATCAAAACTTTTTTCATCAATGGTAATAGCAATTCTTTCCCACGCACTAATTCTAAAATTATAACCACAATAAGGACAAATTTTTTCTGCGCCAATATCTTTTGTATAAAGCATGTGTTTACAGTTCGGACACTTAGCCCACAAATTATCTGGAACTTGTGGTTTTTGACTTGGTGCCTGTGTGCGGTTGGGATTAATCCGAATGTATTTTTTCTTTTTGAATAAAGCCAAATAAATCCCTCCTAAGCCTCAGGTGTCCAATCCGGTAAAAAGACAGTTTGTAAAAAGGCAGTATCGTAATCACCGGCAATTACATTAGGATGTGAAATTAAATCCATTTGAAATTCAGAATTAGTTGTCACACCATCTGTGACCAACTCACCTAGTGCCCGTTGCATTTTCATTAATGCTTCAAAACGTGTCTGGCCGTGAACAATAACTTTTGCAATCATAGAATCATAATATGGCGGAATTGTATAGCCTGAATACATCCCGCTTTCAACGCGTAGCCCTAATCCTCCACTTGGTAAAAATAAATTATGGATTGTACCTGGTGCAGGAGCGAAATTAAAAGCCGGATTTTCTGCGTTAATTCGACATTCAATGGCATGCCCACTGATTTTTATATCATTTTGTTTTAAAGTTATCTCTTCACCGACAGCAATTTCCAGTTGTTTTTTTACAAGGTCAATACCTGTGATCATTTCAGTGATAGGGTGTTCTACTTGAATTCGAGTATTCATTTCCATGAAATAAAAAGAGCCACTTTCATCCATTAAAAATTCAATTGTACCCGCGTTACGATAGTTCACAGCTTTTGCTGCCCGCACTGCTGCCGCTCCTAGTTCAGCTCGCTTTTGTTCAGAAATTACAACTGATGGCGCTTCTTCTAAAACTTTTTGATTATTACGTTGCAAGGAACAGTCCCGCTCGCCCAAATGAATGATATTACCATAATTATCCCCTAAAATTTGAACTTCAATATGACGAGCAGGATAAACAATCTTTTCTAAATACATGGCATCATTGCCAAAAGCTGCTTTTGCTTCTTGTTGTGCAGATTTAAAGTGTTGTGGCAATTCATCTTGGGATAGTACTTTGCGAATTCCCTTACCTCCACCACCTGCAGCAGCTTTTAGCATTACTGGATAACCAATTTCTTCAGCCAAAGTTAGTGCTTCATTGACAGTAGCCAATGCACCTTGGCTGCCTGGAATAACAGGAACATCTGCTTTTATCATAAGTTGTCGTGCATTAATTTTATTTCCCATCGCATCAATCGTTTCACTCTTAGGTCCAATAAATGTAATATTGCACTCTTCACACATTGCAGCGAAGCGACTATTTTCTGACAAGAATCCAAAACCTGGATGAATCGCCTCTGCTTTTGTAACAATCGCAGCGCTTAAAATCTGTTGCACATTCAAATAAGAATCACTGGCCTTCGCAGGGCCAATGCAAATTGCTTCATCGGCCATTTCGGCATGCAAAGCATTTTTATCCGCCTCAGAATAAACTGCAACTGTTTGAATCCCCAATTCGCGACACGCACGAATGACACGTACCGCGATTTCGCCACGATTTGCAATTAAAACTTTTGAAAACATACATTCACCTATCCAATCATAAAGGTTAATTCTGCTTCTGCAGCTTTTTTTCCATCAACATAAGCAATACCTTTGCCGATTCCAGCTGAAGCTTTAACTTTTAAGATTTCAACTTCCAACATTACTGTATCCCCTGGTACGACTTTACGACGAAACTTCGCTTTATCAATACCACCAAAATATGCTATTTTTCCTTTAAAGTCTGGTAAAGAAAGTAATGCAACTGCTCCTGCTTGTGCCAAAGCTTCAATAATTAATACGCCTGGCATAACGGGTTCTTGTGGGAAATGCCCTTGGAAGAAAGGTTCATTGACAGTCACATTTTTCTTCGCAATAACCTTTTTTCCAGCTTCTAATTCTTCTATCCGATCAATTAATAAGAATGGATAACGATGGGGAATAATTTCTTTGATTTCTTCAATTGTCATCACAGACATGATTAACCTTCTTTCACAATAAACAATGGTTGATTAAATTCCACAACTTGTTCATTTTCCACTAAAATTTGAACAATTTCGCCAGCAACGTCGCTAACAATTTCATTCATAACTTTCATCGCTTCAATAATACAAAGAACTTCCCCTTTTTCTACACGATCCCCAACTTTTTTAAAAGCAGGCTGATCTGGACCACTCTGTAAATAACATACACCTACTAGCGGTGAAACAATTTCAGTACCTTCACTTTTCATATCTTCAGAAGGCGATACTGGCGTTATAGTTGAAGCATCGAAAGATTCATTGTCCCAACCCAAATTTGCTGGGTGTGGTGTCAATACTTTTTGTGTAGAAACTTCGGCTGTAGAAACATTCTGACCTCGTACTTGGTGATTTTTATTAAAATATAATTCAAAACTATTATCTTTCAAATCAAATTCTGTCAATGTAGATTGATCAAATTGCGTTAATAAGTCCTTAATTTCACTAATATTCACTTAAACTACGCCTCCCAACGCTTTAGACAAATCACCGCATTGTGACCACCAAAACCTAATGAGTTACTCATAGCATATTTTAAATCTGCTTTGATCGCTTTATTGACAACAACATTTAAATCAATTGCCGGATCTTGTTTGGTAATATTAATGGTTGGTGGAATAAACTGATGTTGTAAAGCTAAAATTGAAGCAATCGCTTCTACACCACCAGCAGCACCTAATAGATGTCCTGTCATTGACTTTGTACTGCTCACATAGACATCTTTGTAGAATTCACCTAACCCGTATTGAATAGCTTTGGCTTCAGCTACGTCATTAGCAGGAGTACTTGTGCCGTGCGCATTGATGTAATTTACTTCGTTTGGTTTAATACCTGCTTCTTTCATCGCAAGTTTCATTGCTTTTCCTGCACCAGATCCATCTGGGTTAGGAGCTGTCATATGATATGCATCACAATTTGCACCATAACCCACAACTTCTGCTAAAATATTTGCGCCCCGGGCTTGTGCATGGTCTAACGATTCAACAACAACCACACCGCCACCTTCGCCCATTACAAAGCCACTGCGATTTTCATCAAAAGGAACAGAAGCTTTATTGCAATCTGTTTCATTTGTCAAAGCTGTTAAAGAAGCAAACCCAGAAATTCCGATTTCATTAATTGAGGCTTCCGCACCACCTGCTAAAATAACATCGGCGTAACCATGTTTAATGTTACGAAAAGCCTCTCCAATCGAATGTGTTCCAGAAGCACAGGCAGTTACGGTACTTGTACAAATTCCTTTAGCACCCACTTTTAACGCAATATTTCCTGCTACCATATTAACAATTGACATGGGGACAAACATCGGTGATACCCGTTTTGCACCTTTATCATGCATCCGAATAACTTGATCTTGAATTGTTTGTAAACCACCTATCCCTGAACTTACCATCACACCGAAGCGATCCACGTCCATTTGTTCAGTCTCTAAACCAGACATTGCCATAGCTTCTAAAGCTGCATAAATACCAAACAAAGAAAATTTATCCATGCGTTTCGCATCTTTTTTGATAAAATACTTATCGAATGGAAAATCTTTTACTTCTGCTGCAACGGTGATACCCGTTTCACTCGCATCAAACTGAGTGATTTCTCCAATCCCATTTTTACCTTCTTTTAGACTATTAAAAAATGTTTGAGCATCGTTACCAATTGGTGAAGCAACACCATAACCTGTAATGACTACGCGATTCATATTGTCCTCCTTGTTAAACCTGTTTTTTCAAATGAATATCTCTGTCTAAGCATGCATGACCAAACCACCATCAACATTAATAACTTGTCCAGTGATATAGGGGCTTTTGGCTAGAAATACTGCTGCTTGAGCAATATCTGCTACAGTACCAAATTTTTGCATCGGAATATTTTGCGTAACTTGTTCTTTAACTTTATCAGAAAGAATTTCTGTCATATCTGTAGTAATAAATCCTGGTGCAATTGCATTGCAGGTAATTCCTCTAGGTGCAACTTCTCTAGCAACAGATTTGGTAAAACCAATCATTCCCGCTTTGCTTGCAGCATAGTTGGCTTGTCCGACATTGCCGATTAAACCAGAAACAGAAGACATATTAATAATTGCACCGCAGCGTTTTTTCAGCATTTTTTTCAAGACCAACTGTGTCATATTGAAAGTCCCGCTTAAATTCGTCTTCATCACGCTCTCAAAATCTTCTGCTGACATTCGCAATAATAATTTATCATTGGTAATCCCAGCGTTATTAATTAAAATATCAATTGTTCCAAACTGCTCTTCAACTTCCGTTAATAAATTTTTAGCTGCTGTGTAATCGCTGATATCACCAGCAATGCCCATACAAGAGACATCATTTTCTTTAATTGTTTCGATTAATTTTGCAGGTACTGGACGCCGGCCATTTAAAATTATGTTGGCCCCTTCTTTAGCAAAAGCCTCCGCAATGCCCCAGCCAATTCCTCTAGTACTACCCGTAATTAAGACATTTTTCCCTTTAAGTTCCATCTCTTCCTCCAAAAAGGCGAATTATTTATTCGCCAAGAATGCAATTGTTTCATTAAGTGTTTTGCTATCTTCCACGCGTGTTGTTGCAATTGTTTTGTCTATTTTCTTTATAAAACCACTCAAAACTTTTCCTGGACCAATTTCTACCATTTGAGTAATCTCTAATTCTTTTAATGTAGCTATACTTTCATAGAAATGAACAGGTGACATCACTTGTTGTTCTAAAAGCGATTTAATTTCATTTTGTGGCATTATATTTGCTGTTGTATTGCTAATGACCGGTATTATTGGTGTAGAAAAATCAATTTTTGCTAATTCTTCACCTAGTTTTTCAGCTGCTGTCTCTAATAAAGCCGTATGAAAAGGTCCGCTAACATTTAAAGGAATTAGACGTTTCGCTCCTGCTTCAGTTAATAATTCGCAAGCTTTGTCAACAGCCGCAACCTCTCCGCCAATTACGATTTGCTGAGGTGTATTATAATTAGCTGGCGCAACAATCCCAACTGCACTTGCTTTTTGGCAACACTGTTCAATTAACTCGCTTGATGTATTCATGACTGCTACCATTTTTCCACTTCCAGCAGGCGCTGCATTTGCCATAAAATAACCACGTTTTGCAACTAAAGCGACTGCGGTTTCAAAATCAATTGCCCCACTTGCAACTAAAGCAGAATATTCTCCTAAGCTCAAACCGCAAACTGCATCAGCTACCAAACCTTTCGCCGACAATAAACGCCAAAAAGCAACGCTAACTGTCAAAATTGCAGGTTGTGTGTATTCTGTTTGATTCAATTTCTCTTTATTTGCTTCATCAAAACACAACGCTGCCATATCATAGCCCAATACTTCACTAGCTTGGTCAAAAGTTTCCACTACAATTTTTTCACTCGTATATAATTCTTTCCCCATACCAGTATATTGCGCTCCTTGACCGCTAAATAAAAAAGCTGTTTTCATGCATTGTCCTCCGTCTTTTCATTTCAAGTCGTCATCTTAAAACAGTTTATTCTGAATTTTAATAAGTTTTCTATCTCATTTGCTTAGCTTTTCTTATAATGAAAGAAAAATTTTCTTTCATTATAAGAAAAGCCAGACTATTGCCCAGCTTAAGAATAATTATTCAGCTTTTTGTGCTTCAACGTATTTTACAAGATCGGCAACTGTTGTAATGCCTTCTTCTGTTTCAATTTTTACATCAAATTCATCTTCGATCTCATTAATAATTTGGAATAAATCCAAGCTATCTGCTTCTAAGTCTTCTTGAATATTTGTTGTTAATTGAATTTCGTCTTTTTCTTTACCTAATTCTTCCGCTACGATTTCTTGAATTTTTTCAAATACCATGTTTATTTCCCCCAATTGAATGAATTATTTTTACATTTATTTATATTGCAAACAGGTTTTACAGCGTTACTTGCATGACACCCCAAGTCAAACCGCCGCCAAATCCTGAAAACACCAAGTTTTGTGTGCCGTCTAGACGAACAATCCCCGCCGCAACGACTTCATCTAAGAGAAGTGGAATACTTGCTCCAGACGTATTACCATATCTATCCATATTTTGCAAAAAACGCTCCCGTGGTACTTTCAATTTTTTAGCTACTTTATCTAAAATACGTGAATTCGCTTGATGTAAAAGATAAAAATCAATTTTGTCTTTGTCTTCTTCTAGCAAATTATCAATTGCTCTTACGACATCGCGTGTTGCAAAATCAAATATTTCGCGACCCTCCATTTGCAAATAAGGAGAAATTTGTCCTTTTGGATCCGCAAAAGGACTACTATTATTCACATAGCCAGAAGTTAAAGATGCACCTCTAGTACCATCAGCTTGTAACTTTTCTTTTTTAATCATTGGAACGTCGCTTACTTCAAGTAAAACCCCTGCAGCTCCATCACCAAATAAAACTGCCGTTGTACGATCTTGCCAGTCGAGGCTTTTAGAAAGGACTTCGCCACCAATGACTAAACCTTTTTGCGCAGTAGTTTGGATCAATTTCTCTGCTACCGATAATGCATAAACAAAACCAGAGCATGCCGCCGATAAATCAAAGGCTAACGCATTATTAGCGCATATCGCCCCTTGTACCATACATGCTACAGAGGGTGTGGCAAAATCAGGCGTCATGGTTGCCACAATAATAAAATCTATTTCATTAGCAGTAACATTACTCTTTGAGAGTAGTTTTTTAGCAACACCAATACATAAATCAGAGGTATCTTCTGTTGTAACCATACGACGTTCTAAAATACCTGTTCGGCTTTTGATCCATTCATCAGAAGTGTCCATAATTTTTGCTAAGTCATTATTTTTGATAATTTGTGACGGAACAAAACTAGCCGTAGCTGTAATTTTCCCATATTTTTTCATCTTCACACTCACTTATACTCCTGTAAAAAATCATGTAGATTTTTTAAAGCCTTTAATAAAGTCGCTTCTTCATCACTGTCCATGCCACTTAAAACGCGTTTAATCATTTGGCGATGAAAGTATTGGTGCACCCGAAATAACAATTTCCCTTTTTTTGTCAAGCCGAGTTTGACAACTCGTCGATCATCTTCACTACGAATCCGTTCGACATATCCCTTTTTAACTAATCGGTTGATGGCTGTTGTTAAGGTTCCCACAGTGATGGAAAGTTCTTTTGCCACTTCTGAAGTAGTCTTTTTTTTATACATGCCAATAGCTTCAATCGTGTGCATTTCCGTAATACTTAAATCGTTGAATTGGGATTTTTGTAACTCCGATTCTTCAATTGTTAAAATATCATTGAAAACACTAACGAGATAATCATTGACTGTTTCAAGATCTTTATCCACACTTTCACCATCCAAATTAGTTTGATTGTCAAATCATTTGACTATCAAAATATATTATATACTTTTTGAAATTGCAATACTTTTTTAGATTTTTTTTACTTTTCTAAAATAACAATTAACAATTTCTCAGTTTATTCCTTATATTCTAGAATTTGATTGACAAGGTTCTACTAGGAAGCTAATATTTAATTTAGTTTGAAAATCAAAGTATTTTATTAAGGAGAAGAATATGAAATTAACTCCAGTTGCAATTGGCGACCTAAGTTTAGAAATTCCAATTATTCAAGGAGGAATGGGGATTGGTGTTAGCCTCTCTCGCTTAGCAGGTAGTGTAGCAAAAAATGGCGGAATGGGGATTATCTCTTGTGCTCAGATTGGATTTAATCACCCTCTTTTTGAACGTTCCCCTTATAAAGCCAACATGAAAGCCATTGAAGAACAATATAAGGTAGCAAAAAGTATCGCCAAAGACGGTATCGTTGGTTTTAATATCATGTGTGCAACATTTAAATACGAAAAATATGTAAAACGTTGCGTTGAAGTTGGCGCTGATGTCATTATTTCTGGCGCCGGTTTACCAATTCACTTACCCGAATTGGTAGCTGGTTCAAAAACTAAAATTGCGCCAATTGTCTCTTCTGAAAAGGCAGCAAAAGTCCTCCTACGAACTTGGGCGAAACGGTACAATCGCACTGCGGATTTTTTAGTGATTGAAGGACCTGAAGCTGGCGGACATTTGGGATTTAAATACGATGGTATAGAGACGGCCATTGAGAAAATGGATAATGAAGTAAAAAAGATTGTAGCTGTCACAAAAGAATATAGTGAAAAGTTCAAATGTGAAATCCCGGTCTTTTTTGCTGGCGGTGTTTACGATCGTTCTGATATTGACCATTATCTTAGTTTAGGTTGTGCCGGGGTCCAAATGGCGACAAGATTTGTCGTAACAGAAGAATGTGATGCTCCAAAAGCTTATAAAGAACGCTACTTAAATGCGCGAAAAGAAGATATTAAAATTATTAAAAGTCCTGTTGGTATGCCTGGACGAGCGATTGAAAATGAATTTACTGAAACCATTAAAACCAAACAAATTCCAATTGAAAAATGTCGTAGCTGTTTATCATTTGATCATTGTGATAGAAAGACTATTCCCTACTGCATTACAGAAATGCTATTAAACAGCGTTACCAAAAATCCTGATTGTGGTTTAGTTTTTGCTGGCAGTAACGTTTTTAAAATTAATGAAATGACAACTGTTCCGAACTTGATGAAGGAATTGAGTGAATAAAACGCTATAAAAAAACACGAGAGTAAATTACTCTCGTGTTTTTTTATGCCAATTATTGAATTAAATCATAGATTTCCATCGCCACGATATCAATATTGTCGAATTGATAATGTTGTTGGGTGTCTGTCTCGGTCAATTCAAATGTTTCAGTTGATTTATCGTAAGTCACGGTACATTTTTCAACGCCCTCTTTTTCAAAACGGCGGACTTGAATTTCATTATCGGTTGCTTCAGTCATCGCTTCTAGCCGTCTGATAATGGCAACTAATTGTGAACTTGTCATGGGGAAAGCCTCCTTTTTCTCAACTTCTGTTATATTGTATCAAAAGCGTTGGCAGCTTGCATTGGTTTTTACAAAAAAATCATATTTTTTTGTAAAAACCTTAGTTTCCCCACCACAGCTTAATTAAAGCTTGCGTACCATCGTTCTCATAACCCTTTTCAGCTAATAATTCGTATAAACGCGTTGCTTCTTTAGTTGCTGGCAAATCAAGCTTCATTTTTTCTGCTTCATTTAATGCAATCTTCAAATCTTTAATAAAATGTTTCACAAAAAAACCAGGTGTGTAGTCTTTTTTTAAAATTCGTGGCGCATAATTAGATAACGACCAATTTGCGGCGCTACCACCGCCAACAGTCTCAATAACTTTTGCTAAATCTAATCCTGCAGCTTCACCATATACTAACATTTCTGTCATACCCGTCATTGTTCCGGCAATCATAATTTGATTAGCCATCTTAGTATGCTGTCCTTTACCAGGACCACCATGTAGTGCATAGGTCTTCCCAATCGTTTGAAAAAGTGGCAACACTTTTTCGTAAGCTTCCTTCCCACCGCCTACCATAATGGTCAGCGTGGCATTTTTCGCTCCTAAATCACCACCAGAAACTGGAGCATCTAGTGCTTGTGCTTCTTTTTCAAGTGCAGTCTTGGCAATTTTTTCTGCCAAAGAAGGTGTACTTGTCGTCATATCAACTAAAATTTTTCCCTTTACATCAGCTGAGAAAATTCCATTTTCACCATAGTAAATTTCTTCTACATCTTTTGGATAGCCCACGATTGAAAATACTACATCCGCACTTTCTGCAACAGCTTGCGGCGTGTCTTTCCAAATAGCGCCTTGTTCTACAATCCTGTTTGCCTTACTTTTTGTTCGATTATAAACATAAGCTTCATTACCCGCATTCATTAAATGTGACACCATAGAATGTCCCATAACACCAATACCGATAAAACCAATTTTCATTTTTACCATCCTCTCTACGTAAGAAACACGTAAAAAAATCACAACTTTAGTATAAGCTAAAGTTGTGATTTTTTCTTGCATTCTGTCTATAAATTAATTAGAAGTGCGTTTAAATGAGTATAATTTCACCTTGATCTTTTTCATAGCAGGTTCTGTTTCTTTTTCTAAAGATAAATTAGCATAATAAGCAATCATATCGTGATAAAAATCTAACATCGCTTCGCCGAAATGCGTCGCTGAAATTTCATATAATTTGGCAGAAAGTTTTTTAGGGTCTACCTGTAAGCCTGTATGAATATATTGAACTAAAGTTGTCGCAAAATCATCATCTGACGCAAAAGTTACACCAAAAGAAGGATCGTCAATCAAATTATTTAAATAATCATTTCCTTCCACCACTAACGGTGTCCCTGCAGCCATTGCTTCTGTATACGTAAGACCCTGTGTCTCAGAGGTAGACGCACTGACAAAATAATCTGCAGCATGATAATATAGTGCTACCTCATCATTTGGAACCTCCCCCACAAAGTGAACCCAATCATTTAAAGAAAGATTGTCGACAAGTTCTTTTAAATTAGCAGTATAAGGACCTTTACCAACAATTACTAAACGAACTTGAGCTAACTCTTCAACAATAGCTGATAGCCCGTGAATAATAGCTTGAATATTTTTTTCATAAGAAATTCGACTTAAAGACAACAGCATGATTTCATCATCAGAAATACCTAATTCTTGTCGTAATTCTTTTTTCATCGCGGTTGTTATATCTGGTCGCTCAAATTTTTCCAATTCAATCCCAGTTGGAATTACCCGCATTGGCGAAGTTACCCCATAACCTCTTAAAGTGTCAATCACGCGTTCACTTGGGCACACGACTCCTGTTGTATGATTGGCGAATAAACGAGAAAAATATTTCACATGAGATTGTCGTACCACTTTCCCCTTAGCAATATAATGTAGATAGTCTTCATACATGGTGTGATACGTATGGATTACAGGTATTTTTAGTTTTTTTCCTACCATTTTTCCTAATAGTCCAGCACCAAATTCAGTATGAGTATGAATCAAATCTAATTCCAACTCTTTGGCAATTAAATAGGCATACCACATTCCTCTAACAACAATTCGGCGATCTTTAAATGAGACAAAAGGAACGCTGGGCATTCGAATAATATCTTCTTCAATACCGGTGGCATTTGGATCTGTTGTCGTGAAAATATAAACTTCATGTCCCTTTTTTTCTAACTCCGTCTTTAAAGTTTTAATCGATGTTGCGACCCCGCTGACTTGCGGGAAATAAGTATCTGTAAAAAACCCGATTTTCACAGTCTTTCCTCCAAACTATTTCGCTGTAACTAAGGTAGTTAACCAACAACTTTTTTATAGTGTAACACAGCGCTTGTGTACTTGAATCAAACTATAGTCCTACTTCCTCTTATATTTTAGCGGTTCCGTAACGTAAATAGCAAGGAAAAACACGGAAGTGACAAACTCGTTAGACTATTCAATAATTTGAATCATTAAAATATCCGGGTTGTCAGAAAGTTCATATACTAAACAATCTTCGTCAATATCTTTTGGTACGGTCAACGTAAACATAATCAAATATTTGCGATTTGCTTTGGTACTTTCACGCGTAATCTTAAGTTCAGAAGCATCTACAATAATTTTTTGTTGCGTTAAATATTCTTTTATATAGGCGATGGTTTCATCCCCATGCTCAATTTCAACTTGCAATCGTCTTACTTTTGGTAATGGAACAAGATACGCTACTAAAGCTAAAGCCATCATAATTGAACAAAAACCAGTCAATGAAATTAAATAAAACCCCATGCCTAAAGCAATCCCAATTGCTGCTACTGCCCAAACAGAGGCTGCAGTTGTAAGTCCTTTGACCGTTTGCTTAGTCATGATTATTGTCCCAGCTCCCAAAAAACCAATACCACTAACCACTTGCGCGACAAGACGAGTTTGGTCAGCAGTCATTACATTGGCTAATTTAGGCATTTGTTGCGCAAACTCAACCGTCTGAGAGGCAACTTCATCTTGAATTAAAGCAATTATTGCAGCGCCGACACAAACTAAAATATGTGTTTTCATGCCCGCAGGACGACTTTTGTATTCTCTTTCAAATCCAATTGCACCGCCCATTATAATTGCTAAAGATAAACGGCCAATGATTTCAAAAGCAGTCAAATCATATTCGTGCATAACATCAACTCCCGACCCTTTTCTTCTAGCATAGCATATTAGAAAGCGTTTTTCTTTTTTAGACCATCAAAATTTAATTGCCAAATCATTTCTCGATTAATTCAAAAAATAACCGCAACTGATAACAATATATGTACAACAAAAAACCTCAGAGAAAAACTCTGAGGTAAAATTTTCTATTTAACTGCTTCTTCTACTAATTCAACGACTTCTTCCATTGTATCGCAATCATTTAATGCTTTATCAGCAAGAACTTTCATATCTTCAGTAGACAGACGTTTCATTAAACTACGTGTTTTAAGGATTGATGTTGCACTCATTGAAAATTCATCTAAGCCCATCCCCATTAAAATTGGCACAGCAGTTTGATCACCAGCCATCTCACCACACATACCTGCCCATTTGCCTTCAGCATGTGCTGAGTCGATTACATTTTTAATTAAACGTAAAATAGATGGGTTATATGGTTGATAAAGATAAGACACACGTTCATTCATCCGGTCTGCAGCCATTGTGTATTGGATTAAATCATTAGTACCAATACTAAAGAAGTCAACTTCTTTGGCAAATTTGTCTGCTAGGACAGCTGCCGCAGGAATTTCAATCATAATACCAACTTGGATTGTATCAGAAACTGTTACACCCTCGTTGATTAATTTTTGACGTTCTTCATCATACATTTTTTTAGCCGCTCTAAATTCTTTCAAAGTTGCTACCATCGGGAACATGATGCGTAAGTTACCAAAGGCAGATGCACGTAACAATGCACGCAATTGTGTACGGAACATGTCATCTCCTAATTCAGATAAGCTAATACGCAATGCGCGATAACCTAAGAAAGGATTCATTTCATGCGGTAAAGTCAGGTAAGGTAATTCTTTATCGCCACCAATGTCCATGGTACGAACAACAACTGGCTTATCACCCATACCTTCTAAAACTGCCTTATAAGCTTCAAATTGATCTTCTTCAGTTGGAAAATCAGAAGAATCCATATAAAGGAATTCAGTTCTATATAATCCAATAGCTTCAGCGCCATTATTGTGTACACCTTCCAAATCTTTTGGTGTTCCAATATTAGCCGCTAATTCAAAGTGTTTACCATCAGCTGTGATGGTATCTGCTTCTTTTAATTTTTCCCATTCAGCTTTTTGTGCAGCAAATTCTGCGCCCGCTTTTTGGAATTCAGCTTTTTGATCTTCTGTCGGATCGATAATCACATCACCAATAATACCATTAACAGCTAGAATATCTCCTGCTTTTACTTTAGCAGTAATTTCTTTTGTCCCAACAATTGCTGGAATTTCAAGAGAACGTGCCATAATTGCAGAGTGAGAGGTCCGTCCGCCAATATCGGTAACAAAAGCTTTGACGAATTTACGATCTAATTGTGCAGTATCACTTGGTGTTAAATCATGGGCAACCACAACAACCTCTTCATTAATCATTGAAGGATTTGGTAAAGTAACCCCTAATAAATGTGCTAAGACACGTTTGGCAACGTCACGGATATCAGCTGCGCGTTCTTGCATGTAAGCATTGTCATCCATTGCTTCAAACATGCCAATATACATGTCAGTAACTTCTTTCAATGCTGATTCAGCATTGACTTTGTTATCTTTCACGTTTTGTTTAATTTGACCGATCATTTCAGGGTCTGACAAAACCATTAAATGAGCGTCAAATACTTGAGCTTCTGCTTCACCCAAACTTTGCGCTGCTTTTTCCCGAATTTGCTGTAATTCTTCGGTAGATTTTGCTAAAGCATCGTCTATTCTTTTTTCCTCTGCTTCAGTATCTTCTACAGAAATTTTGTTAAAGGATAAATCCGGTTGAACTAGCAGGTAAGCTTTTGCGACGGCAACTCCGTCACTTGCGGCGATCCCTTTTAGCATTTCAACCATTATTCAGATAATCCTTCTTTCTTCATTGTTTCAACGATTGCTGCCATTGCATCAGCTTCGTCAGCGCCTTCAGCAGTGATTGTTACATCGGAACCTTGGCCAACACCAAGAGACATAACACCCATGATAGATTTAAGATTTACAGATTTACCTTTGTACTCTAAGTTGATGTCAGAGTTAAATTTGCTAGCAGTTTGTACTAATAATGTAGCTGGACGTGCGTGAATCCCAGTTTCTGCTACTACGTGAAAATCTTTTTTTTCCATATTAATCGGTCTCCTTTGTGAAACAAGTTTTTTGTGAGGGTTTTCTTTTTTAACAGTCCAAATAAACTATTAAAAAGGCCCTTTCAACTGTTAAGATTACCATTTTTTTTTCAATCGTACAACCGTTTTCTCTTATATATAGGGAAAAGTTATCTAGTCCAATTAGAATACGAATGTCTTCTCTATTAAAAAAACAATTATCAGTAAAACATCTTTTAAAATTCGTATGAAGAATGCGAAAGAATAGAAAAAGTAGCTATTATTACTAACGGACAAATTACTTGCACCAATAAATAAATTTAGTATAATACAGATATGGTCAGCAAAGGTCAAAGATAACTTTGACTTGACCCCGCTTTTTAAGTGTATCTTTTTACGGAATAAAAAAAGCGCGCTACAATAATAACTGTAAGTAAATCCATGAAAGGTCGTGAATTATTTATGCTTTGTCAAAACTGTGGCAAAAATGAAGCTACCATTCATTTATACGCAAATGTAAATGGCCAAAGAAAGCAATTAGACTACTGCCAAAGCTGCTACCAAAAATTGAAAAATCAAACAGGTAGCCAAACAAGTATGATGGCACAAGATCCATTTGGCTTTGGAAGTCTTGACGATTTATTTCGTCAAATGTCCCAACAAATGCAGCCTAGAAATACTGATGAACAAACTCCCCCTACTCAATTTGGCGGAGGAAATAACTTTAATGGCGGTCAGCCCCCACGTCAAAATCAAGGGTCAAATGGTCTTTTAGGAGAATATGGCATTAATATTACAGAACAAGCTCGTAATGGAGATATTGATCCTGTTGTTGGACGTGATGACGAAATTAAACGCGTTATTGAAATTTTGAACCGCCGAACAAAGAATAATCCGGTTTTAATTGGTGAGCCTGGCGTTGGTAAGACCGCTGTCGTTGAAGGATTGGCACAAAAAATCGTTGATGGTGATGTTCCCCAAAAACTGCTTGAAAAAGAAGTTATTCGCTTAGATGTCGCTTCACTTGTTCAAGGAACAGGTATTCGCGGACAATTCGAAGAACGCATGCAAAAATTAATTGACGAAATCAAGCAAGCTGAAAATGTTATCTTATTCATTGATGAAGTGCATGAAATTGTAGGTGCCGGAGCCGCTGGTGATGGAAACATGGATGCTGGAAATATCTTAAAGCCAGCTTTAGCACGTGGAGAGTTACAGATGGTCGGTGCTACTACTTTAAATGAGTATCGCATCATTGAAAAAGATGCAGCTTTGGAACGCCGAATGCAACCAGTCCGAGTGGAGGAACCTTCTGTTGAAGAAACTATTGCAATTTTGAAGGGTTTACAACCGCGTTATGAAGATTATCATCATGTAAAATATACTGAGGAAGCGATTAAAGCTGCTGCCACACTTTCCAATCGCTATATTCAAGATCGTTTTTTACCAGATAAAGCAATTGATTTACTAGATGAATCTGGTTCTAAGAAAAACTTAACAATTCAATTAGTTGATCCAAAAGCGATTGAGAAAAAATTAGCAGATGCCGAAGCCCAAAAACAACAAGCTTCCAAAGAAGAAGACTTTGAAAAAGCAGCTTATTATCGTGATCAAATTAATAAATTAGAAGAAATGAAAAATAAACAGATTAGTGACGAGGAAACACCGACGATTACTGAAAAAGATATGGAGCAAATTGTTGAAGAACGTACCGGTATCCCAGTTGGTGAACTAAAAGAAAAAGAACAAACACAATTAAAAAATCTTGGTCCTGATTTGAAGAAACACGTTATTGGTCAGGATGAAGCAATTGATAAGGTAGCTAAAGCCATTCGTCGTAACCGTGTTGGTTTAGGTAAGAAAAACCGCCCGATTGGTTCTTTTCTATTTGTAGGACCAACAGGTGTTGGTAAAACAGAATTAGCCAAACAACTAGCCTATGAAATGTTTGGTTCTGAAGATTCGATGATTCGTTTTGATATGTCTGAATACATGGAAAAACACAGTGTGGCTAAATTAATCGGATCTCCTCCAGGTTATGTTGGTTATGACGAAGCAGGTCAGTTAACAGAAAAAGTTCGTCGTAATCCCTACAGCTTAATTCTGTTGGACGAAATTGAAAAGGCCCATCCAGATGTTTTGCATATGTTCTTACAAATTCTAGATGATGGTCGCCTCACTGATGCCCAAGGGCGAACTGTTAGCTTTAAAGATACACTAATTATTATGACTAGTAATGCTGGTACCGGTAATGTTGAAGCTAGCGTTGGTTTCGGTGCTGCTAGAGAAGGTGTAACACGCTCTGTCTTAAATCAGTTAAACAACTACTTCTCGCCTGAATTCTTAAACCGTTTTGACGGAATTATTGAATTCAAAGCCTTGAGTAAAGATAATTTATTGCACATTGTTGAATTGATGTTAAATGAAGTAAATGAAATGCTAATCTCTCAACATATCCACATCACTGTACCAAAAGATGTGGAAGAAAAACTAGTTGACCTGGGCTACAATCCTTCAATGGGCGCGCGTCCACTACGTCGTACTATTCAAGATCAAATTGAAGACGGTATTGCAGAATATTATTTGGATCATCCAACAGCAAAAGAACTGACAGCACGCTTAACTAAAGATGACAAAATTGAGGTTATCGCTTTACAAACTAATGAATCAGAAAATACCAAGCAAGAACCTTTAGCTGAAAATGATCTCCCAGAAGAATAATTACTACATTTAATAAAAAGCATGTGAGCTGACGTTCGTAATCGTTTGTTCACATGCTTTTTTAGCTTAGAAATAAAAAACGTTTAGATAACTACTAAAATCGGCAAATTTTGTCTGTTTTCTCAAGTGTAATCACTTTGCTAATTAAGTTTGGAACCGTATAATAATAGGTAAGTTAGTTCAAACTTGCCTTGAAGGAGTGAACCAGATGAAATTAATCAACGTAACCAATAGCCACTCGCGTTTGGTACGCAATCAGTTAGAAAATACGGATGCAGAGATGGTGAAAGTTTATACGGCGGGCAATACCACTATCGTCTATACAGTTGCCCCTAGCCACAACGAAATTTTATTGATTAATAAAAAGCGCAATCTCAATGAACGTGAAATTAACGAAGTAAAAGAATATTTTTTAAAAAAAATGCCTTTAAGCAGTTACGAACCTGATGCAATTACCCAAATTGAACTGCCTGGTTTAGTAGAAATTTCAATTAAGACAAATCAATTAAGTAACAACGCCTCATAAAACAAGCTGGGATAAAAAGCGATTTAGCTTCTTATCCCAGCTTGTTTTATATAACTAATTTATATGTGCTAAAGCTTATTAAAACGAATGAATTTTCTATACTCCATCTACCATTAATGTTTAGTTTTATCTCTTTGACCGATATTCAATTGATTATTTTGCTCTTTTTGCCTTTTTTTAAAAATGTGGAATAAAAAATCATCCGTAGCATCAAATGAACTTTCACCTTCAACAATCCAATAATTTGTATTTTCTTCGGGGACTAATGACCCCGAACAGGTAATTACTGCATCATATTTTTCTTTAGAGGCTGTATTCATCAAAGAATAATCAACAAATGGTAAATCTTCGATTCGATTAATCAGCGAATATAATAAAAAGTGATTGGGAAAACCAATAATCCCCACTTTTATTTTTTCTGTTTTCTCGCTACGCTCAACTTGTGGTAAAGTCACAATCGTTAAAAGATTAATTAAGTCCTCACTTGCGCTCGTCTGTATTGCTTCGCTGATATAGCCATGTAAAATTTCATAATTTGGATGTTGAATTTTTAAACTCTCTAAAATAAAATCCAAGTTTTTTGGTGCTTTCCCTTTAAATAATTCTTGGCGTAAGAATATTGTTTGATAATTTAACAGAATCAATTCTTGCTTACCGCGAGAAAAATTTTGAAAATAAGGTATCATTTTGTCAAAAAAAGCTTTTGACTTTTCTTTTGAAGCGGTCAAATTTTTATAATTTTTTCGTACGTATGATAATCGCGGATCGTCTTCTGAAAAATACTGCGGCCAATAAAAAATCATGTAGGAAATAAAATTAGCTTCCCTTTGCTGATATGTCTCAGCCACACCCGTTTGAGCCAGCTTTTGTTTAAAGCGTAAATTAATTGTTGTAGGGTATAAAAAATGATTGATTTCTGGCTCATCCACATAATAGCCCAATTTAGTCCGCAGCAAACTAATTGACTGATAAACCGTAAACTCCCTTTGTTCTACATACTTTAAAAAAGTCAGGTCCTCTTCATCAAACAAAGTATTTAAATCTACGTTTTGCCTTTCAAAGTACTGAAATAGTTCTGCCCCAAAATCAACCATCCATAAGAAATTAAAGTACATAATTCGGACTAATGCTTCTCGTCCTGTCACTTCCATTTGCAGGCAATTTAATCGGATACTCTTTTCTTTTAAATAAGCAACTAACGGTTTTAGTCGCCGCATTAAAGAAGATTGACTTAAATCGGTTTGTTGTCCAAACTCTTTTAAATCCATTTCAGGTTGAAGTAATGTTGTAATTAAAACGCGATAAGGAACACTAGTTTGGAAAAGAAACTGTTGGTATGTGTGGAACTTGGGTAGATTACCATCAATTTGGACTTTTTCTTTTTCTGTGAACAATACGTAACCTGTTTCTAGGTCTTTTAAATCTTGATTCATTTGATTTAATAAATTTGCTGTTTTTATATGTGAAAAACCGGTATATTTTTCAAAATAATGAATTGGATATAAGCCGCGCTCAAGTTCTAACATATGCTTAAAGAGCATTAGTTTGTTTTGAGCTGGATCGTCTAATAAAATATTTTCTAACATTCTATTTCCCCTTTTGATTTTATACTTCATAATAGCACAAATATGTTTTTTTTCGCTAGATAGTTACGTTTTTAAAAAAAATTTTTTCATTTTGAATAAGTTCATAGAATTTTTTTGGCTTTTTGGACAACTATAGTCTTTTGTTAATCACTTTTTTATATCAAAAAAAATGCAGCATTGCTAAAAACGCTGCATTAAAACTTCTAGTATTATTTACCGCTACTTATTACAATTAATCACAGGGGCTACCTAATAATTAATTTTATTTAACTGTTTTCCTACACCGAGAGACAATTACCGTAATACTTATTATAATTATTAGTATCCCCATAACGAGGTAGTTCGTATTTATCTCATCCCCTGTTTGTGGGTAAAACTCTTTTTTTGTCGAAACATAGACAACTTCATTGGATGTTGAACTTGAAGTGGTTTCCCCTGGCTCTGAAACAGACGACTCAACAGGCATGTTTAACACTCCTGTTACTTGAATATCTCCATTCATCTGCAAGCCCTCCTACAAAATTAAGGTGTTTCCGTTTCTTCTACCCAACTAACAGCTTTAAATTCAAGCGTCATGGTGTAATTTTCAGTAATTGTACTATCCACTGCATCCATAACTTCTCCAACATATCTAAAAGCAACAGTATTAGCAGTTGGTTGCAGATCCTGATCATTTTTACCAAGTTTCCCATTTTTATTTGCAAGTGTATGAATAAGCACTCCGTTATTCTCTGAAGTTACTAAACCATCTTCAATAATTTTAGGGTTTCCTTTAGCAAAGCCATTCAATGCAACCTCATACTCAGCTTGGGCAGAAGGATCCGGATCATCTTTTGCTATTCCCTTAAAAAAAATATCCACTGGACGACCAGAATTATTAGTAATTGTATAGTCAGGTGATGTGATAGGCGCACCTGCATTTGGGCTGGCGCTATAAAAGATTGTCTCTAATGGAAGTGTAACATTAATCCAAGCATCATCTTCTTCTACAATTGTCGCACCCTCATCTGTATTATCAATACCTAATGTCCCATTTATCTTAATCTCTCCAGAATCTTCACCAATAATATTCTGTTCTGCATATGCCGGTAGGGCCACCAACACGACACTTGATAGTGCAACTAAACCAAATATTTTTTTCATTTTTCCTCTTCCTTTCTTTTTTTATTTCACTACAAAATCAATCGCTGCGGCAACTTGTCCACGTTTTCCTTTGGTATTACCATCATAAATGCTAAAAAGCGCAGTTGCCGGATAACTCCCCTCCTCCAATTTTTTTTCCAGAGTAGCTCCTTTTATTTCATAACCCGGGTGAATAGCACCCGAGGTATAAACTAATTCATTTGAATCTTTTAACCGAATTTCCACGTTGATTGGATTGGCGTTATGAGGTGGATTTTGAATAAACAAATCACTCTTTGTACCTTGTTGTACATTGGCAGTGGGGGCGATAACCATGTTGAACTGGCTCGCATCTACTTTTTTTTGCGCCAATTGTTGCAATTCTTCACCTGAAATTTTGGCTGCATCTTTTCCATCCGGTAAAAACTCGCCACTAACAATCGTCACAGGTACATCAGGTTGATTAAAATGACGATAAACAAAATATCCCCCAACACTTAACAATAAAAGTAATAATAAAAGTAAAATTATTTTTTTGTTTTTTTGATTGGACTGCGTGTTAGTTGTATTCATTCTGTTACTCCCCCGTTCTCGTAAATTCCAAAATCATATTGTATTTTGTGTTGATTTCCTTACCTGCGTTACCAAAGTATTCACCTGTAAACTGTAAATTTATTTGCTGATCGATATCTAATTCTCCCATATCAACATTTGCTAAATCTTTTTTTAATGTAGTGGGTTCTTCACTGTCTTTTGCTAGCTGTAAATATAAGTGACCTTTCGTATCGCCGTCTATATTTTCTAACAAGTCAACGCCTGACTCGCCGTCTTCACTAAAAGAATTTATCTTTAATTCAATTGGATAAGCACTATTATTTTTGACTCGATAGCGTTGTGAAGTGACTAGTAGTCGTCTGTCTTCTTCAGACATTTCGGTATTAAAGAACATTTCAGTTGGGAATGTTACATTGAGTGCATCCGTCTTTGTGGTAAAAGATATTTCATACCATTCACTATCACCTGATTCAAAACTCGCTTTGATTTGGACATAAAGCCAATATTCTGTCTGTTCTGCTAAATTGGTAAACGCTACAGAACTTGTAATTTCTGCTTCAGTAAGCTCTGTTGCTTCTGCTTCTTCTACTTTTGCTCCTATCTTTTGTTCAGCGATTTTATCAGTATCATTAAAGTTTTCAGTATCTTGCTGCTCACTAAATAGCAAATAATCTACGCCAGTAATAACATTATTGTTGGTCAAATAATCAGTCAGATTAAAAGCAGCGCTAGTATCTTTAACCACTTGTTTGACATCTCGTATCACCGCTGGATTAGGGAGGCGTTGTAAGACAATACTTCTTGCTCCTCGAATCGTTGTTTTTTCGTCTGTCTCAAAATCGTCTTGAGGCGAATTTAACGTGAAATCGGTCCCATTCGAACTAATAACAGCACCACTACCAATAATGGTATTTATAGGAGTATTGCCTGCCGTAATACCGTAACCGGTAATTCCGGGAATGAATTCAGAAAATGTGAATCCTGCATTGACAGGCTCCTTGTTTGTTAATCCAGAAACATTAAAAGATAAACGATAAGCATTATCAATAATGAAATTATCGGCAGGAATGGTATTACTAAAAACTTGATTTGCATTTGTTACTGCCATATTTAACGTTGAGTCCTTCGCAAAATTGAGTGTGGAAGCATTATTAAAATTGAAGCTATCCTCAAAACTCATGTCGAGCTTTCCACCCTCATCAACTTGAAGAATCATTCGTTTACTAGCGGAAACAAACCTTCGATCCCCATTAATCTTAAGCGATGCTCCCTCACCAATTTTCATCGTCCCATTCCCTGAAAAGCTATCAACAAATTGATCACTTATTGTGTTATAATCCACAACCGCTCCTGCCTCTAATTCAAAACTAAAATCACGTCCTGTCCCATATGTCACGATCGAATTGCTCTGTCCAGTATCATGTTCAACTGTCGTATGGCTATCTTTTTTAAATAGAAAATGATTACATTCTGCAAATTCTTGAGATGAGATCCCATCTTGCACTGAGAAAAAGTTTTCTCCTGAAAAGACAACTTTACTATCTTTCCCACGATTAAAAAAAGGTTGCGCTCCTCTATTTGAATAATATTTGACATTTTCAACTTCAACTGTAACATTTGAATAAGTAGTATTTCCTCGGCAAAGACCGTAGTACTCATTAGTAGTTACGGAATAATCGGATGAACCAAATGTCATATTCATAAATTTCACCCAAACATTATTTGCTTTAACTTCAAGAGTATTCTTGTTGTATGATATGGTACGACCACTACCATCAATCGTAACATTACTTGTAACTTGAGGAGAACTTACATCAAAATAAAAAATTTCCTCTGAAGGAGCTAATTTAATGTACGCAATTTGTGGATCTTCAATTGCTGTTTTTAGCTCTGCTGAATTTTCGACAATTCGCGGATCATCTTGGGAAGTCCCACTACCACTTGCCTGTATACCTACAGCACGACTGATACTTTCTTTTGTCGGCGGGTCTTTAGACTCACTTTCTTTTGTAATGCTATCGGCTACTTGCTCCTCAGCGATTACTTGTTCCTCAGAACTAGCACTTGTTTGGCTCTCAAGGGTTGCACTAATGCTATCATGAAGTTCTAATTTTTTAGTGGATTCAGTAGTCGTTTCGTGCGTTTTTTCACTTGAACTTTCATCATAATTTTGGGTCGCGGAAAACGAGGAAGAACCCGTTGCAAAAAGAAGTTGGGTACCTAAAAGCAAAGCGCTTAATTTTTTTATACCAATCATTCCAGATAATCTCCCTTCTTTTAGTACTCAATACGAATTCATAAAATTAAAACAATATAATACTAATTAATTAAATACTAATTTATAATCCGATATTTTTCAAATAAAATGAATATTACATCTGTTATTATCGTTGGAAAAACAACGAATCACACTAATTTTCACTAAAAACAGCATAGATATTTTCTAATTCGAGGGGTTATAATTTTACGCTTCATTAAATAATGAAGTGAATTCAAATAAATTTATTAGATAGCACAAAAAAAGCTATGCAACGTGATTGCATAGCCTAAAACAACAACTTAAGTTTTATATTATAAAATTTTACATCAAACTCTTCAACTTCACATCGGGATACTTATCGGCAAACCAGCGTTCTGCAAATTGGTTTTCAAATAAAAATAGTGGTTGGTCAAAACGATCTCGCGCCAAAATATTTCGAGAGGAGCCCATCTTTTCATCCAATTGTTCAGGATCAATCCAACGGGCGATTTTGTGTCCCATTGGTGTCATCACCACTTCAGCGTTGTATTCGTTTTTCATCCGGTATTGGAAAACTTCAAATTGTAATTGTCCAACTGCTCCAATGACATATTCATCCGTTAAGTAAGTACGATACATTTGAATTGCACCTTCTTGAACTAATTGCTGAATACCTTTATGGAAAGATTTTTGCTTCATCACATTTTTTGCTTGGACTTTCATAAACAATTCCGGTGTAAACGATGGCAATTCTTCATAAGCCACTTTTAACTTGCCTTCAAAAAGCGTATCGCCAATTTGATAATTACCAGTATCATAGACCCCGATAATATCGCCGGCTACAGCTTCTTGGATATTTTCTCTAGCATCAGCCATAAATTGCGTTACATTACTTAACTTCATTTTTTTGCCAGTACGCTCCAAAGTAATATCCATGCCTCGTTCAAAAGTGCCTGAACAAATCCGGACAAAAGCAATCCGGTCACGGTGGGCAGGATTCATATTCGCTTGAATTTTGAAGACAAAACCAGAAAATTCGGGTTCATATGGGCTTACTTCTTCCCCTGTTTCAGTCTTATGTGCATAAGGAGACGGCGCAAACTCTAAAAATGTTTCTAAAAAAGTTTGGACACCAAAGTTCGTTAAAGCTGAACCAAAGAAGACTGGTGTTTGTTCTCCTCTCGCAATTTTTTTACGATCAAAGCTATCGCCAGCTTCTTTGACTAGCTCTACTTCTTCTAAAACCTGGTCGTATTGACCGCTACCACGAAAAGGATGGTCGGCAGGTATTTCGCCAGCTTGATTTAATGGAATTAAACGTTCACCACCATAATTTTCAGGACGATACAATTCAATTCGTTCATTATAAATGTCATATAATCCTTCTAAACCTTTTCCCATTCCGATGGGCCAATTCATTGGATAAGATTCAATTTGTAATAAGTCTTCTAATTCTTCTAATAATTCCAGTGGTTCTCGCCCGTCACGATCCAATTTATTAATAAAAGTAAAAATTGGAATACCTCTTTTTTTGACAACTTGGAATAATTTTTTTGTTTGAGCCTCAATCCCTTTAGCGCTATCAATCACCATAACAGCACTATCTACGGCCATTAATGTCCGATAGGTGTCTTCTGAAAAATCTTCATGTCCTGGTGTATCTAAAATATTTACCCGTTTATCATCATAGTCAAATTGCATCACTGAACTAGTTACTGAGATTCCCCGTTGCTTTTCAATTTCCATCCAGTCAGATTTAGCAAAGTTGCCCGTTTTTTTACCTTTAACCGTACCAGCTTGGCGAATAGCGCCACCAAAAAGTAATAATTGCTCTGTAATTGTTGTTTTCCCTGCGTCCGGGTGGGAAATAATTGCAAAAGTGCGTCGACTATCGACTTCTTTTCGTAAATTTGGATTATCCATTATGTTCTCCTTTGGTTCATTAAATTAAAAATGGCATTGGCCATTAACTTGATTTATTTTTATCTAAAACAACTATGCTAGTATAGCATGGAATGAAAATTTCATAAACGATAAAAAAGTGATGTGCCAAAATTTCAGCACATCACCTACATTTCTTAACGTCTTGGTTCATCGTCTTCAAATTCTTTACGAAAATGGCGACGTTCTTCCTCTGGTTCCACTTCAATTTCTGGATCATGAAAGATAACTCGAATCTTCAATACTCGGGATCCTTCCATCTCTTCAGAAATCAAAGTTAAATTATCCACTTTAAAAGAAAGTTTCTCCCCTTCATCTGGGATAGTACCTAACGCTGTAATCAAGTAACCTGCCATTGTATCCACATCACTCATGTGCAAGTCTGTATTAAAGGCTTCGTTAAATTCATCAATTAACATTCGTCCTTGAATAATATATTCATGGTCATTTACTTGTTCGTATAGTTTTTCTACTTCATCAGTCTCATCGTCAATTTCGCCAACGATTTCTTCCAACAAATCTTCTAACGTCACTACCCCGACCATACCGCCATATTCATCTAAAAGAATAGCCATTTGATTACGGGTCTTTTTCAATTCATATAATAAGTCGTCAATAAAGACTGTTTCAGGAACAAACAAAGGCTCTTGTAAAATTTTATGCATATCAATATTTTCAAAGCCAAATTGATAAGCGGCTTTCAAAAGATTCTTGGTATGCAAAACACCGATTACTTTGTCCTTATCTTCATTATAAACTGGAATACGGGAATAATTTTCAGCTAAAACTTCGGTGACGATTTCACTAATTGGATCATTAATATCTACCATAAAAGCATCCGTCCGGGGAACCATAACTTCACGAGCTACTTTAGTATCCAAGGAAAAAACACCTTGTAGCATTTCTAATTCGTCTTCTTCTAAGACGCCCTCTGTTTCCAGCATATACCGCATTTCATCACGGGTCATTTTGGAATCTTCATCATCAAAGTCCATCGGCGTAATTTTAGCTAACAGACTAGTAGAGGCCGATAGTAACCAAACAAATGGTTTTGCAATTGTACCAATGATACGAATAATACCAGAAGTAAAAGTGGCAACTTCTTCTGATTTGTTCAAGGCAATTCGTTTAGGATATAATTCCCCAAAAACGATGGATACATAAGTTAAAATCGCTAAAACAATAATATTGGCAAGGCTTTTAGCAGCCGCTCCTCCACCTAAAACAGGCGCTAGGCGACTAGATAATGTATCAGCTAAAGATGCCCCTGATAAAATATTAACTAACGTAATCCCAACTTGAATAGTGGATAAAAAGTTAGTTGGATTTTCCAATATTTTGAGTAATTTTTGCGACTTCACATTGCCTTCTTCAGCTTTTTGTTCCACCCGGTTTTTGTTAATTGAAACAACAGCAATTTCTGAAGCAGCCAAAAAGGCATTAATTAGCGTTAAAACAATTAATAATAAAAACTGGGCGATCAGCGACTGACTCTCGGGGTCAGAATTCATAATTTCTTTCTCTCCTTATATTTTCATGTTTAAATAGAAAAAAAGCGTGGCAATTGCCACGCTAAAATCGTATCACAAAGGTAAATTCTTTGCAATAAAAAGAATACTACTCTGCTTGTTGTGTCTCATCTTTTACTAATGTATCCTCATCTGTTTTTTTATCTTCTTTCACCAACTTCACAATAAAGGTAACCAAAACCCGACACACGGCATAAAATGGGACACCTAAGAAAATTCCTAATAGCCCAGCGATATTGCCGGCTACTAATAATACTAAAATAATAGTCAAAGGATGAATAGATAAAGTTTTGCCAATAACATTGGGATAAATAATATTTCCATCGAGTTGTTGTACAATTAAAACAACTACACAACATAATAAGGCCTTTATAGGTGAATCAAAAACAGTTACCAGTACTGCAGGCATTAACCCTAAATACGGGCCTAAATAAGGAATTAGATTTGTAACCCCTGCAATAACACCAAATAAGAACGCATAATCAACACCAATAATTAAGTAACCAATAAAAGTAAATGTTGCAACAAAAACACATTCAATCGCTTGTCCACTAATGTATTTAGATAAGGTATAATTTAACTGCCCTAATAAATCAACGATCTGTTTACGACGATTAACAGGAAAGAACCGCTCAATATTTGGCACAAGTCGATTACCATCTTTTAACATATAAAACAAAATGAATGGTGCTGTTACAATAATCATTGTTGCATTAGCCACTTGTCCAACAATTGAACCAATACTATTGGACAGGCCACTTAAAAAGCGTTGGATAATCGTACCATAAGAAATATCCAATTTATCGAATTGTGCTTGTAAGTCAATCTGCTTAAAAAAGGGGCTCCGTGCCACTTCTCTTAACCAAGACTCAACACTAGCAATAAAAGATGGAATACTTTCTGCTAATGATGTTATCTGGCTAACTAAACTAGGTATCACACTCCCAATAATTATGACTAGTGCTCCGATTAAAAGAATAAAAACTAGTATAATACCATAAATTCGTTTAAATTTGACTCTTTTTTCCAAAAGGTTCACAATTGGGTTTAATAAATAATACAAAAATCCCGCAATTAGAACAGGGGCAAAAAGAGTTGAAAAAAAGGTCCCAATGGGTTTAAAAATAAAATCAATCTTTGTTGATACAAAAATCAAGGTAGCCAAAATTAACAATTCTAACGACCAAAACATGATTTTTGTGTTTTTTAATTTTTCTAACAAGCTATCACTCCTTCAGCTAAACAAAACAGTTTACAATTTAGTTATTCTGTTTTAATTTTAGTTGTTACTAATCTTATCAAAAAACAACTGTCTTGCAAACTTAAAGGAATACAATTTATAGATATTTTTTCAAAAGTAAAAAAAATAATGAAAGAAGGCGATTTTTTTGCGCATCCTCCAAACAAGAGACACTATGAGTGATATTTATTTAGCAGCAGTAAAAATTCGTAATCAAGTTTTTGTCAAAGAACAAAATGTTCCTTTATCCATTGAGATTGATGGCAATGAAGCGTATGCCATCCATTTTGTATTATACGATGATAAAAAAATCCCGCTAGCAACTGTACGGCTCCTCCCTATTGATGAGGATCAAGTTAAGGTTCAGCGGATGGCCGTATTAAAAGAATATCGCGGTCAAGGCTTGGGAAAAATTTTACTAAATGCAGCAGCAGATTTCGCAAAAGAACACGACTTTAAAGAAATGACATTAGGGGCACAATGGCAAGCACAAAATTTTTACCAACAAATGGGCTTTAAAACTGCCGGCGAACCTTTTGAAGAAGCTGGAATGAAACATATTACGATGACAAAACAGTTAGTAAATTAAAATTGCCTTTTTTGATATTCAAAAAAGGCAACGAACAATTTGTAACGCTAAATTTCCCCGTATCGTTGTGATTTTTTCAGATTACTTATTTGCTTCTAGTTCATTCACATAAGTACGAAGACCTGCGACAATTCCTGTAGCTACTTTATTTTGAAAATCAGTTTGTTTAATGATAGCGACATCACGATCACTGTTTAAATATCCTAATTCTAACAGTAAGCTAGGACGATTAGATTGGCGTAAAACAAAATAATTTCCTTGTCGAACCCCATTATTTCCTAATGTTAAATTATTTGCCAGTGCCGTATTTATTACCGTTGCCATAAATTTATCATCTTGATAATAATAGTAGGTTGTTTGACCATTCATGCCATTATCATAATCATATTTATCGTAGTGAATGCTGATGAATAAATCTGCGCTTTCCCTCATGGATTTCTCGGCAATTTCATCTAACGCTAAATAGTTATCTTGCGTGCGGGTATAAACGACATTAACACCAATCTTTTCTAGTGCAGCCCCAATCTTTTTTACTGTTTGAAGTGTTAATTCTTTTTCAATTAGGGTCCCATCATTACTTTCTGCACCAGTATCGATACCTCCATGACCGGCATCTAAAACAACTTTTAATTGCGTTAATGTAGGATTCACTTTACGTAAACTGGTTGTAATTTGGGTATTTTCTTTTTTTACCCAGCCTATATTGCCATCGTTAGTATTGATTTTAATCCAACCATTTTGACTCCCTAAATACATCCCCCACTCACCACGATATAATTTGTCAATCGTTGTACTGTTAGAGTTGGGATATTTTTTTAAGGCAACATAATCATTTTCCGTTTCAACTGTCGTACTGTACAATGCTGGATCAACATGAATTTGCACCTTTTGGGAACTAACTGTTAAAGATTTATTATCTGCAACAGTCATAAAAGATGTCTTATTTGATAATGGTACTGGCTGGGATTGTATTTCATTTTGCTCTTTTCGTTGCCAAATTACGCCAAAAAAGCCAAGCATTATCATTAAAATGCCGATTGTAAACTTAAGTTTTTTCATCAATTAGCCAACCTATATTTTTTGATATCTTTATTTTACCTTAGTTTACTTAAATAAACCTAAAAAAACTATCCTATACTTAGTATAGGATAGTTTTTTTATTTTCGTGACAATTGCTTGTAGCGGTCATACCAAATATCGATATAGCCTTCTGAAAAAGGACCTTTACCATTATTAATCCAATCAACTAATATTTTGACGTTTTCTTTTAAAATATAATCAACGTCTTTAGGATAATGCATGAGTTTACTATGCTGCTCATATTCATCCACATCTAGTAGCCGCTTTTCACCATCAGGAAAAACCTTGATATCAAGATCATAATCAATATACTTCAAGGCCTCCTCATCTAATAAATAAGGTGAAGCTAGATTACAATAATAAGAGACACCTTTTTCACGAATCATGGCAATGACGTTAAACCAACACTTCTTATGAAAATAAACAATAGCAGGTTCTCTAGTCACCCATCGTCTACCGTCAGACTCTGTTACGAGTGTGTGGTCATTTACGCCAATCATCGAATATTCGCTGGTTTTTAAAACCATTGTATCTCGCCACGTACGGTGCAAATTGCCATCATGTTTATAACTTTGGATTGTTACAAACTCGCCTTCTTTTGGAATTTGCATGCTATAACCCTTCCCTTTTAACCGTGATGGTATGTTGGGTATGTTTACACCGACATCGTAATTATTATAGCAATAAAAACAAAGCTTGACTAGAAATGTTTATTCACCGTTTGCTTTTTTCCAACAGTTCTACCAACTTTTGCTGTGGTTTAGGGAATACATAGTTACTAAATTCATTAAATGGGACAAAGTGTCCTTTTAAAGGTTTCACAAAATCTGGTTGTGCAACTCCATAAAAAAGCAATACATGCCATTTCAAGTGACTAAAAATATGTCTAATTTCGCCTAAATGACGCTTTTGCCAAACGACATTTTGCGGCAAATTAGCTGGTAGCGTTAATTCTTCTGCCACACTAAAAAGATTGAGCGTTTCTTCTTTAGCAAAGTTTTTTTGCGCTGCTTCAAAAACTTCACGGTTTACTTCTACTAAAGGAAACGTCCACATTTTTGCCAGTAGTCCCTCATCAGGCCTTTGCACCAAAAGATACTCTCCAATTTCATTAGTAATTGCGACCGAAAAATAATAAACATCTTTAGGTTTGGCGGCTTTTGTCTTAACAGGAAACCTGTCTTGTTGTTGTGTCTGGTAAGCAAAACAAAAGTTTTTTAAAGGACAATTTGTGCACACGGGTTTTTTTGGCGTACAAACACCTGAACCTAAATCCATCAATGCTTGATTAAAATCTCCCGGTGCCTCAACAGGAATCAATTGACGTAAGACTGCGTCAAAAACGTTACGACTGGCAGGTTTTGCAATATCAGCGTCTATGCCGTATAGACGGCTAATCACTCGCATTGCATTACCGTCAATTGCGGGTTCTGCTCGTTGAAAAGCAATACTAGCGATGGCACCTGCTGTATAAGGACCAATTCCTTTTAACGAACGAATAGCTTCAATTTCATTTGGAAAAACACCCCCAAATTCAGTCATAATTTGCTGCGCTGCTTTTTTTAAATTACGAGCTCTGGAATAATATCCCAGTCCTTCCCAAACTTTTAAAAGTTCTTGCTCATCACTTTTGGCTAACGCTTCTATCGTCGGATATTTTTCTGTAAACCGATAAAAATAGGCAATAACAGTCTCTACGCGCGTCTGCTGTAACATAATTTCTGAAATCCAAATAAAATAAGGATCACGGCTCTGACGCCAGGGTAAGTTACGGCGTTTTTTTTGGTACCATGCGATAAAATTGGTTTGAAGCTCTTCTATTTGTTTTTTACTTAAATGCTCACTTTGTTTGTTCATCAATAAAATGCTGAATCTCCTCTAGAGCAAAACCTTTTTGATAAAGGCTTTGTTTGACTTTTTGATTGCGAATATGGGGGGCTTTATTTTGATGGCGTCGCCATAACTTTTCACCGGCTTTTTTTAAGGCTTGTATCTCTGTTTCTTTATCTGCCTCTAATTCTAAGCTATCTAATACTTGAGATGCCACATCTCCACTAAAACCCTTTTGGCGTAAAGAAACTAGTAGTTTTTGTTTCGTTTCTTTAAAACTTTTATTGTGGATTTTTTTAAGTATCTTTTCAGCAGTGCGTTTGGCTATTTCAACTTGTTCTTTGTCTTTATATAATTCAAGAACATTTTCAATTAGTTCTGGCTTTAATCCTTTTTGACGTAATTGCTGTTTTAACACGCTAGGTCCCTTGTCACTTAGTCGCATTTGCGTCCGAACATAACTCTCCCCATAAACCTTATCATCCAAAACACTTAAGTCTTTTAAATGACGGATAATTTTTTCTTGGTCAGAATTAGGAATTTCTCGCTCCTTTAAGTAACTGCGCACTTCTTTTTCAGAACGCAACTGATAACTAATATAGTTTAAAGCTAATTGTACACCGAAATCATAAGAGGCGTTCTTTTTTATTTTTTCTACGTCTTTTTCCGCTAGTTCCGTTCCTTTTAGCAAACGAAACTTAACCAATAAATCTTCAGAAACACGTAATGTTTCTCCGTCTGATAAGTCGACTTCATAAAATCCCTGTTTTCCTTTGACTACTTTGGCTACTGTTAGCATGAAAATCCCCCTCTCTGAATTTTTGCTAAACAAAATAATCGCAATAAATTTTTAAGCGAATATACGTTTGTAGTGTACCATAAAAAACCAGGAGGCTAAAGCTTTCCAGATTGTTTTGTTTCCCTAACTATTGTGTTAAGATAACTACAGTAAAATCAGACAAAAATGCGAAAAAATTTTTTGCATAAATCAAGGAGTTTTTTTATGGAACAAGTTGTAAAACATGGTCAAAAAATAAATGTTACCATTAAGCGTTTAGGCATTAATGGAGAGGGAATTGCCTATTTTAGACGCCTAATCGTTTTTATTCCAAAAGCTTTGCCCGGTGAAAAAATCCTAGCTAAAATTACCAATGTTACCGCCAAATTTGCCGAAGCAGAACTCATACAGATAATCCAAAAGAGTCCTGATCGCATTGACGCCCCTTGTGTTTTTTATGAAAAATGTGGTGGGTGCCAATTGCAACATTTAGCTTATAAGAAACAATTAGACTTTAAACGCGATTTATTGCAGCAAGCATTAACGAAGTTTAAACCGACCGGCTATAGAAATTACAAGCTAAAAGAAACTATTGGTATGGAAGACCCGTGGCGTTATCGCAATAAAGCGCAATTTCAACTACGTTACAATTTTAAAAGACAAAAAGCAGAGGCTGGTCTTTACGAGACAGCTTCTCATAACTTAGTGGCAATTGATAATTGTATCGTCCAAGAGCCCGATACTCAAACAGTGATTAATACTGCCGTTCAACTCATTAACAAATATCAAATCCCCATTTATGATGAAAAGAAAAATAGCGGTATTTTAAAAACTATAATGGTACGAAAAGGAATCAGAACAGGCGAAATACAACTTGTTTTTATTACCCATACGAATAAATTGCCACAAAAAAATAGTTTAATTCGGGAGTTAACGCAGCGAATCCCCCAACTTGTTTCTATTATGCAAAATGTACAGAATAAAAAAACGTCTTTAGTAATGGGGGCTGAAACAGAACTTTTATGGGGAAAAAAAAGCATTGCTGAAGCCTTGGATGAACTGGAATTTGATCTATCTGCCCGCGCTTTCTTCCAATTAAATCCTTATCAAACAAAAATACTGTATGATGAAGCACGTATTGCTTTAGCATTATCGTCACAAGAAACTTTAGTCGATGCATATTGTGGTGTGGGTAGTATCGGTCTTTCTATGGCAAAAATAGCCAAAGAAGTTCGGGGAATGGACACGATACCTCAAGCAATTGAAGACGCCAAACGAAATGCCAAACGTTTAGGTGTTCATAACACATATTATGAAACAGGAACCGCTGAAGAGCTTCTACCAAAATGGTTACAAGCAGGGTTTAAACCTGATGCTATTGTCGTTGATCCACCGCGAACAGGACTAGACCAACAACTATTACGCACTTTAACTCAGCAACCTGTTAAAAAACTCGTGTATATTTCTTGTAATGTTTCTACGCTGGCCAGAGATTTAGTTAGTTTAGCTCAGGTTTATGATATTCATTATTTACAATCTGTTGATATGTTCCCTCAAACCGCTCGTTGTGAAGTAGTGGTAAAAATGACAAAAAAGAAATAAACATTACACATATTAATTAACAAAAATAGGGCAGCAAATATTTTTAAAAAAAGAAGAGCCCACTTGGCGTAAATTTGACTTTTGGGCTTTTTTCTCATCAAAAAAAGAACCGTCAAATGACGGTTCAAAAAAATTTTTTCTTAAAATTTAACTGGTGTTGCAGTCGCTTGTAAGACTTCATTTAACGCTTCAATATTTTTACGTCCTTCATTTTGCATCCATTCTCTTGCTGCATCTTCGCCACCTGTGATAAATGGTTCAACCCCATTTGCCCATGTTGCACGACCACATAAGACACCATTAAACGTTGAGCCTGCTTCTTTAGCAAATTTCAATGTTTCTTGGAATAATTCAGCGGTAACACCTGCTGATAAGAAGATAAATGGTAAGTCTGTTGCTTCTGCTTGTTCTTTGAAATACCCCATTGCTTCTTCTTTTGTATACGCAACTTCACCTTTTGCGTAACCTTCTACATAGTTCATGTTAACCGGAACTTCCATTTTTAATACATCTACACCATAGCGTGGTTTGGAAAATTCTTTCATCATTTCGATCACTTTATGTGGTTTTTTCAGCGCATATTCTTTAGTGCTAGCATCGGCATCGTTTGCATCATAAGAAACCAATTCCAAGAAAAATGGTAAATCTTCTGCGGCGCATTCAGAACCAATTCGTTCCATGAAGGCTTTCTTTTGATCGTTGATTTCATCACTTTCATCAACATCATAGTAAAGTAAGAATTTACATGCATCTGCCCCTGCTTCTTTTAGACGTTTCACAGACCAAATAGACAAAATATCTGGCAGACGTCCAGGTGTAGAGGCATCATAACCTGTTTTTTCATACGCTAGTAATAAGCCGGCATTTTCATCGCGAACACCAGCCGCTGGCAAACCAAATTCTGGATCTAGTAAGATGGATGAAGCATATTGAGTTAATTCAGAAGACACGATTTTTTTAAAGTCTTCAATTTGAACAGCCTCTGCCTCTGTGTCTTGGTATTTATTAATCATTTTCTTTAACGCACCACGTTGATCAATCGCAAGTGCAGAAATCACACCGTTTTTGTCACTTAATTGTTTGATAAAGGCTTTTTTTGCTTCTGTTGTCATTTGTATATTCCTCCTAAAATTTTTCTATACTAAAGACACTTTTATTTGAGCGAATAATTTTTGATAATTATCCAAATTAACGTGTCCAGTTACAGCTTCTTGCGCATTAAGCATACCCAAAACATTGGCTTTTTTCAAGACATCACTATCTGAATCACCGTTATTTATCGCTGATGTTAAACCAGCAACTGTCGAATCGCCTGAACCTACCGGATTGATGACATCAATTTTGGGAATTTCGACGTGATAAAATTTATCCTGATGTTTAGCAAATGCACCTTTTGCCCCCATTGACACAACAATCCATTCAATTCCAGCAAATAACGAATCATTCAGTGTTTCTTTTAAGATATGAATATCTTCACTAACATCTTTACCTAATAAATCAGCTAATTCTTCCGTGTTTGGCTTAATTAACAATGGTTTTGCTTTACTTTCTAAAACTAATTTTAATGACTCACCTGAACAATCTAAGATGACCGGCTTGTTATTTTTGTTACAAATAGCAATCATTTGGGCATAAAAATCCTTTGGCAACCCAGCTGGCAAACTCCCTGAAAAAGACAAGATCCTTGCTTTTTCCACCAACTTAGTAAAATGATTTAAAAAATCTTCTGCTTCTGTTACTGAAATCACTGGTCCGCTTTCCAGAATTTCTGTTTGCATCCCTTCATGCAAAACTGCAATACAGTTTCTAGTTTCACCACTAATTTGGCTAAATGAATGCGCAATATTTGCTTCATCCAAATCTTTTTTAATACTTTCGCCCAAAAATCCACCCAATAAACCACTAGCAATTACTTCGTCATCTAACTGTTTTAAAACACGTGTTACATTCAGTCCTTTACCGCCCGCCGTCTTCTTTACGTTCGTTACGCGATTGACTGTATCAAGTTTAAAAGTATCTAGGGGATATGAAATATCAATCGACGGGTTCATCGTAATCGTTACAATCATAGCTATTCCTCCACTTATTTTTAATCAAGCATTAATCGTGATACTCGCCACGGTCCCATTTTGCTAAAAATTCATCAAAGTAATGAGAATCAGCTTGTTCTGGTTTTGGTCCTTCAACTGCATTGATTTTTTCAATTAATGCTTGGTTTTCTGGCGTTTCTTTATATTCAGCTTTGATGAAAGCCTCAATAATATCGTTGATTAAAAATTCTCCGGTAATCTTTCCTCCAAAGCCAATCACGTTTGCGTTTAATTCTTCTTTGGAATAAATTGCCGTCGTCATATCCCGCACTAATGCAGCTCGAATACCAGGTACTTTATTTACCGAGTTGGTAATCCCAACACCTGTTCCACAAATTGTTACACCCAAATCTGCAGCACCACTAGCTACAGCCTCCCCCACGCGCTTACCATAAATAGGGTAGTGTGTGCGGGTAAAGTCATACGTTCCACAATCAATTACTTCATAACCTTTACTTTTCAAAAAATCAGAAACTGCGATTTTTGTATCTGTCACAATATGATCACAACCAATTGCAATTTTCATGTTTCAGCCTCCTCATTATGCCATTTTATTTAGCATGTCGACCCGAATTTGATGGCGCCCGCCATCATAACGGGCTGCTAAAAATTCCTTGACAATATTTTTAGCCAATCCTTCTCCTACTATTTCAGAACCGATCGTAATCATCCGTGCATTATTATGTTCTCGTGTCATGTAAGCAGATCGTTCATCAGAAACTTCTGCTGCGACCATGCCTTTCACTTTGGTTGCTACCATAAAACTACCTGCACCATAGCCATCAAAGGCAATTCCCATTGCACCTTCATTTTCTTTAATCTCTTTTGCGATGGCTAATGTTGAATCAACAAAATCTACCGCGGGCGTTGGTGTTTTATCAACAACCTCAAATCCTGCTGCTACTAAATATTCTTTAATAGTTTCTTTTAAATTCATTCCTTGTGCATCTGAACCAATTACAACACGCATACTTTTCCTCCTAATGAATAATATTTGTATATTGTTCATAATGGCTTTTTACACTCATACTAATAGTATGATCTGTATATAAAGCATTAACTTCCTTCAAGTTATAAAAATTGTAGAAATCACTGTGATTGAACTTATTGGCATCCGCAACCAGAAATTTTTGTTGTGCTTTATCTAAAACCAACTGTTGAAATTTCCCCTCTTCAATACTAAAAGTTGAGACATATTCTTCTGTAATACCATTCACTCCGACAAAGGCTTTTTCAATGCTTAATTTTTGAATCGTTTCATTAGCAATAGAACCCACAAAAGCACCAGTAATCTTTCGATACGCCCCCCCGATTAAATACAAATCATATCTCTCTTTTGACGCTAATAAATTGAAAACGGGTAGACTATTCGTAATAATCCGTAAGTGTTTGTCTGGCAAATATTTTGTCATTAACTCAATTGTTGTTCCTGGGCCAAGAAAAATGGTGTCATTTTCTTGGATAGCTGTTGCTGCTTTTTGTGCAATATATTCTTTTTCATGACTATGTAGCTGTTTTTTTTCACCATGAGATAATTCCATTGGGCGTTTTTTTTCAAAATTAAGACTTTTCGCACCACCATGAACACGAATCAACAGGTTTTGAGAAGCTAATTCGTCTAAATCACGACGAATGGTCATATCAGAAACTTTTAATTGTTCTTGAATAAACTTTACCGTCACTACGTCATGTTGTTCGCACAATTCAATAATCGCTTGTTGACGTTTTGTTTTTAGCATCTCATCACCTCTCTACGTTATAATAAAACATTTACAAACATTAATCAACACTTTACGGAAAAATATTGTTTCATTATTTGTGTTTTTATTTTTAAAGTAGTTTTTTTTGAACAAAAACAAAAAAAACAAACATTTTTATTAAAAAGTGTTTGTTTTTTTAATATAATTATTTAATAACAGAAACTTTATCTTCTAATAACTGTGTACTATTGTATTCATCTTCATTTGTTACTAGTGCTGTGACATCTTTTAGACGATAAAATGTATAAAAATCTTCCTTATCAATTTTAGAAGTATCCATTAATAAATAGCGGGCAAAAGAATTTTGTAATGCAATTAATTGTGTCTGTCCCTCTTCAATTGTCGCTGTCATGATTTTATCGTCTTTTAACGCATTACAACTAAAAAAACTTTTATGAAAATGCATGTCAGCTAAAGCTATGTTAGCAATCTCCCCAAAAAATGATCGGGTACGCATTCGCATTTCCCCACCAATTAAATAGACTTTTACGTTTCCTTGTTTTTTGCTAAGTGTTTCAAAAACTGGAAGACAGTTTGTCACTACTCGCAGTGAATTATGATGAATTAACTGTGCCAATACTTCAATCGTAGTTCCCGGACCCAAAAAAATTGTTTCATCTTCTTTAATTAATTCCAATGCCTTTTGTGCAATGGTCTTTTTTTCAGTCATATTAATAATTTGTTTGTCCGAATGGGATAATTCTTCTTGCCGATAAGTGTGAACTGTCTTAGCGCCACCATGAACACGTTTTAAACGCCCTTGCTCTTCTAGTTCAGTTAAGTCCCGCCGCACCGTCATATCTGAGACATTCAAGCGTTCAACAATATCCGCTACTCGAATAGTCCCCTTCTCATCAACTAATGATACGATTGCATTAAAACGTTCTTCTTTTAACATCTGCAATCCCCTTTCATTCAACCTTACTGCTTTTAAATAATATTACGCTATTTTAATTGATAATGATAGTTTTAATCGTTAAATAATCCAATCCAAAAGAACTATAACAAGACGAACACATAATGTTTAAAATTTCCAGCAAATGGCTAGTAAAAACTACTTTAGGTAATAAATTTTTCCCATTTGTTGGATAAAAAAACTGAACCAAAAGTCGCTTAACTTTTGGTTCAGTTTTTATTTAATCAAACATGGAATCAAATAAGGACAATTGATTTTCATCTGGTAAATCTTTTAAAACACCATTTTCAGACATATACTCAATCAATGTCTTAGATACTTTCCCTCGATTGGCTAAATCTTCTTTAGAAAGAAAAGGACCATCTTTTCTAGCTTCCACGATTTGTTTGGCTACATTGACACCTAAACTAGGTACAGCGCGAAATGGTGCAATTAATTTGTTATCTTCTATCACAAAATTGACAGCATCTGATTTATACAAATCAATCATCCCAAATTCCAACCCACGCTCTAACATTTCGTTAGCCAACTCCAGAACAGTCAACAAATTCTTTTCTTTAGTGGAAGCTTCCATCCCTTTGTCTGTGATTTCTTTCATTCGATCCTTAACAGCATCTTTACCCCGGGTCATCGAGACTAAGTCAAAATCATCTGCACGTACAGAAAAATAAGCACAGTAATATAAAATTGGATAATAAACCTTAAAGTAAGCAACCCGCAATGCCATCAATACATAGGCTGCTGCGTGAGCTTTTGGGAACATATATTTAATCTTTGAACACGAGTCAATATACCAATCTGGCACATTATTTTCGCGCATGGCAGCAAGATATGTCTCCCGCAAGTCATCAGGAATTTTATTCCATTGTCCTTTACGAACAGTCTCCATAATTTTAAATGCCATGCCACTTTCTAAACCTGCGTGCATCAGATAAACCATAATATCATCACGACATCCGATTACTTCTGCTAAAGTTGCTTGTCCTTGACGAATCAGTTCTTCGGCATTTCCTAACCAAACATCTGTCCCATGAGATAAACCAGAAATTTGTAATAATTCAGCAAAGGTAGCCGGATGAGTTTCTTCTAACATTCCTCGGACAAAACGTGTTCCAAATTCTGGAATACCGAGTGTCCCTGTTCTTGAAAAAATTTGTTCTTCCGTCACATTCAAAACTTCAGGCCCATCAAAAATCCGCATTACATTAGGATCATCTGTCGGAATTGTTTTAGGATCAATTCCTGATAAATCTTGAAGCATTCGAATAACAGTAGGATCATCATGTCCTAAAATATCAAGCTTTAAAATATTGTCGTGAATAGAATGGAAATCAAAGTGTGTCGTCTTCCACTCGGCTCCCAGATCATCTGCGGGATATTGAATTGGTGTAAAATCATAAACATCCATATAATCAGGGATTACAATAATCCCTCCTGGATGCTGACCTGTTGTTCGCTTCACACCTGTCGCGCCTTGTGCTAGCCGATCAATTTCAGCTGCCCGCAACTGCATATTATGATCGCGTTCATATCCTTTCACAAAACCATAAGCTGTTTTATCAGCCACTGTACCGATTGTCCCAGCACGATAAACATAATCTTCTCCAAACAAAACTTTCGTATAGTTATGGGCTTCTGGTTGATATTCGCCTGAAAAATTTAAATCTATATCGGGAACTTTATCGCCTTTAAACCCTAAGAAAGTTTCAAATGGAATATCATGACCATCTTTATTTAAGCGTGTCCCACATTTAGGACAAGCTTTTTCCGGCATATCAAAACCAGATCCATAAGAACCATCTTCATAAAACTCTGAGTATTGACAATTTGGACAATAATAATGTGGAGCCAAAGGATTTACTTCTGTAATCCCCGTCATGGTAGCAACGAAACTAGAACCAACCGATCCTCTGGAACCAACTAGATACCCATCTTCATTACTTTTATGCACTAATTTTTGTGAAATTAAATAAATTACGGAAAAACCATTCCCGATAATTGACTTTAATTCTTTTTCTAGTCGTTTTTCAACGATATCAGGTAAAGGATCGCCATACAATTCTTTGGCACGATTATAACTTAAATTGGTAATTTCATCTTCTGAACCTGGAATTTTTGGTGTGTAAAGTTTATCTTTGACAGGAATTACTTTTTCACAAGAATCTAATAATTTGTTGGGATTTTCCACCACAATTTCTTTGGCAGTTTCTGAACCTAAAAACTGAAATGCGGTCAGCATTTCATCAGTTGTTCTAAAATGAACATCTGGCAAACTGTGGCGGTTTAACGGATTGGCACCACCTTGGGAGTTGATCAAAATTTTGCGATAAATCCCATCTTCTTCATTTAAATAATGAACATTACCTGTTGCAACAACTGGCTTTTCCAATTCGTGGCCAATAGCTACTAAATTACGGATGATTTCTTCTAAATCTCCTTCATTTTTTACCAATTCTTGTTCAATCAACGGCGCGTAAACCGCTTTTGGCATTACTTCAATGTAATCGTAAAACTTCGCTCTTTCTTTTGCCTCATCGACGCCTTTTTGCATCATGGCAACAAATACTTCGCCTTTATCACAAGCTGTTCCTAATAACAAACCCTCGCGTAGTTTCGATATTTCTGAACGTGGAATTCTTGGAACCCCCCCATGAAAATACTTCACATTTCCCATTGAAATTAATTTAAAGAGGTTTTTCAATCCAGCTTGAGTTTGTGCTAAGAGCGTTGCATGAAAAGGTCTGGCTGCTTTAAATGAATTCTCTCCACCTACGTGTCGATTTAAATCTTCGTGATAATGCATATCATGTTTTTCAATCGCCTCTTTGACAAAAATCCAAGCCAAATGTCCTGTCGCTTCTGAGTCATAAATCGCTCGGTGATGTTGTTCTAAACCAACACCAAATTTTTTTGTTAAGACGCCTAAACCAAAACGTTTAAACTCCGGATACAAATAGCGTGCCAATTCCAACGTATCAATAACTGGGTTAACAGCTTCTGGCATTTGTAAACGTTTATAAGTTGTATTAATAAAGCCCATATCAAAAGAAGCGTTGTGCGCAACTAACACACTGCCTTTTGCAAATTCAGTAAAAAGTGCCATGACTTCTTTTTCTGGTTTGGAACCACGAACCATTTCATCTGTGATACCTGTCAAGTCGACTGTTGTTTTAGATAACGGATGGCCTGGATCGATGAATTCGTCAAATGTGGCAATGACATTTCCTTTATGCATCTTTACTGCGGCTAATTCAATAATGGTATCATAGACTGCTGATAAACCGGTCGTTTCAACGTCAAAAACAACATATGTTGCATCGGTTAAAGAAACATGAGCAGGATTGTAAGCAACCGGTACTCCATCGTCCACCACATATGCTTCTACACCATATAAAACTTTCACTCCCGCTTTTTCTCCTGCATGGTAAGCATCTGGAAACCCTTGCGCACCACCATGGTCGGTAATTGCAATCCCGCGATGTCCCCATTTGCCTGCTTGCGCAACTAAATCAGAAATACTATTTGTGGCATCCATCGTACTCATATTGGAATGTAAGTGGAGTTCAACACGTTTTTCATCTTCTGGAGCATAATCTTTACGCGGTTCGTGTTTTACCTCTGCAATATCTTGCGCAATCATAACTAAATCTCTTTGGAAAGTGTCTTCTTGAATACTCCCTCTAATCTTTAACCATTTACCTTTTGTTAACGCTTCAAATATCTGTTCGTCTTTTTCACCATTGGAGAATTTTTTTACAATAAAAGATGAAGTATAATCTGTTACTTTTAACGTCAATAATTTGCGTTTGGTACGTAGTTCTCGGACTTCTGCATCAAAAACAAATCCTTCAAAAGTAACCCGTCGTTCTTCTTCAATAATGTTAACCATCGGAGTAATCGGTTCATCACTTGGGATATTACGTCCTAAAACGAGTGGACCGATGGACGGATTTTTCTCTTGTTTTTTCTTTTGCACATGCATTGCCATATTTTCTTGGGCCTGCTGCATAAATTGGGCATGTTGTTCCTCTTGTTTTTGCACCATTTCTTGCATGGCTTGCGCCCCTTTTACCTCATCAAAACGAGGTTCAATTCGGAATTTGGGGAAACCGAAATTTTGATAACTCAATTCCATTTTTGGCAAATAATCACTTGCCAAATAAGAAATTACTGCCTCATTAACCACGGGTAAAATAATTTTATTATTTTCTTTAAAAGGCATTTGACCTTTTACTGCTTGTTCCACTGCTTTAGTAGCACAATTTTGTTGCATAGCTAAAGGCCAATAATCTTGTAATAAGTTTTCATCCAATGCAGCATTTTCAATTTTAATATGCAACTTAACAGCTGCGATTTCATTAAAGGCCAATTGCAACTTTTGCCAAATATTTTGATATAACGTAGCTGGTAAGAGCTCTGTTAACGATAAAGTAAATTCCCAAATGCGAGACTTACGGTGAACAATAACCTCCGTAATTTCGCCATCTTTTAATAAGGGATGCTGCCTTTGCTCTGGTGCCAAATCGATTTGCTCTAATAAAATTGCAAAACGTTCATTTCCATTTGCCAAAAAATCTTCTCCCTTCTTTTCTCAAAGATACCTGAAATAGTATAAGCCAAATTCAAAATTAATGCACGAAGTAAAAAACGCCAAACAATTTAAAACTGTTTGGGCGCTTTTTTAAAAGAACCAACGTTGAATATCATTCCACGTTACAAGAACCATCAAAAGTAATAAAAAGCCAAAACCGATTAAAGTTAAAATCCCTTCTTTTTCCTGGCTTAATGGTTTTCCTCGCAGTCCTTCGATAATATTTAACACAATTTTCCCACCATCTAACGCCGGAATTGGCAATAAATTCATGACGCCAAGATTCATAGAAATAACCGCCATTAAAACCATCACCGTTAGCGGCCCTTGTTTAGCCGCTTGTGAGGACATTTGAAACATCGCTACTGGACCACCAAGTTTATTAATATCTGGCTTAGCAATTAAATTCCCCAAGGCATGTAATAATTGGACAGAACTATTCGCTGCTTGTTTAATTCCCCCTGTTAATTTACCTAAAAAGCTGGTATCCATCGGTACTTGTACCCCGATTCGTACAACTTCTTGTCCCTCTACTTTTTCTTTTTGTGGTTTCACCTGAGTCGTAAAAGTTTCATTTCCTCTTTTAACCGTAAAATTTAAAACAGACTTTTCGCTACCGGTGATGGCAGTAGTTAAATCATCCCATGACGAAATTTTTTGACCATCGATGCTTTGAATCGCATCTCCTTCTTTTAATTTAGCCGTTTGAGCTGGTGAATTTTCACTAATTATGCCCAATTTATTGGTATTGGTGATTGCAACACCACCTTGGATAAAGGTGATAATAACAAATAGGATAATCGCTAATAAAAAGTTATTCATCGGCCCGGCAAAATTTGTCAGCATCCGCTGCCATAATTTTGCCGACTGAAATTGGACGTCTCGAGGCGCAATCCGCACTTCTACACCATCGGATTCGATAATAGTAGCATTATGCAATACATCATACGTTACTAACTGGCTTTCATCACCATTTTGGTAACCTGAAACATATAATTTGTCTTCTAAATCAAACGCAGCCAATTCAAAAGGAAAGGCATTTACTAATTGCACCTTACTACTGGTATTAATCTGAGTAACTTTTCCCGCTTCATTTAAAACCAGTCCAATTGGCATACCTGGCGCTAATTCAACTTCATCTTCGCCATTGCCGGCCATGCGAACATAACCACCAATTGGCAAAGCTCTTAAGGTAAAAGTAGTGCCATCTTTGCCTTGATGTCCCCAAATTTTTGGCCCCATTCCAATTGCAAACTCTCGAACTAAAATTCCAGCCCGTTTTGCAAAAAAGTAATGACCAAATTCGTGTATAATAACAATTACACTAAATACGATAATAAATGTAATAAGTGTTTTCATGTCTTGTCTTCCCTTCATCCATAGTTTTTTTGACAAAAACTATTTAGCCTCTTAAACTGTGCTTATCTATTTTAGCATAGAAATCTCATCGACAAAACGTCTAATCTCTTTTTGTCATTTTATCTTCTATTAAAAAAAACACAAACTAATATGTTCATTAAAATAAACAATCTTTAAAAGTCATGTAAATGCTGACTCTTAAAGATTGCCTTGGACTGTTATTATACTAAAAGATACCAAACAGATGCATAATTGGAAAAACAAACAATAGGCTATCAAAACGATCTAAAATACCACCGTGTCCTGGTAAAATATTCCCCGAATCTTTGACGCCAAAATGACGTTTAACCGCCGATTCAACAAGATCGCCAAATTGTCCCACCACCGAGAAAATTACAGTAAAAATTAAAACGAGAGATATTGAGTGTCCAAAATCTTGTTTACCTTGGAAAATTAAAACGTAAATAGCAGCTACAATAACTGCCGAAACAATTCCACCAATAGCGCCTTCTACTGTTTTATTGGGAGAAATTTCTGGCCATAGTTTATTTTTGCCATACTGACGACCAACCATATATGCACCGATGTCTGTCGCCCAAACGATTAACAGACCAAAAAATAAAATGATAAGACTCTCGCTACGAGCACTTACAAAATCGCGAAAACCCATGCCAGCATATAAACTAACCAAAACCGGAAAACCAGCTTCATCAATTGTGTACATATTCTTTGATATGACAGCGGCCCCTAATAATAAAAGTACGGTCAAATAAAACAAAGAAAAAGTATCTACATTGGCTGGCAAAAAGAAAAACCATCGCTCTTTGGGTAGTACCAATAAAACCGCGCCAATTGCACTAATAATTCCTTCAAAACTGACAATATTTAACTCTTTCATTCTAAACAGTTCATAGACTGCTACTACTGCTAAAACAGCTGCAGTAACTTCAATTGCAATGCCGCCGACATAAATAATGGGAATAAACAATGCCAAGGCGACTACTGCTGTAATAACTCGTTGTCTCACAATTATCTCTCCTTTATTCTCACAGAACCTTTATTTTTTCAAGCCTCCGAAACGCCGATCACGATTTTGAAATGCAGCAATCGCCATTTCCAATAGCTCGCCATTAAAGTCTGGCCACAAAGCATCAGTAAAGAATAATTCACTATAAGCAATCTGCCACAACAAAAAGTTACTAATTCTTTCTTCACCGCTAGTACGAATTAACAATTCTGGATCTCGTAATTCTATTGGTAAAAATCCTGTCATTAAATGATCACTAATAAGCGTTTCCGTTATTTCTTCTTCACTTGCATCCTTTTTTTTGAGCTCTGCGTAAATATCTTTAACTGCTGTTACTATTTCTGCCCTACTACCATAATTTAAAGCGAAATTCAAAACCATCCCAGTATTATCTTTTGTTTGTTCAATAGCTCGTGTTACTGCATCTTGAGTATGTGCTGGTAAAAACTCCGTGTACCCCATTACATTTACTTTAACATTTTCTTTGATGAGTTCAGGGACAAATTTATCAAAGAAATCAACTGGCAACTGCATCAGAAAGCTCACTTCTTCTTCGGGTCGTTTCCAATTTTCTGTCGAAAAAGCATACAATGTTAAAACCTTTACACCTAAACGAGAAGCGTGCTTTGTAATTGTCTTAACTGTCTCCATACCTTCTTTATGTCCGGCTACACGCGGCAAACGCCGATTTTGTGCCCAACGACCATTACCATCCATAATAATCGCAATATGTTTAGGAATAGCTCTGTTACTGTCAAAAGTAAACTCCGCTTCTTCTTGGACATACTTATTTTTTTGCGGAAAAAAACGCCACATAAAAAAGCCTCCTAACTAATTATTACTACAAAATAAATCATCTTCTCCATTATAGCAATAATCAGAATACTTGCCTATGAAAAGAAATAACACTTAGTAAAAATCTTAACGATCTTTATCCACAACAATAAGAATAAAAAGGCTTTTATCCTCCTTATGATGTTTCACAACAGAGATATTATATTTTTTAATTTAGTAGAAACCATGTCGAATAGAAAGTTTTTAAGCATTTTTGTTTCACAAATAAAGTACCGAATAGTTAAAAATCTTATTACAAAATTCAGAGTCCTTAATTTTTTTACGTTTATGATATAGCTTATCTCAAAAACTGCTAAGCAGCATTAATCGTATCGCTTTTTTGTTCTCACAATTGTATGATTTACGCTCTCAAACAAAAAAAATTGCACAAAGTTCGTGCAATTTTTTTAGACTATTAAACTTCTAAAAGTTCTTTTTCTTTGTCAGCAGCAATTTGATCCAATTGTTTAATGCTATCATCAGTTAATTGTTGTACTTCTTTTTCTAAATCGCGTAAATCATCTTCCGTGATGTCACTATTTTTTTCTTGTTTTTTGTAAGCATCCATTGCATCACGACGCACGTTGCGGACAGCAACTTTCGCATTTTCTGCTTCTTTTTTCACTTCTTTAGCCAATTCTTTTCGACGTTCTTCAGTTAATTGTGGAAACACAAGACGAATTACCGTACCATCGCTTTGAGGGGTAATTCCGATATCACTTGTTAATAAAGATTTTTCCACTTCTTTAATCATAGACTTGTCAAAAGGCGTAATTAAAAGTACACGTGCTTCTGGTGTCTGAATTGACGCCATTTGATTAAGCGGTGTTGGCACGCCATAATAAGGCACTAAAACACGGTCTAATAGTCCCGCATTAGCACGACCTGCCCGAATCTGTCCCAAAGTACGTTGTAAATTCTCAGCGACTTTTTGCATTTTCTCTTTTGCTTCTGTCATTGTTGCATCTGCCATTTTATTTCCCCCTTACCGTAGTTCCAATGTGTTCGCCTAATATAACACGACGAATATTTCCTGGTTCATTTAAATTGAAGACAACTAAAGGAATATCATTGTCCATACTTAGTGAGCTTGCTGTTGAATCCATTACTTGAAGTCCTTTTGAGATGACATCTAAATGTGTCAATTCTTCAAATTTAACCGCAGTATCATCAAGTTTTGGATCCGCAGAATAAACCCCATCAACATTATTTTTTGCCATTAAAATGACATCAGCATCGATTTCTGCAGCACGCAATGCAGCGGTGGTATCTGTTGAGAAGTATGGATTCCCAGTTCCACCAGCAAAAATAACAATTCGCCCTTTTTCTAAATGACGTTCTGCGCGACGACGAATATAAGGTTCTGCAATTTGACGCATTTCAATTGATGTTTGCACTCGTGTGGGTACACCTTCATTTTCCAAGGTATCTTGTAATGCTAAAGCATTCATAACTGTTGCTAACATTCCCATGTAATCTGCTTGTGCTCTTTCCATTCCCATTTGAGCGCCAATTTGTCCACGCCAAATGTTGCCGCCACCAACAACAATTGCCATTTCGACGCCAAGTGAATGAACATCTTTAATTTCTTTGACAATTTCTTTGATGGTCGGTGGTTTAATGCCAAAGCCTTCATCGCCTGCTAATGCTTCCCCACTTAATTTTAGGACTACTCGTTGATATTTTGGTTTAACCATTTTGCTTCCTCCGTATCTTCTACTGACTATTGTAGCATAGATTAAAATAATCTATGCACTCTTGCCAGTCTTTGCCGTTATTTTTTATAACTGGCTTTAAAAAAAGGGAGCGCATAAAATGCGTTCCCTACTATTCAATTGAATAGAATTATTTTTTAACTTGACTCATAACTTCTTCAACAAAGTTATCTTCGCGTTTTTCGATACCTTCGCCAACTTCAAAACGTACAAATGATTTCACTGTAGCACCTTTTGAAGCAACGTATTGCGAAACAGTCATATCTGGGTCTTTAACAAATGGTTGATCAACTAAAGAAATTTCAGCTTTGAATTTTTTCAAGCGACCTTCGACCATTTTTTCAACGATATTAGCAGGCTTGCCTTCGTTTAATGCTTGTTCCGTTAAAACATTTTTTTCATGTTCTAATTCTTCAGCTGGAATTTGTGATTCATCAACGTAACGAGGGTTAATAGCTGCAACGTGCATTGCAATATCTTTTGCAACTGTTTCGTCAGTTGTTCCATCTAAAACAGTTAATACAGCGATGCGTCCACCCATGTGCAAGTAGCCACCAAAGGCTGCGTTATCGTCTTTTTCAACAACTTCAAAACGACGGAAGCTGATTTTTTCACCAATAACTTGAGTCGCTTCGATTAATGAGGATTCAACTGTACCTTTAGCTGTTGCTAATTTCATAGCAGCTTCCATATCAGCAGGCTTGTTTGCTGCTACTAATTCAGCAATTTCTTTAACTAAATCTTGGAACATTTCGTTTTTAGAAACAAAGTCGGTTTCTGAGTTTACTTCAACGACTGCTGCAACGTTGCCATTTACAGCAACAGAAGCCAAACCTTCAGCTGCGATACGGTCATTTTTCTTAGCAGCTTTTGCCATACCTTTTTCTCTTAATAAATCTACGGCTTTTTCAATGTCGCCTTCAACTTCTACTAATGCACGTTTTGCATCCATCATACCGACACCTGTCATGTCGCGTAATTCTTTAACCATTTTAGCTGTAACGTCTGCCATCTTGTGGTTCCTCCTCGAAATTTGTTGCAGAAATTCTGCACTTTCTTTAAAAAAAGCTGTTTCAAAGGAGAGTGAGGCTTGCCGCCTAGCCTTTGAAACAGCTCCGTGTCAAAAATTATTTAACTAAATTATTCAGCTTGATTGTCGCCTTCAACAACGTCAACAATTTCTTCGATTGATGTTGTGCCTTCAGCATCTTCTGATACAAAAGTTTCTTCGACAACTTGGTCTTCACCTTGATTGCCTTCGATTAAAGCGTCAGCCATTTTAGCTGTAATTAATTTAACGGCGCGAATCGCATCATCATTTGATGGGATTACAACATCGATTTCATCTGGATCACAGTTTGTATCAACCATCGCTACGATTGGGATATTCAATTTACGAGCTTCTTGAACAGCAATGCGTTCTTTACGAGGGTCAACAATATACATTACATCTGGAATACGTGGCATATCCGCAATACCACCTAAGAATTTTTCAAGACGTTCGCGTTCTTTATTTAAGCCCACAACTTCTTTTTTAGGTAGCACTTCAAACGTACCGTCTTCTTCCATTTTGTTGATTTGTTTCAAACGAGCAACACGTTTTTGGATTGTTTCCCAGTTAGTCAACGTACCGCCTAACCAACGATGGTTAACGTAGAATTGACCAGCACGAGTTGCTTCTTCTTTGATAGCTTCTTGTGCTTGTTTTTTTGTACCAACAAACAATGCAACGCCGCCTTCTTCTGCAACGTTTTTCATGTAGTCGTATGCTGCATCAACTAACTTAACTGTTTTTTGTAAGTCGATAATGTAAATACCATTACGTTCTGTGAAGATATATTTCTTCATTTTTGGGTTCCAGCGACGAGTTTGGTGACCAAAGTGTACGCCGGCTTCTAGCAATTGTTTCATTGAGATTACTGCCATGTTTTTGTTTCCTCCAATTTGGTTTTTCCCTTTCAAAAACGTCAAGCTCTTTGGCAGACTTTACTGTTTGTAAAGCACCCTGTCTCAGATCCGCTTTTGATGTGGATTTTTTTGTTTGTAGAGTTTTCACCCCACATCCTTAGCTATTATACCGATAAAGGAGTTTAGTTTCAAGCGCGAAATCATCTTTTTTCATCTTTTATTCAAATTGAGTAAGAAAAAATACGATTTCTACTATTTTAAAATACAAGCTATTTCTCTTTTTAAGTGTTATTATTTTAGCAATTAATATTTCTGGAAAAGACAGATAATTCAAACATATTGTAATAAATTTTAGTAATCCGCATAAAATTAAGCTGACAATTCTTTTGCTGTATAATAAATCATTAATAGCACTATCTTAAAAGATTTTATTTTGTTATGATAAGGTTGCAAATTTTTTTGATAAAGGAGCAAACTGATGCGTAAAGCTGATCGTCATTTATTAATTAAACAAATTGTTAGCAACCAAACCGTCCGCACACAAGAAGAACTTTTAAACATTTTGGAAAGCCATGGTGTTTCAGCTACACAAGCGACAATTTCACGGGATATTCGTGATTTAAAAATTATTAAAGTTCCTGACGAAAATGGTGTCGCTCGTTTTGAAATTTTTCAAGGAGATCGTTTTGAAGGTGACGGTCGCGAAGAAGAGCGCCGCCTCATTCATATGGTAGAAGACGTTGTTGTCAAAGTTGAACGAGTTCAATTTTTAACGATTATTGTCACCATTCCCGATAATGCTCAAGTTTTATGTGCTTTAATTGACGATATCGAAGTGCCAGAAAAAGTTACCACGATTGCGGGTTTTGATACTGTCATTGTCATCTCACGAACAGAAGAGGATGCAATCAAAATCGAAGAATATTTTAAATCACATATTATCGCTTAACAAACGTTCTAAAAAGTTACAATGTTATACGAATAACACACTTAGTTATTAAATCAAAAAAACTGTGACCAAAATTGGCCACAGTTTTTTTGATGAACATACAATTAATATGTTTGCTTACTTATTTTTCAAGTTGAAAATATTTTTATTACATTTTTTCAGGAGCGTGCAATCCCAATAGCCGTAAATCTTCTTTTAATAAAACAGTAACTGCGTATACTAACGCTAAACGAGCTGCTTTTTGATCATCATCTGCTAAAATTTTCACATTCGCATAATATTTATTAAATACCTGTGCCAATTTAATTGCGTGTTTAGCAATAACAGATGGTTCATAATTTGCAGCTGCCTTTAAGATTGTCTCTGGGTATTGTTGAATCAATTTAACAACTTCCCAAGCTGCTTCATCATTCAATTTATAGTTTGCAGCTTCACTTGGTGTGAAATCAGCTTTCGCCAAAATACTCATGGCGCGCGCGTGCGTATATTGTACATATGGCCCTGTCTCACCTTCAAAACGTACAACTTCTTCTAATGTGAAGTCAAACGTATTTAAACGATCATTTTTGAGGTCATGGAAAATAACAGCACCCACACCAACTTGCTTTGCAACTTCATCTTTGTTCTCTAAATCAGGATTTTTCTCAGATATTTGTTCTTTAGCGGATTCAATCGCTTGATTTAATACTTCCTCTAATAGAACAATTTTGCCTTTACGGGTAGATAATTTCTTACCGCCTTGCGTGATTAATCCAAACGCAATATGATGCATATCATCAGACCAATCAAAGCCCATCTCTTTTAAGACTGCTTTCAACTGTTTAAAATGATAACTTTGTTCATTTCCAACAACATAAATGGATTGCGCAAAATCATAAGTGCGTTTGCGGTACAATGCGGCTGCTAAATCACGGGTAATATAAAGTGTGGCACCATCTGACTTGCGAATTAATGCTGGATTTAAATCATAAGTAGATAAGTCAACAATTTCAGCACCACGATCTTCTTTTAATAAATGTTTTTCTTCTAACAATTCAATAATTTCATCCATCTTGTCATTGTAAAAAGCTTCACCATTCAACGAGTCAAACTTTACTTCTAACATGTCATAAATTTTATTGAATTCTTTCATGGATTCATCACGGAACCATTGCCATAAAGAAACAGCTTCTTTATCACCGTCTTCTAGTTTTTTAAACCACGCCCGCGCTTCATCGTCTAATTCAGGTTGTGTTTCAACTACTTCATGGAACTGCACATATAAACGCAGTAATTCATTGATTGGTTCGGACTTAACTGCTTCTTCTGATCCCCATTTTTTGTAAGCAACAATTAATTTACCAAATTGCGTACCCCAATCCCCCAAATGGTTAATTCGGATTGGATTGTAACCAATTTTTTCCATAATAAAGCCAATTGAATTTCCAATGACCGTTGAACGTAAATGGCCCATTGAAATAGGCTTAGCAATATTTGGTGAAGATAAGTCAATTGGTACATTACGATTTTCACCGATATTAGCATCACCATAATGTTCTTTTTCTTTTATTACAGTAGCTAGAACTTTTTCTGAAATAGCGCTCTTGTTCATAAAAAAGTTTAAGTATGGTCCAACTACTTCAATTTTTTCAAAATTCGTCTCATCAATTTTTTCTGCTAGTTCTGGTGCAATTTGTTGTGGCGCTTTTTTATATGCTTTAGCTAGAGCAAAAGCCGGGAAAGCGACATCCCCATGATCCGCAGATTTTGGATTTTCCAGTAATTTTTCAATTTGTTCCATTGTTAGATCATCTTTTAATACATCATAAAGTGCTTTTGCTACGACATCTTTATTGTTCATCTGATATCCTCCTTAGATTAAAATGAGTTAAAAACTCATCAGTTACCTTTATTTTACAATTTAATAATCACCATGGCCACTTAGAGCTTTAGTTATTTTTGATTTTGCCAATAAAAAAAGCCCCTAACGATAATCGTTAGAGACGAGACTTCCCGCGGTACCACTCTTGTTGTTTGAATACTCAAACCAGCTTCTCTATAACGGTAGATTGCCGTCTGCTATAAACAGATTTTCCCAAGTGCGCTTCTTATCCGTCTTCTTGTTTGGCTTACACCATCCCAAACTCGCTTAATTTCCAACAAATAATACTCTCTTGTTCACAAAATCAATTATTAAACTGACACCGATTATAACAAATACTTTTTTTTCTGGCTAGTCTTTTTATCCTCATTTCAAATAAAAAAAGTATTTTCTTTCAATTATTTGTTTTAATTTGTATTTTTACTAGTCATATTTCAAAAAATATCCCCACTGTACCCTAAAGGAGAAAAATGCACAGCAGAGATATTTTTTAACAAATTAATTATTAATCCGCAACCACTATTGTACCATCTTCATTAGCTAATAAGTTTTCAATATTTTCTAACGAGGTAATGATTGCTTTGCCTTCAGGACGCGCTTCAACAAATTCAATACATGCTTGTACTTTAGGCAACATGCTACCAGGAGCAAATTGATCTTCTTTAATATACTGCTTCATTTCTGAAACTGTTACACGTTCTAGTTTCTTTTGGTCTGGTTTTTGATAATTTACATAAACATTATCAACACCTGTCAAAACGATTAAAAGATCTGCTTTAATGATTTCAGCTAGTTTTTCAGATGCAAAATCTTTGTCGATGACAGCTTCGCGACCTTCTAAGCCTTTTTGTGTTTCGACAACTGGAATACCGCCACCACCAACCGAAATTGTAACAACGCCTTGATCGACTAAACTTTCAATGACGCGTGCTTCTTTGATTGAAAGTGGTTTTGGTGAAGCAACAACTTTTCGCCAACCTCGTCCTGCATCTTCTTTAAAAGTAGCATTACCAGTTTGCATTTGTTGTTTGGCTTCTTCTTCAGTAAAGAATGGGCCCACAGGTTTGCTTGGGTTATGAAAAGATGGATCATCTTCTGCCACAATAACTTGTGTCACTAAAGAAACAACATCTTTGTCAATGCCTTTTTCTTTTAAGATAGCACCCATTTCATTTTGCAACCAGTACCCAATTGAACCTTCTGTCATAGCTACACAAGTATCTAAAGGCATAGCTGGTGTTTTTTCAGAATCAGCAGCTGCTTGTTGAATCAATAAATTTCCAACTTGTGGACCGTTACCATGAGAGATGATTAGTTCATCACCTTGTTCAATAAATTGTACTAAATATTTTGCAGTTTCTTTTAATGCATTTTGTTGTGCTTGGGCAGTAGCATCATCAGATAGGATCGCATTCCCGCCTAAAGCAACAACAACTTTTCGCTTTGCCATAATTATCGCTCCTCGTAAGAAATTTTGACAGTTTTTAGAAACACCAAAACAAGCCAGCTCTTTTGACAGGCAAAAGGCTCAAAGAACTGACTCGTCTTAGTTAAAGTAGGTTTTAATTTAATAGCGATTAAGCACGTGGAATGAACAGATTACCTAATGTCGCAGCCATAATAGCTTTGATTGAGTGCATGCGGTTTTCTGCTTGATCAAATTGACGAGCATATTTTGAACGGAATACTTCGTCAGTAACTTCCATTTCAGTAATACCAAATCTTTCTTTCATTTGTTCGCCGTATACAGTATTTGTATCATGGAACGCTGGCAAGCAATGCAAGAAGATTAAGCGATCAGTATTATGTGTTTTTTCAATCATTTCCATATTAATTTGGTAAGGACGTAATAGTTTGATACGTTCTTCAAATTTGTCTTCTTCACCCATAGATACCCAAACATCTGAGTACAATACATCAGCGCCATCGACACCTTTATCAACGTCATCTGTTACCATTAATTTAGCACCAGATTTTTCGGCAAATTCTTGTGCCATTTTTTGGATTTCTTCTTCAGGCTGTAATTCTTTTGGTGCTACAATACGTACATTTGTACCTAAGATTGCACCTGTAACCAATAGAGAATTAGCCATATTGTTACGTCCATCACCACAATAAGCCAATGTGATACCTTCAACAGTTCCAAAGTTTTCTTGAATTGTTAGGAAGTCAGCAATCATTTGTGTTGGATGCCATTCGTCTGTCAAACCATTCCAAACCGGAACGCCTGAAAACTCAGCCAACTCTTCAACCATTTTTTGGCTGAATCCGCGGAACTCAATTCCGTCAAACATCCGGCCCAATACTTTAGCAGTATCTTCAGTAGATTCTTTTTTACCTAATTGAATATCGTTTGCACCAAGATATTCAGGATGAGCACCTAAATCAATAGCAGCAGTTGTAAATGCAGCTCGAGTACGAGTAGAAGTTTTTTCAAATAATAATGCAATATTCTTGCCTTCTAAATAGTGATGTGGGATGCCACGTTTTTTAAGATCTTTCAAATGTTCAGAAAAATCGATTAAATATTGTAATTCTTCTTTAGTAAAATCTTTCTCTGCTAACAAGCTTCTTCCTTGGAATACTGATTCTTTCATAAGTTGAGCTCTCCTTTAGTTAGTTTTCATTTGGTCCGCAAGACGGCTTACAGCCGCCCGCAGAACCAATTCATACCTTTATTTTTTTAAATCTTCACGTACTAATGGTTGACTCATGCAACGAGGACCACCACGACCGCGTGATAATTCTCCTGAATGAATTTCTAGTACTTTGATACCATAACTACGTAGAATTTCATTTGATACATAGTTACGATTATATGTTACCACTACACCTGGGGCAATTGCCAACGTATTGGAACCATCATTCCATTGTTCCCGAGGCGCCACAATAGCATCGCCATCTCCTGTTGGAATTAATACTAAATCATCTAAATGTAGTAAATCTTTCAATGTACCATGCAAATCATTGGTTTGAGTAATGGTAATGTCATCCCCATTTGGTTCTAAGATAAAGCAATCAATTTTACCATCGGCATCTTGGATAGCTGGATGAATGGTGAATTTGTCATAATCAACCATTGTAAATACAGTATCCAAATGCATCATTGCACGATTATTTGGAATTTTAATTGCCAAAACTTTTTCAAAGCCAGCATTTTTAGCAAACATATTGCGTGCTAATTTTTCTAAAGTTTTAGCATTAGTCCGTTGTGAAATACCTACAGCCAATACTTCGTGGCTAAGAACTAATTCATCTCCACCTTCAATATGCCCTTCAGCTTCACGGTCTAACCAAACATCAACTTTTCCTGCAAAACGTGGGTGATGTTTTAAAATGTATTCCGTAAACAATGATTCACGACGACGTGCTTCAAAAGTCATTTTGTTAACTGTCATCCCGTTACCAATTGATGCGGAAGGATCGCGAGTGAAGTATAAGTTAGGCATTGGATCCATATAAAATGGGTATTCATCATCCGCTGATAAATCTAACAGTGAACGAGATTTAACATTAATTTCTTTTGTACGTACACCTGCCATAATTTTATCAACCATGTCTTGTGTTTCCATACTAAGAAGATACTCAAATAATTCTTGGCGAACAGCAGCTGAATCAATATGAGATTCATCTAAGATGCGGTTTAAGAATTCTTCTTTTACATTACCAGCATCAATAGCTTCTGTTGATAGTTTTTCTAAATACAGAGTTTCTGCACCATTGTCTTGTAAAACTTTGGCGAACTCGTCATGCTCTGCTTGAGCATTTGGCAAATATGGAATATCATCAAATAATAAACGATCCATAATGTCTGGAGTTAAGTTTTCAACTTCTACGCCAGGTCTTTTCAATAGAACAGTGTTTAGTTTTCCTATTTCGGAAAACACGTGAATTGGTTTGTCCATTTTTTATTGCCTCCTCGTTATTGATTACATTAATAGATTAACCCTTAAAAGAAAGGGCTTTCAAATTTATCTAACATTATAAACGAGAAATATTTCACACTATATTAGGTGTTATTTATATTTACCCGATTAATGAATGAAACAAACACAACAGAAGATATATTTATTCATTTTGAACGAAAAAAAAATATTTATTCATTTGATTTTTTTTTTTGCATATAAATATTTTTCTTTATTAGCAACGATTATACAACTTGAAAACGCATACTTTTAACAAATAATGTATATTAAGACTATACAAAACAGCGTTTTATTCATTTTTATCATCTTCTCTCAATAAAAAACCATATAATGCTTGCTCATTATTTTTTTGCCGAAACACACTTCTTTTACCTTAGTTTTGCTTTACAAACCTACTAAAAAAGGCAACAATATAAATTAGAGAAAAAAGTGAAAAAAGGAGTTAGCCAGTTATGTATGCCGATAAGGTAGACTATCAATTTTCCCGTTTAAGATACCAAGCAGATTTTGAACACCTTACTGATGACGAATTCCAACTTTTAAAAGCTAATGTTTTATTACGTTCCTATAAGAAAGGGCAAGTACTCTTTGACGAAGGAGATGCCCGAGATAGACTGTATTATGTCGTTGATGGGCTCGTTCGCATCGAACGTTACGACGAAAGTGCAACTTACTACTACTACGATTATGTAACTAATTACAGTGTATTCCCTTTAGGCGGAGTTTTTGAAGCAGAAGTTTATACACATAGCGCTCAAGCAATGACGGATATCGAAACTTTTTATTTTCCTACCCAAATTTATGAGCAAATATGCCAAAAAAATACGAATCAATTGCTTTATCTTATCAAAAAGCAAAATAAAATTATTGAAAGTCATCAATTACGCCTACAAACCGGTTTAACTTCAAACGCTCATGATCGTGTGACGCAAAATCTCTACATATTAAAACGAGAGTTAGGCCAGCAGGAGTCTAAGACAAAAGTCACAATCCCATTTCCCATTACTTTAAAAGAGTTAGCCGTTAATAGTGGAACTACTCGTGAGACAGCTGGGCAAGTTATTAAAAAGTTAAAAGAAAAAGGATTTATTGACTATGATAAAAAAATCTTTACTTTTTACGAAGATGCCATTAAATAGGTGATCAAACAAAAACGGATGATTTAACAATTGTTAAATCATCCGTTTTTGTTTTGTTAAATGTAATTCAACTGAAATAAGTATTCATAAAATTTGATTTCATTCCCCCAAAATCCATCAATTTTTTTGAAACTCCCTTTCACTGGATTACAAAAATAGTATACCATTCTTTGGTTGCTTATTTTTTTCAAAAAAGTTCGCTTACAAAACGTAATTTGAAAAATTAACCTAATGCTAAACCAGGCTTTGCATTTAAATCAAAGCTGGCAGTATGTCTTTTGGCCAACTCCACGTGCGCAGCAGCCCCAATCATCGCTGCGTTATCACCACACAAGCGCAACGGTGGTACAATTAATTCAACTCCTGGAACTTCTTTTGGTAACTCTTTTGCCAATCGTTCGCGCAATCCCTGGTTAGCTGCAACTCCTCCTGCCACAACCAATTGTTTGACTGGCCAATTTTGGCAAGCTCGAATTGTCTTGGCGCTCAAAACATCCACTACACTAGCTTGAAAACTCGCCGCTAGATTTTCTTTACTCAATTTTTCCCCTTTTTGATTGGCATTGTGTACTAAATTAATAAAAGCGCTTTTCAATCCACTAAAACTAAAATCATAATTATTTTCATGAATCATTGCTCTTGGAAAATGAAAAGTATCTTTGCCAAGATGAGCAAGTTGATCGAGCTCTTTGCCACTAGGATAGCTCAAACCTAGAATACGCCCAACTTTGTCATATGCTTCACCAGCGGCATCATCACGTGTTTCTCCAATGATTTCGTAGTGACCATCTTCTGCCATGTAAACCAATTCCGTGTGGCCGCCACTTACTAATAATGCCAGTAGCGGAAATTCTAATGGTTTTACTAAACGAGCAGCATAAATATGCCCAGCCATATGGTTAACAGGAATTAACGGTAATTGATGTGCCCAGGCAAATGCTTTAGCAGCAGCAATTCCAATTAAAAGAGAACCAACTAATCCTGGGCCGTATGTGACGGCCACAGCGGTTAAATCCGTTGGTTTAACCTGGGCCTTTTCTAAAGCATCTTCTAAACAAAGCGTGATTTGTTCAACATGATGGCGACTAGCAACTTCTGGTACCACACCCCCAAAGCGCTGATGACTTTTAATTTGAGAAGCAACAATATTACTTAATATTTCATGACCATCTTTAATAACTGCAACACTAGTCTCATCACAGCTACTTTCAACGGCTAAAATTAATTCAGAATTCATTCTTTTGAATTGGCCCCACTTTCTTTAACATAATCAAAGCATCTTCCGGTGGATTTTGATAATAATCTCCTCTTCGACTGATGACTTCATAACCATGAGCTAAGTATAAATTTTGAGCAGAAAAATTTCTTACTCGTACCTCCAAAAAAATCTGGTTAGCTCCAGAAATTTTATCTACCAATTTCATTAAAAAAGCACCATAACCTTTATTTTGAACGTCAGGGTGGACTGCAAGATTGCTAATTTCAACTTCATCCAAGATTTTTTGATATGCTAAAAAAGCCACCAGGTGTCCATCTTCTTCTAAAATAAAATAGTTTGTTAGAGCATTTTTTAAATCAGCTAAATACTGTTCTTTTTTCCAAGGACTTCCTGTCTGATAGGCAGCCTCTGCAATGTTATACAATGAATTTGCCAATTCCGTCAAGTTGTAATCCTTTTTTTCTTTAATCTTAAAATCAGTCAATATATTTCACCATATCCAAAGCATCCTCATTGGTTTGATCATAATAAGCCGCTTTAATTGCCCGAGAAACATAACCCAATTTACGGTATAATCGCTGTGCATCTCGGTTACTTAAACGCACTTCTAAAGACATTGTGAGGCAATTATTTTTTTTAGCAAAATGCTCCAATTCTTGCATTAGAAATGTACCTATCCCATTTCCTTGAAAATTCGGATCGACAGCAATGTTAGTGATATGAGCATCATTACCAATGATACGACAACCAGCAAAAGCTAAGATAGTTTCATTTTCTACACACAAATACAAATGAGGTAACGGCGATATTAATTCAGTTAAAAAAGCTGATTTAGTCCAAGGCAATTCTCCATGGTAAACATTTCGTTCTACTGCTAAAAGAGCTTTAATATCATCATTTGCTACTTCTCGAACAAACCAGTTAGGATTATCTATATAAGGACGTTTGGTGTAATTTCCACTTTTAAAAGGTGGTTTAGGAAAAAAAGCTTTAAATTTTTTCAACATAATTTTCGTCACCTGTCCAATCTTTCTGGGTGGCTATCCAATTCTCTTCTGCTTCAACGCGCTTCAAATATAAAGGTAAAAAGGCGGCAATATCACTCACAGGCGTTTTTTTTGCTCCCAACTCTGCTAATACAGCACCGCTTGGCAATTGCCAATGAGGCACCTCGTTTAGTGTGGCCTTTGGTAAGACTTCTTTTATCTGATTAGAAAATTTCATAACATCTTCACCAACAAATAAAATATCTCTTTCATGTTTCAACGAGACAAGTAAATCCTCTAAACTAATATGTCTATCTGCTTTAATATTTTGTAATTCATTTTGTTCCCATTTATAAAGGCCTGTGTATACATTGTTCCGCCTTGCGTCAAATAAAGGAACAATGACACCATGATAGTTACGACAATTAGCTGCAATTAAAGCCAAACTGGAGACACCCACTAATTCACAATGGAGCGTGTCTGCGAGTGTTTTTGCAGTTGTAACGCCAATTCTTAAGCCTGTATAAGAACCCGGCCCCTGGGCTACTACAATCCGTTCAATGTCTTGGGGTGTTAAGGCAACTTTAGCCATTAAGTCAGCAATAGCCGGCATTAAAGTCACACTATGATTTTTGTTAACATTTGTCGTAATTTCTCCTAATACAATATTTTCAGCCATCACACTAACTGTTAATGTTTTATTGGATGTATCAAAAGCTAAAATTTTCACAGGGTTATCCTCTCCTTTAACTCTAATGTATTTTACCACAAATTCAGAAAAGTTAAATCAACCCATAAATTGCGAAAAAATAAAAAATGTTACCGCATTAATTCATTTTTGCTACGGTAACATTTTCCAATTATTCTGTTAATAACGTTGATTCCCTTAGAATTAATTTCGTTCCTATTGTAATCTTACGTGGCACCGGTGCGTCGTCTTTTTCAATTTGTAGAATTGTTTCTACCGCCAATTCACCCATCCACTCAGTTGGCACCTGAATAGTAGATAAAGCCGGTGTTACATATTTTGCGACACTAACGTCATTAAAGCCAATCACCGAGATATCTGCCGGTACTTTCAACCCCGCTTCATGAATGGCTTTTAGTGCACCAACAGCCATCGCATCACTTGCAGCAAACAATGCACTCGGACGCTTTTTTTCAGATTGTAAAAAAGCTTTCATCGCGTGATAACCACCTTCAACAGTAAAATCACCTGTGATTTCATACTGTGAATTCAAAAGTTTCAATTGTCGCAAGCGTTCTGTAAACAAACTTAGACGCGGATCAATTATTTCGTTATGATAGTCTTTTGTAAATTCTACTCCCGCCAAAATAGCAATTTTTTCATGTCCTTCTTTAATAAAATGATCAATGACTAAGTCTACAGCCTGATGAAAGTCAATAACTAATGAATCAAATCCCGCGGACATCGCATCATAATCAACAAATAAAAGAGGTTGATTCATTTTTTTCAGCATTTTAATGTGCTTAGCATCAAATTTTCCCAAAGCAATAATACCATCTGTTTTTGCTTCTGAAAGTTCGGATAAAGATTCTTTTATAAGCTGAATATTGAGTTCTTCAGCTTTTCTTTCAATCCCCAAACGTATTGCTAAATAATATAAATCTGCCAACTCTTCTTCATCATTGTACCACTGAACCAAGCGTAAGCTTTGTTCAGCTTTTTTTTGCTTGTTTTTATACTTTGTGTAATTAAGAGCTTCCGCTGCTTCAAAAATTTTTCGCTTGGTTTCTGGTCCCACTGAAAGGCCCGAATCATAATTTAAAACCCGTGAAACAGTCGCAGGTGAGACGTTTGCTTTTTGGGCTATATCTTTAATCGTCGCCATAGAACACCTCCTCTTGAAACAGTAGCAAGTAATAAAAGTGAAATAAGTCAGCAAAGTCGCGAGCTCCTGTATTTTTTATTCTGAACAATTTTAAAGCGTATCGGTAAAACGGAGGAAGGCTTGTTGACCTGCTTCATCGCGCTTAAAGACGCCGGCATCTTCTAATACACGGGCGAAAATTTGCCCTACTTCGCTTCGAATGATATCCCTGGCGTTAGCTTTTGTAAACTCATGGCGTTGCATCATTTCATCTGCCCATGTCTTATGATATTCAGCCATGTTATTAGGTATTTGTAACACATACTTTTCAACTTCAGCTAACTCAGATAATAATCTTGGAGGTAGTACAGCTAATCCCATCACTTCAATCAAACCAATATTTTCTTTTTTTATATGTTGCACATCAGGATGTGGATGGAAAATTCCATCAGGAAATTCCTCTGAGATATTGTTATCTCGCAACACCAAATCAACTTCATATAAATCACCATTTCTTCTGGCAATCGGTGTTACTGTATGATGTGGTGTACCATCTTCACTATAAGCCTGAATACAAACACTTTCATCTGAATACTGTTTCCAAGCCTGTAAAATATATTCGCAAGCATTTATCATTTCCGTTTTATCTTTTCCCTGTAAACGAATAACAGACATCGGCCATTTGACAATTCCTGCCTTAATAGTTTTAAAAACACTTAATTGGATTTCTTTTTCAATAGGAGCCTTCGCCATCGCAAAGGTGTGTTTCCCGCCTTGGTAATGATCGTGTGATAAGATTGAGCCACCAACAATAGGTAAATCCGCATTCGAGCCGACAAAATAATGCGGCAAAACTTCAATAATAGTCAATAAACGCTCAAAAGTAGCTCGACTAATTTTCATAGGACGATGTTCTTCTGATAAAACAATACAATGTTCATTATAATAAGCATAAGGAGAATACTGAAACCCCCAACTTTCTCCATTCAAATTCATCCGGATGATACGATGATTGCTACGAGCTGGATAATTCATACGACCTTTATAGCCTTCATTTTCCATACAAATCATACATTTTGGATAATGAACAGTCGCTACATTACGCAAGGCTGCTATTTCTTTAGGATCTTTTTCAGGCTTGGAAAGATTAATTGTGATTTCAAGATCACCATATTCTGTTGTTGCAGGAAAAACAACATTTTTAGCTATTGCACGAGTTTTAATATAATCATTTTCTTGGCATAATTTAAAGAAATAATCCGTGGCATCTTCTGGTTTTTTTGCATAGTGTTGGGCGAAAAAAGCATTAACCACTGAAGGAGGTGGCGTCAAAAAGTCCATTAGTTGCGCTTCCAAAATTTCTTTTTGAGCTAGACTGTCATCAATTACACCGTTTTTCTTTGCTTTTTCAACCAAATCGTCTAATAACTCCAAAGAATTTTTTGTGTTTTGCGGATTAACTTCAGTAAGACTATCCTCACCTATTAATGCAATAATTCGATTTTGTAAATATAAGCGATCTAATTCCATATAACCGCCAGCTTGAATTGCTAACGTTACAAAATCTACCACTGTCTGGCTGATACTCATTATTTTACCTCCTAGTCTTCATAACCATGAGGATGACTGACGTGCCAATCCCAAGCTGTTTTAATAATAGCTTTAATATCTGTATAGGCTGGTTGCCACCCCAAAATTTCTTTTGCTTTATCGCTTGCAGCCACAAGTGTTGCGGGGTCTCCAGCTCTACGTGGCGCAACTTTTGCTGGAATTTCTTTTCCTGTAACTTCCCTAGCTGCTTCAAGCATTTCTTTAACGGAGTAGCCATTATTGCTGCCAAGGTTAAAGACATTACTATCATTACCCGCTTTTAAATATTCTAAAGCTAAAATATGTGCTGCAATTAAATCTTCTACTTGAACGTAATCACGAATACAAGTTCCATCTGGCGTTTTGTAGTCATCACCAAAGATTTGCAACGCTTCTCTTTGACCTAGAGCAACTTGTAAAATAATTGGAACCAAGTGCGTTTCTGGATCGTGATCTTCCCCAATTGAAGCATCTGATTTAGCTCCTGCAACGTTGAAATAACGCAAAGCAACATACTTCATCCCATATGCTGTATCACACCATTTCATCATTTTTTCCATCATCAATTTACTTTCACCATAAGGATTTTTAGGGTCCGTTTCTGCCGTTTCTTTAATTGGTACAACTTTTGGCTCACCATAAGTTGCCGCTGTTGAAGAAAAGACAATATTCTTCACATTGTTTGCTTGCATTACTTCTAATAAAATCTGCATACCATAAACATTGTTGTTAAAATATTTCAATGGTTTCTCTACTGATTCGCCAACTAAAGAACTGGCTGCAAAATGAATTACACCATCAATTGTTTCTTTTTTAAAAACATTCTCTAAGAAGGCTTTATCGCGGACATCTCCTTCATAAAAACAAGCATCTTTATGAATTGCTTCTTTATGACCAGTTAACAAATTATCTACAACTACTACGTCATATCCTTTTGTAATTAATTGATCAACAGCATGAGAGCCAATATATCCTGCTCCTCCTAATACTAAAATTGACATTTTAAAGCCTCCATTTTTTTATTTTAATTTACGGGCACCATCATCAATACTTGCTTTGTAAATATCTGTATCGTAGCCAATCTTTTCTTTGTAAGCAGCTTTAACATTTTTAGTGAAACGATCAAATTCGTTTGCTTTAACAAGGGCAATGGCACAGCCACCAAAGCCTGCTCCTGTCATGCGCGCGCCTAATACACCGGGTTGTTTCTGCGCTGCGTCCACTAAAGTATCCAATTCAATTCCTGTTACTTCATAATCATACTGCAAAGATGCATGAGAATTATTTAGTAATTTACCAAATAATTCCAAATCACCATTGACCAATGCTGTCTTCGCTTTTTTTGTACGTTCATTTTCAGTAACCGCATGTTTCGCTCGTTTGATCAGGATTTCATCAGCAATTAAGTCTGTATTATTCAAAAATTCTTCTTCTGATAATTCTCCTAATGAATGAATTGATAACTTTGTTTGCAAGCGACTCAAAGCCTCTTCACATTCACTGCGCCGTTCATTGTATTTCGAATCCGCTAATTCACGACGTTTATTGGTATTCATGATAGCTACCACGTACTCACCAAAGTCTGCTGGCACCAATTCATACTCCAATGTATTTGTATCGAGTAAAATTGCATGATCTTTTTGCCCCATCCCAATAGCAAATTGGTCCATAATACCTGAGTTAACACCAATGAATTTATTTTCTACTCGTTTTCCTATTTGAACTAATTCAATCATTTTCACGTCAAGATTGAATAAGTCTTGTAAAATAACGCCAGTTAAAAGCTCTATTGATGCAGAAGATGAAAGACCTGCTCCATTTGGAATAGTACCATAAAAAAGAATTTCCATGCCACTTTCAATTTTAAAACCATCATTTTTGAGAAAACGAATCATCCCTTTAGGATAGTTCGTCCAATCGTGTTCTTTACGAAATGCTAAGTCGTCAATTGTAAATTCAATAATCCCTTTTTCTGGGAAATTTTCAGAATAAAGCCGTATTTTTTTATCCTCTCTTTTGCGTGCTAACCCATAAGTACCAATTGTAATTGAAGACGGAAAAACATAGCCTCCGTTATAGTCAGTATGTTCTCCAATAAGATTAATTCGACCTGGTGCAAAGTATTCACCACTTGGGGTAGCACCAAATTTTGCATTAAAAATTTCGTGTAAATTTTTTGTCATCAAAAACACCTCATTGTCTTTATTTAGTAAATTTATTATAATTTATTTACTAAATTTTTTCAACGGTGATTTTTAAGCTAATTTCTTACAAAAAGTCGTTTAACTTTTATTTTTAGATGACTTGTTACATAATATAATAAAAGTATGAACGGAGTGATTGCGATGAAAAAATTTGTATCTGGTGTTCTTGTTGGAACCTTAGCTACTGTTGCAGCAGCAGGCGCTTTTGTTACAGCTGTCAAAAAACAAGTAATCGATCCTATCGACGAAAAAGAAGCAATGATTGAAGAAAATCGTAAAAAAGCAATGCGTAAACGTGTTGCACGCTAAAAAACACATCCTTAAGGATGTGTTTTTTTTTTGCATGTCTCTAAATAATACTATACTAATATTTTTCCCTTCAATATTACATAAAGATAAAGTCTATGAGACGCACTTTAAAAACTCAATTAATACAGCGGCTTGATTGCACCTTTCATCTTTAGCTCCGTATAATAAAGTTACTTTCTCTTCCTTTTTTATAATTGTTAACAATTCTGCCACTGCTGATTTAGCAGGTTCAGTTTGTAACTCAACCTCATACTTCTCTTTAAATATTTGAAATTTTTCTGGTTTGTGATTGAACCATTTTCGCAATTCAGTTGAAGGCGCAATTTCTTTTAACCACTTGTCTAAATGCGCATCTGCTTTTTTAATTCCCCGTGGCCAAACACGATCAACTAAAATGCGATATCCGTCTTTTTCATCATAGTCCTCATAAATTCTTTTTATTGTAACCATAATCAATTCCTCCTCTTCTAGTTTAACACTTCTTAATAAATCCCCCAAAAACAGATAAAAAGTCCTATGAATTCCAAAAAATCCTTTATAAAATTTGTTCTCTAATTCCAAAAATATTTAATAAAAAAACCGGAATAAAAGTCATGAGAGACTCTTACTCCAGTATTAAAGATTTAGCTATTTTTCTTTTTAACTTTACCTTCCCAGCTTTGATACCCACCTTTTAGTAGGTAAATATCTGTATAGCCAGCTTTACGCAATCTATTTGCAGCACGAACGGCAATCGCTCTTTTTTGATCGTAAATATACACGGGTTGATCTTTCCGAATACTGCCAATTGAATTTTTCAAAACAGAATAAGGTATGTTGCGTGCACCTAAAACGTGCCCAGCATCAAATTCATCTTTTTCACGAACATCAATCACTTGTGCTTTACGCATCCCTTCACGAAAAGCTTCTTGTTCGAGTGTTGTAGCAGATTTTTTCGCCATAATACGTAAGTATAATTCATTAAGCCCGATTCCTAATAAAATTGCGATTAAAACAATATCAATAATAATAATTGGAGACATCTCTTGTTTTCCTTCCTATTTCACGAAATCTAATGCTAATGAAGCTGCGCCGATAACGCCAGCTTCGTTGCCTAGTTGTGCTAACTTAATACTGGTACTCTCTGTCACTTGTGGAAAAGTAAACTCAGCAAAGTACTTTTCAACACGACTACGTAAAAATTCACCTGCAGCTGAAACTCCTCCACCCAAAACAATCGCAGACGGATTTAAAGTATTACCTAAATTCCCACAGGCTAGACCTAAATAAAAACAAACCTTATCAACGACCATTAAGGCAAATGGATCTCCCGCCTTAGCAAATTCAAAGACATCTTTAGATGAAATATCATAACCTTCATCTAATTGAGCTTTTAATTTAGAATCGCCAGCATATTCTTCAGCTAAATGGCGAGCTACACGTACGACACCTGTGGCCGAAGAAACTGTTTCTAAACAACCTTTTTTCCCGCAAGTACATTGAAAACCATCAGGATCAACTGTGACATGGCCAACCTCACCTGCACAACCAGCTACACCATGTAATAAATGTCCTTCAGCGATAATACCACCACCAACACCTGTACCAAGTGTAATAAAGACAACATCTGGATTATTTTCCCCAGCGCCTAACCAACGTTCACCAAGAGCTGCCACATTAGCATCATTGTCAATGGCAAATGGTATTTTCGTTCCTGCTTCAATTTGTTCTTTAACAGGTTGTAACGTTGTCCAATTTAAGTTGTAAGCTCCAATAACTGTCCCAGCGTTGCGATCGACGCTCCCAGGAGTCCCCATTCCAATACCAATAAAATCTTCTGGTCTCATATTATATAAGCCAAGATGGTGATTAATAGAATTCACTATTTCCGGTACAATATGACTGCCTTCGTCTAATATATTTGTTTCAATACTCCATTTTTGTTGAATTTCTCCTGCGGTCGTTAAAATAGCAAATTTCACTGTCGTACCGCCTAAATCAATTCCGATAATTTTTTTGTCCATGTACAATTATCCTTTCTGACGACTTTCTTCAATGCGATGCTCCCGTTTTAATATGCGCCAGCAAGTTAGATACGTATCGTGATCGATTAAGCGACCATCGTATAAATTTTTTAATTCAATTAACATTAATTCGATATCATAAATACGCTTGCCTACATATATATATATTCCAAAACGTTTAAATAGTTGCTGAACATCGTAAAGAGTTTCCATTTTAAACACTTCCTCGCATATTATACAGGCAATCCATATTTTTTTAAACCATATAAAAGACAAATCACCAAAAGAAATCCAAAAACAAGACCGGAAATTACACGAGTATGAATTGAAAAACGCCCGTGATTTTGTGGCAATGCTACGACATTACCTAATAGCAGGCCACCGATAACACCGCCAACATGCCCCCAAATATCAATAGACCGATCAAAAATACCAAATAATAGGCTAAGTCCAACAAAAAGTGCAAATTGTCTTACCATTCCTTGAATTGCGGGATTATTTCGGAAATAATAGCCCAACAATAAAAAGGCACCAAAAACACCAAAAATCGAAGTACTGCTTCCCGCTGAACGGATACCAGCGTCATTAAAAGCAAAACTCACTGCATTTCCCATTACACCACTAAATAAATACAAAATAAAAAAGCGCCAATGACCATAAATCGCCTCAACTTGCTGTCCAATAAAATACAAAACAATTGAATTGACAGCAAAATGCGTTAACGAAAAGTGAATCAATATTGGTGTTATAAAACGCCAATATTGATGGAAATACGCTACAAATGGACCAAACATGACGCCTTGTGCTTCAATTTGGAGACTTGGAATAAACATAAGCAGGTACACAACTGTTTGGACAGCCAAGAAGCTGTAAGTAACCACTGGTCGATTAAACCAGCGTTTCAATGTTATTTCCCATTCTTTATTCATAAGCAACCTCATTTCTACTGTCAGTAATTATTTTTGATACTGGCATATCAAATTTCTCTGGTTGCCAATCATCGGAAATCTGCTCACTAAAAACTAAACTAATCGTTTGGCCTTTATAATCTGTTAAAAAACGGTCATAATATCCGCCACCAAATCCAATTCGATATCCTCGACTTGAAAAAACAACCCCCGGTACAATTAGCAAATCAATTTCATTTTTTTCTACGATTGGTGCGACTAAAGGCTCTTCTACACCAAAATTGGAGACATAGTACTGTGTATGTTCATCAACCAGATGAAACGTCAACAACCGATCTTGAGGTGCTTTTGGTACGACTATTTTTTTTTCTTCTTGAAAAGCTCGTTGAAAAATTGGCTCTGTATCCAATTCGATATCTGTTGCTCGAATTACTCCAATACGATTAGCTTTTTTCCATTGACTACTTGCAAATAATAATTGCAAAATAATAATTTCCTTTTCCTTTTTTTTATCTTTATGAAGAGCAAGTTCATGTAACTTCACAATTCCTTTTTTACGTAATTCTTTTTTTTCCAACTTAACCGCTCCTTATTCAGGATATTTTTACTACACAAACCAGCATTTATTATTATATACAATCTAATTTAAGTTCTTAATTGCATGGTATCGAAAAAATAAAAAAATAGCAAACAGCTGCTCATTGTAAAAGACAAGACCAGAAGTAAGCGAATGGAAAAACTTACTTTTGGTCTTGTCTAGTAGTTTGCTAAAAGATACATTGTTAGCTTCTTTATAGCCTTGGCTTTTGTATTAATAAAATTAAAAAATAAGGTGCACCACAAATCGCTATCATCACACCAGCCGGTAACTCTCCGCTAGTCAAAATTAATCTTCCTAAAGTATCAGCAACCAATACAATTAGTGCTCCAATTAACAAAGTCAAAGGGAAGCGTTGTCGCGTGCGTCCTTTTAATAACGTTTTTGTAATATGAGGTGCTAAAAGACCAACAAAAGCTAAGTTTCCACAAAAAGCTACACAACTCGCTGCTAAAGCTGCTCCTAAAAACAAAAAACGAAGGCGGACGCGACGAACTTTAACACCAATGCCCAATGCCTGTTCATCATTTAACTGCAATAAATCTAAATACGGTAACTGTACCAGTGTAATACCTATTAAAAGAACAAGCCAACCTAACAGAATTAAAACATAGCTCCAGCTTGCCCCCCATAGCGAGCCAGCCAGCCAATTGGTTACAAAACGATAACGATCTGGCGCAACTCTAATCGTTCCCAATAATGTTAATGCTCCAAAACCAGCATTCACTGCAATACCAGCTAATAATAATTTATCCAAAGCTAAAAATGGACCCCTTTGATGTGCAATACCGTATACCGCAAAAACAGCTAGCAAGCCTCCTGCTAATGCTAACACTGGTAATAAAAAACCACTTCCTTGTGCAAAAAAACCAAGATAAATTAAAACAAAAAAACCAGCACCACTATTAATTCCTAGTAAGGAGGCATCAGCTAAATCATTACGTGTCACCCCTTGCAATAAATATCCCGCTGCACCAAGTCCAGCACCACCTAAAGCAGCCAAAATTGTTCGCGGCAACCTTAACTCAAAAACAGTTAACTCTAAAGTGGTGCTAGCATTACCTGTCATTAAAGCAAATATATCTGTTAGATTTAAGATCTGTCGTCCAAATAAAATATTAATCACGAGGGAAAAAAACAATAAAACACTAAAAATACTATAAATATATTTTTTCTTCACGATTGACTCCTCCAAATCTTTAGGAGTAAAAAAGGAACTCCGACAATGGTTATGAGCAGACCCAAAGGAGTTTCAAAAGGTGGATTTAACAAGCGTGCCAACAAGTCCGCAAAAACAACAAATAGGCCACCACCAACTAAGACTAACGGTAATAATCTACGATAATTATCCCCTGTAAAATAGCGCATAACATGAGGAACCATCAGTCCGATAAAACTAATAGGTCCGACTAGTGCTACTGCAATTCCAGCCAAAATGACAACAAATAGTAATGTGAAAAAGCGAATTCGTCCCGGTTTTTTCCCTAAAGCCAACGCATTGTCATCACCTAAAAGCAATAAATTAATACCTCTAGCAAAAAATAAACTACCTATTATCGCAAATAAATAAAGGAACCAAACTTGTTGAAGTTGTTCCCAAGTAATATTTGCAACACCGCCGACAAACCAAAATGCAATATCTTGTTGTAAGTCAAATATCAAAGATAATGCTTGACTAAGTGCAGAAAAGAGACTGCTAATCGCCACACCAGCCAAAATAAGACGTGTGGGAGTCAAAGTAGTAATTGTACGGCGACTGACCAAAAAAATTAAAAAAGCGGCGAAAAAAGCACCTGCAAAAGAAAACCAAATTGTTCGGTTAATCGAAGCTTTAGGCCACAAAATAAAAACAAGTGCCAACCCTAATGAAGCACCACTATTAATCCCTAACAAACCAGCATCTGCTAATGGATTTCTAGTTACACCTTGCATGACTGCCCCACCTAAAGAAAATGCACTACCAACTAAAAAAGCACCAATAACGCGAGGTAAACGTAAGTTCACAATTATTTGTTGCGCTTGATTGCCTTTGTCAAAGTGGAAAAATGCATTCGTAACTTCACGAATAGAAATATCAGCAGCCCCATTAGTTAATGAGAAAAATAAAAGAAAGAAAGTGGCTATGATTAAAATTCCCCATATCAAAGCAAAACGATTAGTCTTCATCTTCTGTCCCCTGCAATTCATAATTCATTAAAAGAGGTTTTTCTGTTTTTATATCCACCGTTAATTCCGCTTTGATGGAAAATAATTGGGCTAAAATTTCGGGTGTCATAACATTTTGTGGCGTCCCATTGGCTATAATTTCTCCTTGCTTTAAACCAATTAAAATATCTGAAAAACGCGAAGCTAAATTTAAATCATGAATAGACATAACGATAGTTTTTTGATATTTTTGATTGATTTTTTGAAGCAATTGCAAAATTTCAAGCTGGTGAGCTGGGTCTAAAAATGTTGTTGGCTCATCCAAAATTAAAATATCTGTATCTTGCGCTAACGCCATTGCTAACCAAACGCGTTGCCGCTGTCCACCAGAGAGTGCTTGTAATGAACGTTGTTCTAAACTAGCCAAACCGGTGGCAGAAAGTGCCCAACTAACTGCCTCTTGATCTTTTTTATCTAACTGCCGTAAACCTTTTTGGTAAGGAAAACGTCCGTAAGAAACCAGCTCTTTAACAGTCAACTCAAGATTTTGTTCTGTATTTTGCGCCAATAAGGCAATCTGTTGTGCGACTTCTTTTGTTGGGAGCATCTCGATATTAACACCGTTTAACATTACTCCCCCTTTTTGAGGTTGCATAATTCGAGCCAATGTTTTTAATAATGTCGATTTACCACTACCATTTGGTCCAATTAGACCAATTATTTTCCCAACGGGTAATTGAAGCGACAACGATTCAATAATAATTTGTTTTTGATAACCAACAGTTATCTCTTTTGCTTCCAAGGTAGTCATTGCAATTCTCTACTTTCATTGATAATGATTATCAATTATCGCTTTATTTTTACAATTCGTCAATAGAAGGAAAATTGCTTGCTTAGTAATTTCATTATTTTACAATTGACAAAAGAAAGAAGTATGCTAGTATCATTAATTGATAATTATTCTCAATTAAAACGTAAACAATCGAAGTGTTTCTACGAAAGGAAATCATTCATGAAAAAACATCAAAAAGTTACCTCTGCTTTAGTATTGTTAGCTAGTCTTTTATTAATTACTGCTTGTAGTTCTAACAATAAAGAAACTGCCAAAAAAGAAAGTCGAATTCTGACTGATCAATTGGATCATAAAGTGGAGATTCCAAATAAGCCAAAGCGAGTTATTGGTAGTTACTTAGAAGATTACCTCGTGGCATTAGGCGAAAAACCAGTAGCACAGTGGACGGTTGGTGGTGGCTCTCGGCAAGATTATTTAAGTAAAGATTTAAAAGATATTCCCTTAATTAATTATGACTTACCTTATGAGGATGTTTTATCCTATGACCCCGACTTATTATTAATTGAATCTAACGGTTTGGTTGAAGGAGGCAAATACGAAAAATATGCCAAAATCGCCCCCACCTATGTCGTTAAAAATGGCGAAAAAGTTACCTGGCAGGCTAAATTAACCGATATTGCCAATGTATTGAACAAACAAAAAAAAGGCGAAGAAGTCATTAATGACTATGACAAATTAGTAGCTGAAACAAAAAAGAATTATACTAAAAAAATAGAAGATAAATCCATTGCTGTTTTATGGGTAACAAATAACTCTGCTTTTATGGTTGCTGACACTCGTTCTAGTGGAGATCTTTTATATCAACAACTAGGTTTCAAAGTTCCAGATTTGACAAAAGAAATTAGTGAAAAGGCGACTTCAGATTGGTCAGCAGTGTCATTAGAAAAGTTAGCTCAAATTAATTGTGACTATTTAATTCTTGTTAACAGTGATCAAGGCGCAGCCATGTTCAAAGATTCCTTATGGCAAAACATTCCGGCAGTAAAAAATGGTAATTTGTGGGAGTTTGGCCCTGAAAAAAGCTGGCTTTATAACGGCCCTATTGCTTATCGCGAGATGATTGAAGATATTAAATCAAAACTGAAATAATAAAAAGTAGTACTTGCTTTGAAGCTGGCAAGTACTACTTTTTCTAGTTTATCCACCTCAAAAAGGATTGTTTCGTTTTTACTACTAGCCTATTTAGCTTACAAACGATGCGTTGAATTATTTCTCAAATAGACATGCTGAAAAGCTCAAGTCCATCTTTTCAGGCCAACAGCTTGCACTTCTTGTTATGCTATAAACATCATGTGTAAATAATATCGTAACATCTAACACTTTTGTTCGTTGTATTGAATTTGCTAGGTTTCCCCAGCAAAAGCAATTATACTAAAGAAAAATCTTATGAAAACGAGGTGTCCAGTTGAAACTTTATCATAATTTTATTGCAAATATTAAACTAAGGCGCTACGGTGTATTATTAAGCATCATACTTTTGCTCTATCTCGCACGTAGCCTTATGACGCCAATCTTATTAACCTTCATTTTTACCTATTTAGCTATCCATTTTATTCAACTTGTCCAACGTTTTTTCAAAATCAAACCTATTTTGATTGTTATTACTCTTTACGGTGGCACAGTATTTTTCTTGTATATCGTATTAACCAAATATATTCCTATTTTATTCCATCAAACTTGGCATATGGTGGACACTGTTGTAGCTTTTTATGATGATCAACCAACAAACTCTAATCAAGTCCTCGACTGGGTTTTACAATATATTCAGCGAAGTGAGTTTCTTGATCAGCTAAAAGGCGGAGCCAGTTTTATCATTGGTTATCTTCATGATTTCGGTAAACTAACCGTTTCATTAGCGCTATCATTTTTACTCAGCTTCTTTTTTTCCGTCGAATTAAAAAAAGTGAAAAATTTTTCAAAATTATTTTTTTCTAGTGATTTTGGCTGGTATTTCCAAGATATATTTTACTTTGCTCAAAAATTTACCAATACTTTTGGTGTCGTTTTAGAAGCACAATTTTTTATTGCAATCGTAAATACAGTTATCACCATTTCAGGATTAGCAATTATGGGCTTTCATCAATTGCCTAGTCTGGGGTTGATGGTATTCTTTTTCAGTCTCATTCCCGTTGCTGGTGCTATTATTTCAAGTATACCACTATCATTTATTGCCTATTCTCAAGGCGGCATGTGGGATTTATTCTTTATTTTATTAATGATTTTATTTATCCATATTTTAGAAGCCTACGTTTTGAACCCAAAATTCATGTCAAGTCGCACAGAGCTACCGATCTTTTACACGTTTGTGATTCTTCTCATCGCAGAACAGCTTTTTGGAATTTGGGGATTAATTGTTGGAATTCCTATTTTTACTTTCTTTTTGGATGTTATGAATGTCAAAAAAATTTCTCAATCAAAAACCTAACAATATACTAGGTATTCAAATGAGTCCTTTTTATAAGCAAAAATTTACGCCTCTGGTTTTCTCATTCTAAATTAGAAGCTACTCTTAGTATTACCTACACTTGAAGTTCAACCTAGCTGTACTTTAAAACAATTGAATTTCTGAGAAAAAAAGAAACCCTCTAAAACACTGGTCTTAGAGGGTTCCTGAAACGCTTATTTTGTTTCGCGGTGTAAAGTAACTTTTCTTTCGCGTGGGCAATATTTATTTTTTTCCAAGCGGTCAGGGTTGTTACGTTTGTTTTTGCTTGTCAAATAATTGCGTTCTTTGCAAGAAGTGCATTCTAATGTGATGTTTACGCGCATGATTTTCCCTCCCATATCCTCATTCATACTCTAAGATTACTCTCAGACTTGAATATGATAGCATGTTTTTTATTTGAAAGCTAGTCTTTTAAGCAATTTTTGTTAAGTAGTTTTACTTGACGATAAAAAACATAAATTTCAAAATTGAAAGAGCAACGAATAAACATTACCTCTTCCTCTGATAGAATAAAAATATCTTTTGACAAAAAACATCTCACAAAAATACTTTTTGTGAGATGGCTTACTACTTATTTTATTCGAAAAACTCACCGTAAACATCGTCCACTGTTTGTTCTGGGTTAATTACGATGTAAAGACTCTTTGTCTGTTCACTTACTTTAGTTGTTTGGTATACATTATCTAAACCTTCTGTATCTTTGTCTTTATATGGGAAATAGACCATATCTGGTTTACCAGCTTTAAATAAAATTTCCATCCGTTCAATATCTTGATATTTCAAAGCACGGGCAAACATCCCTAACTCTAAGCCACCTAGATTAATATCATGTGTTGCAACGTGATCACCTTCTGGATAAATTTCAATTTTAAATCCAGCACATGGGTGAATTTCAACAAATTCACTACCATTGATGCGGCCAAAACTTGTAGTAATTTGCTTAATCCATAAGTCGCCGATAAAGCGACGATTAATCGTCCAAGTTTCTCCATTACGGAAATAAAATTTCAAAGCTGTCATTTCTCTAGCCATTTGACTTCCTCCTCTGATTAGCACCAACCATCGTGAATAACAACACAATCGTTGTGCCTTTAACAATTTGTTTCACTCCATCAATTAGTTTAGCACAACTTTAAAATACAGGATAAGAAAATGCTTACACCTGACTCAAAAATTCCGCTATATTTACCTCAATACGCTGATGTTCACCTTTTGCAATTAAATTCTCTTCATCATAACAACAGAATGAAAAAACACTTTTGCGATCTTTTCGTTGTTCTAGTTTAGCTTCAACCGTTATAGTCGCTCCATTTTTTGAAGGTTTTAAGTGTAGAACATCAAATTTTACGCCCACTGTTGTCTTAGTGCTGTCTAATTTTTCTTGTAAGTATTCAAAACACGTATTTTCTACCATCTGAACAACAGCAGGAGTAGCTAGAACAGCTAATCCGCCTGACCCCACTTTTTTTGCTGTTAAATCTTTTGTCACTGTGAAATTTTTTTGAATCACTTATCATCACCTGCTTGTAGGAGTTCTTGGGCTTTATCTAACAAAACTTTTGAATCGTTTTTTAAGTCTTTTGTTACTACTTGATATTCTAGCTGCCCCAAAATTTCTTTTAGCCACTTACCAGGTTTTAAGTCAATGCTTTGTAACAAATCATTACCATTAATTGCTAAATCGCGTAACTGTTTAATTGGCAAAGCCTCATACTGATTTTTTATTTTTTCAAGATCGGGAGTCAAATTGTAGAACGTCACCAACTCTTCTACTGCTAAGCTATTCTTTAAGCCTAGTTGATAAATTTCCCAATTTGTTAAAGGTTTTTCTTGTCGAATTTTTAAACCCCAGTGAAGTGCTTGTACTTTTTGAATCAACTCATTAGAAGCCTTCCATTTTTTTAGAAAAGGACGAATTAAGTTTTGTCCTATTCCCATCTGTTCAACCAATACAGTCCACGCTTGTTTAGAGGTTGTAAAAATTAAGGGTTTTAAATCAGCAAAACGCAACAATGCTTCTCCATAATGCCGTAAACCAGGACAATACAAATAACATTCTGTTTCCACTAGAAAACGAACAGCTTGATTCCGAAATTTTCCTAACAAGAGTTTATCAAATTCTACATAGATACGTTCAACAGAAATTTTTTCTAATAAAGCATGGTTCTCATTAATCGCATCAAAAGTTTCGTTTTCAAAAGAAAAACCAAGCTGACTAACAAACCGCAACCCCCGCATCATCCGCAATGCATCCTCATGAAACCGCTCATGAGGATTTCCCACTGCACGTAAAACATGTTCTTGTAAATCTATTAAGCCATCAAATAGATCAACGATTTCGCCATCATCTTTTAAGGCAAACGCATTAATCGTAAAATCGCGGCGTTTCAAATCTTCTGTCAACGATCGTACAAATTCAACCTGGTCTGGACGTCGAAAATCTTGATATGTTGACTCTGTTCGAAAAGTTGTCACCTCATATTGTTCATCATGTTGTAAGACTAAAACAGTTCCATGCGCAATGCCAATATCAATCGTGCGTGGAAAAATTGCTTTAATTTCAGCGGGAAAAGCACTTGTAGCAATATCAACATCATGTATTTTATGTCCTAACAAAACATCTCTGACGCTGCCCCCAACAAAGTAGGCTTCAAAACCAGCTCTCTCAATTTGATTCATTACTGGTAAAGCAAGTTGAAATTCTTCAGGCAATTTAGTTAAGCGCATTCTCATCCTCCGGGGCTCTTGTGCCATCTTTTCGTTCAAAGCGATAATGATCCCGTTGATTAAATTTCGCCATATTCTGGTCAAAAACTTCCGTTAAATCAATCTCTAGAGAATTCGCCATTAATAATAATGCAAAAAACACATCCCCTAATTCTTCTGCAACTGTATTCGGGGCTTCATTTGCTTTTTTTTGCTTTTCACCATAGTAGTGATTGACTTCTCTAGCTAATTCCCCCACTTCTTCTGTCATACGGGCAAGTTGTGCTAAAGGAGAGAAATAGCCTACTTTAAACTGTGCGATATAATCGTCTACTTCGTGTTGCATTTGGTATAATGTTTTTTTCGTCATGTGATCACTCCCGTCATTATCTTATCAAAATAATTCTACAATTCAAAGTGTCCGCTGATTGTCACTGTCATTTTTTCATGATACATTTGAGAAGGCAGAAAACAAACGTTATCTTGCCTGCTTTTAATGGATGGAAAGACGGTGAGAATATGAATACGAATAAATATACACCACTATTGAGAGATTTAATTTTAATTCTTATGGGTACTTGTATTTATGCCTTTGGTTTAATTTATATCAATATCCCCAATAATCTCGCTGAGGGGGGCGTAACAGGTATTACCTTGATTTTACGTGCATTATTTGGTATTAATCCCGCGTTTAGTACTTTTATCTTGAACATTCCAATTATTATTTTAGGTGGCAAAGTACTAGGAAAGCGTTCATTCTACTATACTATTTTTGGTACCACTAATTTGTCTGTCTGGCTTTTTATTTGGCAAAAAGTACCGCTGGCTATTAACTTAGAACACGATTTGCTTATTTCTGCTTTATTAGCTGGCATTATCGCAGGCTTTGGTAGTGGAATCGTTTACCGTGTTGGTGGCACAACCGGTGGTAGTGATGTTATCGCCCGCATTTTGGAAAAAAAACGGGGAATTTCAGTTGGTCGTTCATTATTTTTCTTTGATATTTTAATTCTATTAGCCTCATTGACTTATATTGATTTAAAACGGATGATGTATACTTTGATTTTTTCTTATGTGTTTGCCAATATCGTTGATACTATTTTAGATGGTGGCTATTCTGCGAAAGGAATACTCGTAATTTCAAATCAGACAAAACAAATGGCTCCTGTCTTAATGGAAGTGACTGGACGTGGTACGAGCTTTTTAAAAGGCGAAGGTGCATATTCTGGTATAGATAAAAATATTTTGTACATGGTGGTAACTTCAAGAGAAGTAATGGAGGTAAAACGCATTATTGCGGAGTTTGATGAGCAGGCTTTTATCTCTATAATAAACGTCCATGAAGTATCAGGTGAAGGCTTCACTTACAAACGTCCCAAAAATAACTTCTTTAAAAAAAAACAAAATCATAATTGATTACTTGTTTAGCCAAAAAGATGCAAAAAGATGGTGGTGAAATGCTATTCCTAACTAATATAGGATAATATTTCACCACCATTTTTTAATCTGCTGTTTTTTGTCTGGAATGCTGCTGTAACTCTTTGTTTACATCTTCTGACAAGCGCATAAATCTTTCTTTATCACCTGTTTCCAATGCTTGGTCGATTTCTTGATACAATTGATTCATTCTTGCAATCTGTTCTTCTTCAAGAAGGAACTGATTAACACTATCAATGACTGTCGGATCGATGTTTTCATTCCACTTCATGAACGGATTATCCTCTAAAATTGATAAATATCCCGGATTCTCCCATGCATTATCAAAAAGGCATTCAATATACAAAGCTTCTTTCCAGTTTAAACGAATCTCATGAAAAATCTGATCACTATCCTCAAAAACCTTTCCGGAAATAAATAATCGCATTGGATCGCCTTGAGCTGTCAAATCACGAATTTGTAAACCGCGATTAGTAGCATCGGCGTTTTCGACAAAATGAACATTATTTAAGATAGCTTCATGGTTGGCTAAATAATTTAAAATCCAACAAACTTCACGACGACTAAAAGATGCATGGGTGACAAACCAATTGAGAAAATTCTTCTTTTCTTTGACGTCGATAAACATCGTCCTCACCTTCTTTTCTTTATGATAAAGCCTCCAAAATCGACTGTACTTCTAAATCGCCTGGCTCATGTGCTAAATAATGCTCCAACAGTACCTTTGCTTCTTGCAACTTTCCTTCTTCTCGCAAGAAAATACCATATTCTTTCATAAATTCTGGCTCGTGATTTAATTCAATATTAGCTTTTTCATAATGAATAGCAGCATCACTAAATTCTTCTAATTGATTGTATGCTTGTGCCAAATTCCATTGAGCGTAAGCATCATCAGGGTTTTCCATTTCATTAATTGTTGCAATAACTTCTTCAAACTTTTCTTGTTTTAAGTATAAATTACTCAACATAAATAGTGTTTGATCTAATTTCTCACCGGTTTCCAAAGCTTTTTGCAAATATTCTTCTGCTTTCTCGTCATCATGAAGACGGTAAACATTTTCAGAGGCGAACTGATAAAAATCAACATTAAATGGATTCTCTTTTAATCCAGCTTCAATTACTTCTTGTGCTTCTTCTAGCTGTTCTTCATCTTGTAACGCTTCTGCCAGATATAAATACAAAGATTGATATTGTGGATTTAGATTGCGTAACTGTTCCAGGTATTGAATAACTTGTTCATTTTCTTTTAATTGACGATACACAAATGCAATCTGAAAGAGACGATCATCTGTGACTTCGGTTTCTAACGCACGACGCAAGTGAACCACCGCTTCTTCAAATTGTCCTTCCATACTCAAAGCTGTACCTAAACGTTCTTCTAATAAGATGTCAGCCATCTCTGTAATATTGGAATTAAGTAGAATTTGATAAATCGTTGCTGCTTCTCCAAAGCGTTCAGTTGTGAAAAATAATTCTGCTAACGCAAATTGAATTAAAGGCTCATCTGGCAATATTTTAGCTGCTTCGGTTAATTTTGCTTCGCTTACCTCAGGAATGCCAATCATTTGGTACAAATCTGCGGCTAACAACAATGCCTGCACATAATAATCACTATTTTGGGGGATTTTTTCAATAAAATTCAGTGCTTGATCACTATTGTCATTTTCAATAGCTACTTCGGCTAATCCTAAGTATAATTCTTCATTATTCGGATATTTTTCTAATAAATGCAAAAAAGTTTGTTCTGCTTCTTCCAAAAAGCCAATTTGCAATAAATACTGTGCTAATTCATGCAGTTGGCTATCATCATCATGCACTAATGCTTGATTAAAAGCTAAATTGGCACTCACCAAATCTTCATTTTCTAATGCTTCGAGCATTTGTTCACTATAAGATTTTTCCATTAACTTTCCCTAATCTCCTTTAAAGTAGCTTGATATTTTTCAATTGCTTGTTGCAATGATTTTACAGTAATTTTAGTTTTCCTACCCACTTTGCCAATTCTTTCTAATGTGACAATTGGTGCTTCTTTTTGCGCTTTATCTAAAACTTGCAACTGATAATCGACTAAAGAAATCTGCGTTGGCAAATGAATCGGGTAGCCTAGTTGTTGAAACCAAATTAAAAAATTTTTGAAATTAAAATGAAGCTCATGATTAGCATCACACCAAAACAAATGAAATAAAATCCCAAATAATCGTTTCATATTAGAAGATAGCAAATGTCCATTTTCGATCTGATAAAAAGCGGCTTCAAACAATTGCCCAAACTCTTCTATTTCAAAAGATTCCGCATAGTAGTCAATCAAATCTGCTATGAAAGCCGCAAAAGAGCGTCGATAAACCAATTGTTGATTTGGAAAATTTTGGTGCAAATCTTGCAAAAAATCATAGTCACAAACCAGACCAATTCTTATAAAAACTAATAAATCAACTAATTTCCCTTCAGTTTGTGCTTCTGTCAACGTTTGATCAAAATAAACTGCTCGGGGTAAATTTTTAACTTGAAGTAATACTTGACTGTTTTGTTTCATGATGGCTTGTTCTAAAATCAAAACTTTGGCTAATGATCGAACTGAAACTGGCAAGCACCAATAATTACTAGGTAAAATTGTAGTTTGTGCTAAAAACCCCGTTAGTTGCATAACACCTTCATTTCCATAGCCACAAAATAAATAGTTACGATTTTGGGGAAATCGTTCCAAAAAGTGTAGCAAATTCATTAATTCTTCCAAGTTGTTGCAATATGTCTGATTTCGACAAATATACCAGTCAATATCACGGGCTCTTTTAAAGAGTTGACTAATTTTTTCAAAAGAACGATCATAGTATTTTTGATTTGTTAAAATAATCACGTGTAAATTATCACTAGTAATAGGATCAATACTTTTGTTTAATGTCTCTCCATAAAAAATACGAGTACTAAACTGGCCTTTCTGATAGCTTTTCTCCATAAGCTCCTCCTAGTATAAGTTTATCATTAAAAGTCAGAGAACAAAAAGATTTCGCCGTCAATTTCGCTCCAAAAAAAGAAAAAACTTCTCAATCTTAATGAGAAGTTTTACTTAACAATTGAAGTTACCAACTTGCTTTTTTAACACCCGGAATTTTACCTTCATGGGCTAATTCTCTAAATTTTACCCGTGACATCCCAAACTTGCGCATATATCCCCGCGGACGTCCATCAATTCGGTCTCTATTTTTCAAACGATTAGGATTAGAGTCTTTCGGAAGTTTCGCTAATGCTGCATAATCACGCGCCTTTTTTAATTCATAACGTGTTGCTGCGTAGCGCGCAATCATTGCTTCTTGTTTTTTTGCTTTTGCAATCTTTGATTTTTTTGCCATTTTGCTGTCCTTTCTTTTTTAAGCCAGCAGACAATTTTTTGAGCATTTAAAACGTAATATTTACGCTTTGTTAATATAGCACGTTTTTCTTTTTGCCGCAAACAACTTACCTTATATAAACAAGACGCATACTGTGTGTTAGGAAAAAACGTTTCATATAAAATCCGTAACACTAAAAATCATTAGTACATTTTAGTTGAAGCTGGTTTTATTATCTACAAGAAAATTATGTTTTTTAATTTTAAACTTAATTCCTTAAACCAATAGAGTATAAAGGGACGGAGCTGTTTGTAAGTTGATATAAGCCGGATCAAACTCACTTAAACGCAATAATAGGGCACTCAAATCATTAGTCTTTCTAAGCAATATTCCTAAGACGACAGGACCTGTACCGCGATTAATCTTTTTTGTATACTCAAAACGCGTAATATCATCATTTGGGCCTAAAACTTTACTCACAAACTCCTTTAAAGCACCTGGGCGTTGCGGAAAATTAACCACAAAATAATGCTGCAACCCGGCATAAACGAGTGATCGTTCTTCAATTTCTGCCATACGACTAATATCATTATTTCCCCCACTGATAACACAAATAACTGTTTTTCCTTTAATTTTCTCTTTTAAAACTTCTAGTGCTGCCACACTAAGAGCACCAGCAGGTTCAGCTACAATTGCTTGCTTAGCATATAGCTCTAAAATGGTTGCACAAACTAGCCCTTCATCAACTACTGTTACAGCATCCAAATAATTTTTAGCATGAAAATACGTTAGAGAACCTACTTTCTTAACTGCAGCACCATCGACAAAGTTATCAATTTGTTTTAACGAAACTGGGCCAGCGTGATCAAAAGCTGCTTGCATAGAGGGCGCTCCCTTTGGTTCGATTCCAATAATTTTTGTTGCTGGATTGGTGTTCTTTACATATGAAGCAATACCACTGATTAATCCACCCCCACCAATAGCGGCTAAAATGTAATCCGGTTCAAAACCTTTTTTTTTAGCATCTAGCATCATCTCAAGCGCTAGTGTACCTTGACCGGCAATAATATTTGACTCATCAAAAGGATCAATAAATGTCATTGTATGTTTTGCGGCGAATTCTTTTGCGGCCTTTGCTGAAGCATCAAATGTATCACCTATTAATTTAATGGAAACTTTATTACCACCGAAAAATTCTACTTGTGCAATTTTTTGTTTTGGTGTAGTTGTGGGCATAAAGATGATAGCAAAAATATCCATTTCACGACTAGTGTAGGCAACACCTTGCGCATGATTACCAGCGCTTGCGCAAACTACGCCGTTAATTAATTGTTCACGGGGGATTTTTTTAATGGCATAATACGCACCTCTTAATTTGAAAGATCGAACTTTTTGTAAATCTTCCCTCTTTAATAAAATCGTTGCCTCATACTTTTCAGACAAGTAGCGATCGTATTGTAACGGGGTGTGACTAACTACTTCTTTTAAAACTTGGTATGCACATTTAACCTCGGCATCCGTTATCAAATCCAAGGTGCTCACCTCCAAAAATTAATCTTTTTTCGTCACAAAAGGCATCATTTTTCTTAGTTCTTTACCAACTTGTTCAATTTGATGTCCTGCATTTTCTTTTCTCATTTTATTAAACGCAAAGAAATCAGCTTTATTATCTTTAATGAAACCTTTAGCAAATTTGCCGTTTTGAATATCAGTTAACACTTCTTTCATATGTTTTTTCGTTTCTGCTGTAATAACACGAGGACCAGAAACATAGTCACCATATTCAGCTGTATTGGAAATAGAATGACGCATTTTAGAAAAGCCACCTTCATAAATCAAATCAATAATTAATTTCATTTCGTGGCATACTTCAAAATAAGCAAGTTCTGGTTGGTATCCTGCTTCAACTAACGTTTCAAAACCCGCTTCAATCATTGAAGTTAAGCCACCACATAAAACAGCCTGTTCTCCAAATAGATCTGTTTCAGTTTCTTCTCTAAAAGTTGTCTCCAATACCCCAACGCGAGTAGCTCCGATTCCTTTTGCATAAGATAACGCGAGGTCTTTTGCCTTACCAGTAGCATCTTGATATACCGCAAATAAAGCTGGCACCGCAAACCCTTCTGTGAAAGTACGGCGTACCAAGTGACCTGGTCCTTTTGGCGCAACTAAGAAAATATCAACATCTGTAGGAGGCGTGATAACATTAAAATGGATATTAAATCCATGAGCAAAAGCTAGTGCATTGCCAGCTGTAAGATTGGGAGCAATTTCATTATCGTAAAGTATACCTTGAATTTCATCCGGTGCTAAAATCATAATAACTTCACTTTCTTTTGTCGCCTCAGCTACTGACTTTACAGTAAAGCCATCTTCACGAGCTGCTATTGCGGACTTTCCCTCACGAATACCAATAATAACATTGTGTCCTGTATCACGCAGATTTTGGGCATGCGCATGTCCTTGTGAACCATAACCTACAATTGTAATTGTTTTGTCTGCTAATGCATCTTGGTCGACATTATTTTCATAGTAAACTTTTACCATCTTAAATTCCCTCCAATAATCAAAATTATATTAACAGCAATTGCTTGCAATTAACCTCTAGTAAAACCGGTAATTCCTGTACGTGCCATTTCTTTAATGCCATATGGTCGTAAAATATCTATACACGCTGCTACTTTTTCAGAAGATCCTGCAATTTGAATGGCAATAGTTTTGATACTGACATCAACAACATCTGCCCGAAATGGTTCAATCATCGTTTTAATTTCTGTTCTCATTTCAGCAGGAGCATTCACCTTTATAAGTGCCAATTCCCGCTCAAGATGTGGCACATCGGTAATATCGGAAACTTTTACGACGGCAATTTGCTTATTTAATTGTTTGGTAACTTGTTCAACCTCAGCTAAAGTCTCCACATTAATAACAAAAGTCATGCGGGAAATGTCTTTATTTTCGGTTTCGCCAACAGAAATACTCTCGATGTTTACTTGTCGACGATATAAAACACTGCTAATTCGACTCAAAACACCAACGTGATTGTAGACCATCGCCGTAATCATCCGTTTCATTTTAGTCCACCCCTACCATTTGATCATTGGCTTTTCCCGGTGGAATCATAGGTAAAACATGTTCAGTAGACGAGACAACAACTTCAATTAAGCCTGGCCCAGGTTTATTAAAAGCCTTTATAAAATCTTCTTCCATCGTTTTTGGATTTTCAATTTTGTCCCCATTGATGCCATAAGCTTCTGCCAACATTACGAAATCTGGTGAATTTTTAAAAACAGATTGCGAGCGCCGATTATCAAAGAATACTTCCTGCCATTGTCGCACCATTCCTAGTGAATGATTATTTAGCAAAATAAATTTAATATCTAACTGGTGTTCATTTAAAATGGCAAGCTCTTGATTGGTCATTTGAAAGCCGCCATCCCCAACAAAAACTACAATTTGACTATCAGGGTTACCAAGTTTAGCCCCAATGCCAGCAGGAATACCATAACCCATAGTGCCTAATCCACCGCTTGTAATCAACTGATTGGCAAATTTAAAAGGATAATACTGTGCTACCCACATTTGATGTTGCCCAACATCCGTAGCTACATAAGCATTTCCGTTTGTCAAATTTCCCACAAGCTCAATTACTTTTTGTGGCTTAATCTCAGCAATATTATTACGATCATAAGTAAATGGTTTGTCCTGTTTTCGTTGCTTGCAAAGCGATTGCCATTTTTTTATATCAGACATTTTAATTTCTTTATTCAGCATACTCAAAAGTGTCTTTTTTACATCTGCTACAATCGGAATAGTAGTTGGAATGATTTTACCAATTTCAGTAGGATCAATATCCACGTGTACAATTGCTGCATTTTTAGCAAAGTCGGCTGGCGAAGTTGCTAAGCGGTCAGAAAAACGACACCCAAAGTTAATCAAAAGATCACACTCTGCTAATGCCATATTTGCGGCATAAGATCCGTGCATTCCTGCCATGCCTAAAAATAATTGGTGATTACTTGAAAGAACACCTAAGCCAAGCAAACTTGAGATCGTAGGAATCTGATATTTTTCAACGAAACGAGTAAGCTCTATTGCCGCATTTGCTGCCACAACACCGCCACCAGCCAAAACTACTGGACATTTTGCTTCTGCTAATTTTCCCATTAAACGATTTATCTTTAGTTCAGATGGCTGCGTATTGGGTTGATAACTTTGCAAATGGCATTCATTTGATGGTTTTTCGGTCGTTTGACAAACTGACACATCTTTTGGTAAGTCGATAACTACAGGTCCTTTGCGACCTGTAGTGGCGATATGAAAGGCTTCGTTTAAAATTCTAGGCAAGTCGTTACTATTGCGGACTTGATAATTATTTTTTGTAATTGGTAGAGTGATACCTAAAATATCTGCTTCCTGAAAAGCATCTTTACCAATTCCTTGTGTCACTACTTGCCCTGTAATAACAACTAAGGGAACTGAGTCACTCATAGCATCTGCAATTCCTGTCACAACATTTGTCGCTCCTGGTCCACTCGTAACGATAACAACACCCGGTTTTCCAGTCGACTTAGCATAACCTTGTGCTGCATGAATCGCTCCTTGTTCATGACGGGTTAAAATGTTGGGAATACGTTCTTGATAAAGTACGTCATATAATGGCAAGACCGAACCGCCAGGATAGCCAAAAATAATTTCCACATCTTGTTTTGCCAAACAATCTAATAATAATTTTGCCCCCGAAAATTCTGCTGCTACATTTGTATTTTTTTGCGTATTTGCCATCTATTTCACTCCATTTCCTCTGGTAATTTCATGATTCCACCAGTATGAGCTGAGGTGACAAAAGCTGAATAGCGCGCTAACCACCCCTTTTGGATTTTACGTTTAAATTGTGGTAATTCTTCTTTGCGAGTGGCCATTTCCTCTTGAGATAAATTCACGTTAATGGTTCGTTTTATAAGGTCAATTGTGATTTCGTCACCATTGCAAATGAGAGCCAATGGTCCACCACTTGCTGCCTCAGGTGAAATGTGTCCAACGGCTATTCCTCTTGTCGCTCCTGAAAAACGTCCATCTGTAATCAATGCCACATCTTTTCCCAAACCGCGTCCAACAATACTCGATGTCGGCGCTAACATTTCTGGCATTCCTGGTCCACCTTTTGGTCCCTCATAACGAATAACAACTACATGACCTTTTTGAACAAGCTGATTGTCAATAGCGCTCACCGCTGCATCATGTGAATCAAAACAAATTGCTTTTCCTACAAAAACCTTGATACTAGGATCTACTCCACCAACTTTGATGACACTACCTTCTGGTGCGATATTGCCATATAAAATTGACAGCCCCCCAACAGGACTATAGGGATTTTCTTTTGGATGAATAACTTCTTCATTTTTAATTGCAGCCTGTTCAACATTTTCTCGAATTGTTTTACCAGTTACTGTAATTCGGTTAGCGTGAATCGCGCCTTCAATGTGAACTAATTCATTAATGATGGCAGAAACACCACCTGCTTTGTATACATCCTCCATAGAATAAGCTGAAGATGGCGCAATTTTTGCTAGATAAGGAATCCGTTTTGCAATTGTATTAACTTCTTCCAAGTTATACTTAATTTGTGCTTCATTTGCGATTGCTAAGGCGTGTAACACTGTATTTGTCGATCCTCCCATTGCCATATCTAGTGCAAAAGCATCATCGATTGCTGCTTTTGTCACAATATCACGCGGCTTTATTTGTTTTTTCACAAGATTCATTAAATGATGAGCTGATTTCCTTACTAATTCTTTTCGTTCCTTAGAAACAGCTAAAATTGTCCCATTACCTGGTAATGCCAGTCCTAAAATTTCTAACAAACAATTCATAGAGTTGGCAGTAAACATACCGGCACAAGAGCCACAAGTGGGACAAGCATTTTGTTCTAAATAATTAAAATCCACTTCTGACATTTTGCCATCTTTATAAGCACCAACAGCTTCAAACATCGAAGATAAAGTCGCCTTATGTCCTTTTAAATCAATTCCTGCTTTCATTGGACCACCGGAACAAAAAATTGAAGGAACGTTGGTACGAACTGCAGCCATAATCATTCCGGGGGTAATTTTGTCACAGTTAGGAATATAGAAAACACCGTCAAACCAGTGAGCATTTATTACCGTCTCCGCTGCATCGGCAATTAATTCACGACTAGGCAATGAATAGCGCATTCCAATATGTCCCATCGCAATTCCATCATCAACGCCAATTGTATTAAACTCAAAAGGAATACCTCCTGCTTTTCGAATTGCTTCTTTTGCTACATCAGCAAGTTCTCGTAAGTGAACATGACCCGGAACAATATCAATATAAGAATTGCAAATCGCAATAAAAGGCTTATTCATATCTTGAATATTTTTAACATGTCCGGTTGCATACAATAAACTACGAGCTGGTGCCGCATCGAGTCCTTTTTTTATTTGATCACTTCTCATTTCATCAGCTCCTATTTTATTAATTTAAGAAAAAAAGCATCCCAACATTTTGGGATGCTTTAGTAAGAATCCCTCTCGCTAACGCAAATAGGACTCAAACAATCGGATTTATTACTTCTCCGTGTTCTAAGTCCTGGACTTGATAATTAAAATGACGATTTTATGATTCAAGTTAGATTTACGCATAAAGGTTTCCTCTATTCCTAAAAAGTGTATTTTCAATTAATTTTATTAAATATATCGTGTTCCACACTTAAAGTCAACGAATTTTCAGAATATTTTTTATTTTCCATTTTTAAAAGGGGGCGGCCTACCCTCTATTTCAACTAGACACACTAATCAAAACTTTCATTGTTGAATTTTCTATTCTTTTCTAACGAATACAATTATTACTCGCCTTATTTTAATGCGATAATTCTTGTTATAAATGATTTTCAACAAAGTTTCCTTTATGCTGTAAATAAATAAAAAAAGCTCAAAACTGCAGTGCAGTCTTGAGGACAACCAATTTTTTAACGAACAGCGATAGTGTAACTTTTCTTTTTTCCTTTTAATAGTTTAAACTTTGGTTAGTATCTAAAAAAGCTAAAGTATTTTTTTTACTACTTATAAATTAAAAAAACTAATTGTACTCCAAAAACAAGAGCGCACAGAAGATTTCCATCTTAGCAATGAAACCTGTAATAAAATTCTGATAACTATTTTATTAAATAAAGTGACTGTGATCCCATCTTTTCGTATATTCTTTTTAGAATCTCATAATTAACAGCTTTGTTTTTTTGCCCATAAGGATCATTAACATAGACATTTGATCCTTTAACACCTGTCATAACCACCGCATGACATAACGATGTTACTGAAACACTTCCATTATTCGTTTGCCATAGCATAAAATCTCCTTCAGTTGGCACAACGAAATCTACTGTAGTCACAATCCATACAGGTGAACCTGCCTTTACTTGTTGCAATAAAACATCAAAATCCGTATTATTTGAATTCATAACGTGGTAATCATTTTGAACAATTGTTTTTGCTACTTTGGCTACTGGTTCTACAAAACCACCCATTGCTAGATAACCCTCGTAAATATTCCCAACAAATCCGCTACGGGGATCCCCATGGATGTCATTTTCCTCATCTTCATAAACAGGTACATAAACTAACTTTTGTGCTAATTCATTTTTATTTGTCTCATAACCATAAAATTGCAGCAACATCGAAAGTGCTGTTATTTCGCAACCATTTTCAAGTGGAACATCACCCTCAAATTGATTTTCAAGAGGTATATCTAGTAATGTATCTGAAACTAGTTTTTGATCTAAATTTATTGTATTAGTTGTTTTTTCAAAAGATTGTATTCCTTTTTTATTCGTCTTAAAAGTTGTTGTTTGAAGCAAAAAGGTTGCCGTTAGGACTAATACTAGTAAAAAAGCCTTTTTTATCATTACCACTACCACTCCTTCTTTTAAGATACTTACAGTATAATTTGCTAAACTTAAAGGAAGCTTTAAATGGAGAAAATTGACTAAATTTATCTAATAAAAAAACAGAACTTTAAGCTATACTTCTCAATAAATCGTTTTATCTAAAAAATTTTACGAGCTAGCCTTCTAAAACAACAAAAAAACCGTCAGAGCTCTAGAGCTCCAACGGTCTTTTCACTGCAATTATTTCACAGCATCTTTCAATGCTTTACCTGGTTTGAAAGCAGGTACTTTGCTTGCAGGGATTTCAATTTCATCACCAGTTTGTGGATTACGTCCTTTACGAGCCGCACGAGAGCGAACTTCAAAGTTACCAAAACCGATTAATTGAACTTTTTCACCTTTAGCTAAAGCATCTTGGATTGTTGAGAAAACAGCATCTACAGCTGCAGTAGCATCTTTCTTAGTTAAGTCAGTAGCTTGTGCAACTTTTTCGATCAATTCAGCTTTATTTGCCATGGATGATTTCACCTCCTAAAAAGAGTCATGATGTAAACATCAATTCACAAAAAATTTGAGTGGTCCAAACTTTTGTGAAAAATATTGATCAGTATCAATATTCTGATACTACGTTATCACAAGAACCTTGTAATATCAAGGATTTTGGGCATTTTAAAGAGCTTTTTTAACCTAGCTTCTTCTTTTTATCAAAAAGGAGCGCTATCTTTTGATAAAGCAATAAAAATATGATAAAATCGCTATTTTCTGCGTCTTGCAATGACACGAATTGGTGTGCCTTCAAAAGTAAAAGCTTTCCGGATTTGATTTTCTAAAAAGCGTGCGTAAGAAAAATGCATCAGCTCTTCTTCGTTCACAAAAATAATGAATGTTGGCGGTTTTACAGCTACTTGAGTCGCATAAAAAATCTTTAACCGTTTCCCTTTATCTGTTGGCGTTGGATTGATCGCAACAGCATCCATGATAATATCATTTAACACGGCTGATGGAACCCGTAAATTTTGGTTCATGCTAACTTCTTCAATTAGTTCAGGTAACTTGTTTAGGCGTTGTTTTGTAACAGCTGAAACAAAAATAATTGGTGCATAATCCAAATATTGAAATTCATCTCTTATTTCTGTTTCAAAGTCGCGCATGGTATTTGTTTCTTTTTCAACCAAATCCCACTTGTTAACGACAATAATTATTCCTTTACCGGCCTCATGGGCATACCCGGCTACTCGTTTATCTTGTTCACGAATACCTTCTTCACCATTTAAGACCATTAAAACCACATCGGAACGTTCAATCGCACGCATTGCCCGCATTACAGAATACTTTTCGGTACTTTCATAAACTTTTCCTCGTTTACGCATACCAGCTGTATCAATCATTAAAAATTCTTGTCCATTTTCAGAAATAAAATGCGTATCAATGGCATCACGAGTTGTTCCTTCGATATCAGAAACAATTACGCGATCTTCACCTAAAATCGCATTAATTAAAGAAGATTTGCCTACATTCGGTCGACCAATCAAACTAAATTTAATGACCCCTTCATCTTCTTCTTCCATCTCGTCAGTAAAATGCTTAACTGCTTCATCTAGTACATCCCCAAGTCCCAATCCATGACTACCAGATATGGGATACGGATCGCCCAAACCTAAAGAATAAAATTCATAAATTTCAGAACGCATTTCAGGATTATCCACTTTATTAACAGCTAAAATTACCGGCTTATTGCTGCGATATAAAATACGCGCCACCATTTCGTCAGCATCTGTAACACCCTCTTTGGCGCTAGTAACAAAAATGATAACGTCTGCTTCATCAATTGCAATTTCTGCTTGATGTTTAATTTGCTCCATAAAAGGTTCATCGCCCAAATCAATTCCGCCAGTATCAATAATACTGAAATCGCGACCCAGCCATTCTCCATTTGCATAAATTCGATCCCGGGTAACGCCTGGAGTATCTTCCACAATTGAAATACGCTCACCAGCAATACGGTTAAAAATTGTCGATTTTCCCACATTAGGACGGCCGACAATTGCAAGAGTTGGATTTGCCATAACTCTACCTCCTTATTTCTTTATAACATTTTCTTCTAATTAAAAATTCTATCTTTATCATAATAAAATTCATCTGATAATACAGTCCACTTGCACAATCTTTCTTAGTTTACCTAAAGCCAAGAAAACATGCAAGTAAAATCAAATAAAAGAGATACTGCATCTCATAAGAGAAATTATGCAGTATCTCACTATTTTTTACAACTTATAAAAAATTACGCTTCGTCTTCTTCCACTACGTCATTTGCATCTTCTGAAATCATTGTTTCTTCATTTGCATCTTCGTCGTTATCAGCTAAAGCTTGACCTAAGATATCCCCCATTGTAAAACCAGTACTTTCTTCTGGTAACTCATAGCTATCTTCTGCAACAATCTTTTCTTCAGCTGGTTTTTCTTCTAAAGCTTTAATTGAAAGCGCGATACGATGTTCATCAGGATTTACTTCCAGAACTTTTACTTGTACTTCATCACCCTCATGTAACACTTCATGTGGTGTTGCAATATGTTTGTGAGAGATTTGCGAAATATGCACAAGACCTTCAACGCCTGGGAATACTTCTACAAAAGCACCAAAGCTCGTTAAGCGTTTAACAGTACCCGTTAAAACCGTCCCGACTGCAGCTTTTTCTTCGATATCAGACCAAGGCCCAGGCAAAGTATCTTTAATAGATAATGAAATACGTTCTTTTTCTGGATCAATCGCCAATACTTTTACTTGTACTTTATCGCCAACGTTTAATGCATCACTTGGTTTATCAACATGACTATGAGAAATTTCAGATACGTGAACTAATCCATCAATTCCACCTAAGTCTACAAAAGCACCAAAATCAGTCAAGCGTGCTACTGTACCTTCAACCACATCACCATCGTGAATTGAACTTAACAATTCTTCTTTACGAACTGCTTTTTGAGCTTCCACAACTGCTTTATGTGATAAGATCAAACGATTTTCTGATGGTTCAATTTCAATAATTTTAAAAGTTAAAGTTTGACCTTTGTATTCTTCAAAATCAGCTACAAAGTGATCTTCAACCATTGAAGCTGGCACAAACCCACGTACACCAACATCAACAACAAGTCCACCTTTAACTACATTGGTTACTGGAGCTTCAATAATTTTACCATCTTTAAAGTCTTGTTCAATATCTTCCCAGACTTTTTTTGCATCTAAGCGGCGTTTAGACAGTAAATAACTGCCGTTTTCTTTATCTTTACCAATCGAAGAGATAACGACTAGCTCCAAGACATCCCCTACTTTTACAACTTCATTGATGTCTTCAACTGGAAGAGTAGATATTTCTTTTACCGGAACTACTCCTTCTACACCAGCGCCTTCAATCCCCACAATGGCTTGTTTGTCTTCAACGGCTAAAACTTCACCTTTGACAACATCCCCCACTTTTACTTCTTGGAAGCTTTCCAACGCATCCGCCATAGATTCGCCGTTTTCTACTTGATTGTTTTCAAATTCTGTCATGACATATGTCCTCCTAACCAACAATTAATTGATTGCTGTGCACTACACACTACAAGTTTAAGTTTAAATTATTATGCCTTAAAAATAAAGCGATTTCCATTATTTCTTGAAATTTGCTCCAATTTAGCATCTTTTCTTTTTAAAACTATGATAACTAATATACTCTACCATAAAAATGACGGCAATTTGTCTGTAGCAAGCACTTAATCTTATTATACCGATTAAAAAAAAATTTCACCAAATAAAAAGACTTACACGCAAAAGCGTAAGTCCAAAAATTATAAATAGCCTTTTTGACTGACAACAGCCTTAATCATAGTAACTACTTCAGCAATAGTTTTTCCCGTTGTATCAATTAAAATTGCGTCTTCTGCTTGTTTTAATGGAGAAACTTCGCGATGAGAATCAATGTAATCGCGTTTTTCAATCTCTGTTTTTAAAGTTTCAAAATCTGTTTTTATTCCTTTTGCTTGATTTTCTTTGTAACGACGTTCTGCTCTTTCTACAACGCTAGCAACTAAGAAAATTTTCACTTCAGCATCCGGTAAAACAGCAGTACCAATATCGCGCCCATCCATGACGACACCGCCGTCTTTGGCGATAGTCTGTTGTTGCTTAACTAATTCTTTTCGAACTAATTCGTGAGCAGAAACTTCCGAAACATTATTAGTAACATCTGATTTTCTGATAGCTAAGGTTACATCTTCTCCATCAATAAATACTAATTGTCCGACTTCACTTTGCTTAAACGTAATAGGATAGCGATGGATTAATTCAACTAGTCCTAGTTCATCTGAAAACGCGACCTCATGCTTAATCGCCATGAAAGTTACACTACGGTACATCGCTCCTGTATCAGTATAAATAAATCCATAATCTTTTGCTAAAATTTTTGCTACTGTACTTTTACCCGAAGAAGCCGGTCCATCAATAGCAATATTAATTTTTTTCATTTGTTTGCCACCTATCTTTAGACATTAAGAAAGCCGACCAAAAATGCCGTGATTTTTGGACCGGCTATTTTTTTACTTGATTCGTAATTGTTGACCAGGATATAATAAGAAATTATTTGGATCGATACCATTTAGTTGATACAATTGATCGACTGAAATTCCAGCTCTTGCTGCTACTTGATTTGGCCCTTCACCATTTTGAACAGTAATGTATTGTTCACCAGCTTGTGCATTTTGTTGCTGATTTTGTTGGTCTTGTTGATTATTTTCTGTCGAACTTGGTACTGACTCTTCGCTTGAAGTTGAACTTGGTACAGATTCTTCGCTTGAGCTTGAACTTGATTCGCTCTCAGAAGTTTCTGTCGTTGAACTTTCAGACGTTGAAGATTCATTGGTTGAAGATTCTTTAGTTGATGATACTAACGAGGAAGATGCTGTTGATGGCGTAGAATCAGCATTCTTTTTATCATGCGTCAACCACATAACAAAACCTGCAGGCACCAAAATACAAAGTGATAGTAAAATTACCAAAATAACCAAGAATTTTGATGTTCCCCGTTTTTGACGACGCTGTTGTGTGCGTGACGTCGTTTCATCGTCAGTGTCATAAATTGGTTGTTCCCATGGTTCTTGTGTTTCATTGTCAAAATCATTTTTCTTTTTACTCAATGTTCCTACCTCCCGAAAAGCTTTCGCTGTGTATTATACCATAGGCATTTTATAGTTGTCGCTAAAATATGACTTCAATTGGTTTCTTTAAATAATTTTAGGAAAATCTCCTGCCAATGTTTTACCGTATTACTTTTTTTGAGAGCTACTGGTCCATAACTTATAGTTGCATTGTCATTATCACAACATTGTTCAGGTTTTTGGAGTATGTTTTCAGCAAAATTACCTAAGATAAAAGCGCGGCGACAAGTAGTCGTGTGAATATATGCTAACATTTGAGCTAATTTATCACTTTTAACCTGCTCATTTACTTTTAATGCTTCCAATACCTCATCTGAACCGATACTTCGACTCAAGTCAAGCCACTTCTTTTGTAGCTCACTATCTCCATCAGATTTTTCCTCTAATAATTGTTGAAAACCACTGCGTTCATCTTGACGCATTTGTTTGAAGTAATGATGAATTTTTTCATCATTTTTTTGATAAAGTAAAATTGCTTGACTCATATTGCCATCACGACCAGCCCGACCAATTTCTTGGACATAATTTTCAAGACTATCAGGCAAATCAAAATGGATAACAAAACGAATATCACTTTTATCAATCCCCATTCCAAAAGCATTGGTCGCAATTAAAATATCCAGTTGATTACTTTGAAACTGGAGCTGCAACCGGCTTCTTTCACTACTATTTAGACCACCATGATAAAAGCCCAAATTAAATTTTTCTTTCAATTGTTGGTAAAGAAATTCCACTGTTTTTTTTGTTGCACAATAAATAATCCCAGGTCCAGTTAAATTTTTCAACAAATTTTCTAAGTCTAGTAATTTTTCTTCTGTCTGCCGAACAAAAAGACGAATATTCTTTCGATCTACGGATTTTTTTACTAATTGATAATTTGAATTAAGTAAAAGTTGGGCAATATCTTTTTGAACAAATGGTGGTGCCGTCGCAGTTAATGCCAGTGTAAGGGGATTGTTTAAAAATTCTTTAACCTTATTTAATTGCCGATATTCCGGTCTGAAATCAATTCCCCATTGAGATATACAATGTGCTTCATCTACGACAAATAATGCAATCTTTTGTTTTTGAAGTACTTGTAAAACTTTCTTTTGCCAAAGCATTTCAGGACTAACGAATAAAAATTTATACTCGGCTATATGAATTAAAACGAATTCTTTTTCTGCTGCTGTCAACTGGCTATTTAAAGCTACGGCTGATCCCAACTCCCGTTTTATTTGACTTACCTGGTCTTCCATTAACGCAATTAGCGGAGATACAATAATTGTAAGCCCAGGAATTAAATAGCTGGGTAATTGATAACATAAGCTCTTACCCGTCGCAGTTGGCAAAACCCCAAGAACATCTTTACCTGCTAATAATGCTGTAATAACCTCCCTTTGACCTGGCCGAAAAGTCGGATAGCCAAAATATTTTTTTAAATAATCTTCTAGTGTCATCCTAACATCCTCTTTTTTGTTTGATTTGATACAACCGAAATTCAAGAAAATCTATGGAAATTTTTTCATTTATAGTACTGTAACGCATAGTATATAAATCTTCGGTTGCAGTTAGGACAGCTAACTTCCTCTCGCTAGATTCTGAAATAAAACGATCAAAAGGGAATTTTTTTTCATAAAGTGACCATTCAACGATATGATCTGAGATTGTGCCTACTTTCAAATTACGGATACGGGCAACATCTGGGATAGACATCCCCTTTAATAAGAGCCGCCGCGTATAAAGCATGCTATTATTATAATTTTGTTGTAAAAGACCTTTTAGCAGCTGATAACATAGCGTATTTCTTTGAGCATTTTTTACTTCTTTTAATAACGGATGAAAACAACTAGCTTGATACAATCGATTCCAGGGTGTTTTTTGAAATGGTTGTGGGAGTATCTGATAGGCAGTTTTTGCCACAACATCTGAACCGCTAAATTGTTGTGCCAAAAAATCACCTGCTTCTTGACTAAGATGATTAAAAAGTTGATAGATTTCTTCATATAAAATTTTAGAATTTACCTTTTCTCGTCTGAGAAGCTGATCAACTGGTCTAGTAAATAATGGACTTGTTTCTAAGGGGCGTAAACTTTTTTTGCCCGTTGAAACCTGCTGAATAAAGTATGTCAGTAGTCGGAAACAATTTTCATCACTGCGACCAAAATTGAAATAATCTACTTGTAATAAATATGTTTGTAATTCTTGTCTGAGTTCACTTCTTCCTTTTCGTGTAATCACATAACTAGCACTGTCATTCTTATCGATTAATCCTTCTTTTTCCAAACTAGTAATAACTGTTTCAAATTCTTTTAAAGAAAGATCAGGCTGACTTCCCAAAAAAGGTAATAAGTCCATAAAAAAAGCATAACTCATAACAGCTGATGTGCGCTTGCCTTTTAATAGATGAAAAAACGTGCTGGTCTTTAACTTGTCAGCCCTTGAAAATAAGGCTAAAATAAATTGATCCATAAAAAATCCTCCTGAAAGTTGGTGGAAAAATGATAACAACTTGTCGTCTTGTCCCAGAACGCTGTATCGCCTGTGGCCTTTGTGCAGTTTATGCACCAGATATTTTTGATTATGATGAAGCGGGTATCGTCTTGTTTAAAGAAGAGCCTGAAGCAAACAAACAGTTTGTGCGTGTCGAAGAAATAACAGCAGTAAAAAAAGCCGCTGCTAAATGCCCCGTCAGAGCAATTCTACTTGAAAAAGAAAAAGTACGCTAGTTGAAATTACTTTAAAAATACTACTTTTATTAATAGAATACCTAATAACTTTAAAATAAACTATAAAGAAAAAAATACCCAAACGACATAGATTTCACTTACTTACAGTTAAAGAAAACTGCAACAAGTAAATCATTTCGTTGGGGTATTCATTTTTATTAATTTAATTATTGACTAATAAGTTTATTTAGCACATAAACGATAAATAGATTCAGCGTAAATATCCATTGCCTTGTACATTTGGTCTAATTCCCATTGTTCATTCGCTTGATGCATAAAGTCTGGTGTGTCTTCAAACATCGCTCCATAAGCTACGCAGTTTTTCATCGTGCGCGCAAAAGTTGCACCACCAGAAATTTCTGGTTCTGTCATATCACCTGTCATCTCGCGATAAGTTGCTAGTAATGTTTTTACTAATGTAGAATCTTGCGGTACATATAATGAATCTAACCAATCGAATTCTTGATATGTCAAATCATATTCTTTCACTTTTGTGGCGATTTTTTCTTCTAAATCTTCTTTTTTAACGGTTACTGGTAAACGCATGTCAACACCAATTTTTGTTTCTTCTGGCGAAATTGTTAGACTAGCAAAGTTCATCGTTAACTCACCTGATTGCTCATCTTGTGTTTTGCCAACAACATTTTCACCTGTTGCATTTTCTTGAACTAATTTACCTAAGAAGTTCAATGGTGCAAAATCTACAACTTCGCTTAATGCCATTGCTAACCGCGTAATTGCGTTGGTTCCTTCTGGTGCGTCTTTTGCGTGTACACTCTTACCTTGAACAACGACTGCATTTCCTTCCATTTCATAAGAAAAGCCCAACTTATCCAAAGCTTCTTTTACTGCTTCAACGTACTCACCTTCATACGGTGCAGTATCTGGAACAACGTTTAGTGCGCCACCGGCATTAACTGTAATTTTATCTGTTCCTGGTCCAATTAGATAAGCTTGCAACAAGCCTTTTTCAGCAAAAGTTAATGGGAAACCATGGTCTGGAGCAATTCCGGCTGTTGCACTCTCTTCTTTTTCGTTATACTTTTCCATACAACGCCACAAGTTTTCTTCATCAGAACCAAAGATAAAGCGAATACGTTGATTAAATTCAACGCCATCATCCATTAATGCCTTCACAGCATAGAGTGCTGCCATTGAAGGACCTTTATCATCTTGAGATCCGCGGCCATAGATAACGCCGTCTTTAATTACTGGATCAAAAGGATCTGTATTCCAGCCTTTTTGATCAGCTGCCGGTACTACATCCATGTGGCATAAAATCGCAAATAAATCTTCACCTTCACCGACTTCAGCATAGGCATAATACCCTTCAGGATCTTTAAAAGTCCGAAAGCCAATGCCAGCACAAATTTCTAAAACTTGATCCAAAGCTTTGACCACATTTTTACCAAATGGATGGCCTTTGCCACTGTCTGATTCGTCCAGAACAGAAGGAACCCGAATTAATTTTTTTAAAGCCTCTACTGCTTCTTCGTGGTGTTTTTGGGTAACGAATTGTTTCATTGTACTACCTCCTAAATTTTAAAGTAAAAAAGTGAATTTCTATAACTTTTTTACAAATTACCAAAAATAAGAAAAAGAGAGCTTCAAGGATAACCGAAACTCTCTTTTTAGAACTGAGAAACTCAGTTATAGATATAAAGTTAATCTTATCTTAGCTAAATTTCAGCAAATTGTCCATTCTATAACATTGTTCCAATTGCAAGCAAGATACAAATTGCAACAAATAAGATTGCAATCAATTTGGTGATGTATTTCCACCATTTACCGATATCAATACGGGCAATCGCAACAGCACCCATTACGATAGCAGAAGTTGGTGTAATTAAGTTTACCAAACCTGAAGCAGATTGATACGCTGTGATAACTAAATCTTTACCAACCCCAGCAAATTCACCCATTGGTCCAATAATACCCATTGTTGCAGCAGCAAGACCAGATGTTGATGGAATTAAGAATGACATTGGAATGTAGAAGATAAATGTCAAAATGATAAAGATGATAGATGAAAGACCTGAAAGTCCTTTTTCACCCCAGTTTAAGATTGTATCTGTAATCATACCATTGTTCATGACAACTTGAATACCACGTGCTACGGCTACAACGATGGCAACCCCGATTAAATCAGAAGCACCAGTTAAAAATTCAGAAATAAAATCTGATTCTTTAAAGCCATAGACAATCGCAACAATAATTGACATCAACAAGAACAGCATTGTAATTTCTGGGAAGTACCATTGTCCAAATGGCAACATGTCTTTTCCTAACACCATGCCTAAACCTGGAAGACCGGACAACCATTTCGTAAAGTTCGCAAAAATATTAATACCAAACTCTTCCCATGGAATCAAACTCAAAATCATTAAGAAGAATGTCAAGATAAACAAGATATTTACATTTCGTTGTTTTTTCGTTACACCTTCTTGACGGCTGATTGCTTCAATATCAAAGTGTTTTGCATCTTCTTCTCTTTGGCTATAAACTATTGATTTTGTTGGATCTTTTTCAATTTTTGCTGCATAACGATAAACATAAGCAATTGAGATACCTACTAAGACAACCCACATGATAAGTCGTAGTAACATACCGTCAGCCATTGAAATACCCACTGCATCAGAAGCAACCCCTGTGGCAAACGGGTTAACTGTTGATGCCAAACAACCAACTTGAGAACCAATTAATACGATTGATACAGCAACAATAGAGTCAAAACCAACTGCCATCATAACTGGAATCAGTAGTGAATAAAATGGGATTGTTTCTTCGGCCATCCCGTAAGTTGAACCACCCAAGGCAAAGATTGGTAATAAAATAAAGATTAAGTTCTTTTCACGACCTTTAAAGCGCTTTACAATCGAGCCAATACCTGCATCTAATGCGCCGGTTTTGTTAACGATTCCAAGAAATCCCCCAACGATTAAGATGAAAAATGAAATAGAGATGGCTGGATCTGTTGTATCAGAACCTAACATCCCTAAAACTGGCGCCATCATAACATCGTAAAACCCTTGTGGATTTTGAGCAACCCGTTCATAGGTTCCCGCTAAGATGTTACCAGCATCGTCCACTTTATATTGACCGGCTGGAATGAACCAAGTCAAAATGGCGATGAATGCAATGATAATGAATAATACCGTGTACGCTGAAGGCATCTGAAATTTTTTCTTCGTTTGCGTATTTTCCATTTATTCTCTTCCTCTCTTTTCTATATTGTAACTATAAAATAGATTACATAGTTATTTTATCAAAGATAAGACAATCTGTGAAATAATTACAAGAGTTTTTTTATCGTCTTTTTCTTTTTGTTATTATGCATATTCATTTTATAGTGTACGTATTTGTAAGTAGAACGGATTGCCACGATCTTTGTTCCACTCCTATAACAATTGTAACGCTACATTTTTTTACTAATATGAAAAATACCCCTTTAAAAATGCGATGAATTTCTCTTTATACATTATCTTTTTGATTATTATACAATTCATTGTATATAAAATCCCAACAAGATGAAAACGCTTTATCATTTTACTTCTTTTTGTATTTTATTTCATAAAAAAAAGTCAATGTTTTTTTGAGTTAGAAAAATTGTATTTTATTAAGCATTGTAAGCTAGAAAATTACTTTAACAAGAATATTCAGACTTCGATAATAAATAAAATAATGAAAAACAAAATATCGTCAGAGTATTGGTATACACGGTATTTTTTCAAATAAAAAAGAGAGTGGAACAAACGTGAATCTAGTGTTTGTTCCACTCTCTTTTTTATTTTATCCAATACGTTGTTGTTTACGTCGTTTTTGTTCTAAAAACGGCAGTAATTTCGTATAAATGACTAAGAATGCTGCACTGACAATCCCACCTTTTAATAAATTAAAAGGAACAACGCCAATCGCAACATATTGCGCTAAAGACATACCCAACATTTTATCAGCTGTTAGCCCCAATACATTCAAGTAAACAGGTGTAATAACAAAATAATTGGCAATACTCATAAAAAATGTCATTGCTAAAATTCCGCTGGTAACACCTAAAACTTTTTTAGTGGTTTTTTTATTACCAATTTTATTTCTATTAAAGAAATAATACATCGGTAAGGTAAAGAGAACACTAGCAAAAAAGCTAGCTGCATCTCCAATTAAATTACTTAGTTCCAATCCCGTAGTTAGTAAATGTAATACAGATCGAATAAAAGCTGTGGCAATTCCTGCCATCGGTCCGAATAAAAACATACTCAACATAACCGGTATGTCACTAAAATCAACTTTCATAAAAGAGAAAGCCGGTAAAAGCGGAAATGCGACATACTGCAAAATAACTCCCATTGCCGCAAATAACGCGACAGCTACCATTTTTTGTACCTTTGTGTTCTTCATTGAAATCCTCCTAGTTAAGGACCCATCTTCAATCGAACCATTTAAAATAACTTTTCCAATAAAAAAACTCTATTTTCCATACAGGGAAAATAGAGTTAGAGTTATCTGAAATAAGCTACTTCAAATAAGCCCTATCTTCTTTATCCAGACTTTACTGTCGGTATCGGAATTACACCGATTCAACCACAATTAATGCAGTTCGTGGACTATTACCACCGGTCGGGAATTACACCCTGCCCCTGAAGACGAACCTTTATTTAATTACACTTACATTATATAAGAAAAGAAAAAAAATACAAGTATTAATTCTTGGCTAAATTTAAAAGTTGACTCACTTCTTTTTTGTGCAAGGGACGATACTCTCCTGGACGCAAATTTCCCAATGTCAAGTTGCCATATTTTTCCCGTTTTAATTTTTGAACGGGCAATCCTACTGCTTGTAGCATTTTTTTCACTTGGTGATTTCTTCCTTCGTGAATCGTTAACTGAATAATTGCGGATTGTGCTTTAGTATCCGCAGATAAAATATCATACCGTGCAGGTGCATATTTGACACCTTCAAAAAATAATCCTCGACTTAACGGACGTAATTGTTGCTTTTCTGGTATACCTTTGACTTTCGCGACGTATACTTTATCCACTTCATGTTTAGGATGCGTTAATTTTTGAGCAAATGCACCGTCATTGGTTACTAATAATAAACCAGAAGTATCATAATCCAAACGACCTACTGGATAAATTCGTTCAGGAATCCCCATGAAGTAGTCTGTTACTACTTTACGGCCTTTGTCATCACTAACTGCTGAAATTACGCCTCTAGGTTTATAAAAGATAAAATAGACAGGTTCTTCTTGATTAATTGGAACATTGTCCACTTCAATTTGATCTTTGAGACTGACTTTAATTCCTAATTCAGTTACAGTTGTACCATTAACTTTAACCCGACCTTGACTAATCAATTCTTCTGCTTTACGACGTGATGCAATGCCTGCATGGGCAATCACTTTTTGTAGTCTTTCCATTATTCTTGTCCTCCATTTTCTGCTCCACTAAAACGATCATAAAATAGATCCATTGGAACATCTTCAGTCAATTCATCTTCCATCGCTTCAATATCTGGTAACTCTTCTAACGTTTTCAAACCAAAGTAGTCCATAAAATAATCAGTTGTTCCATATAAAATTGCCCGGCCCGGTCCATCAACCCGACCTTTTTCTTCAATCAATTGTCGGGCTACCAATTTTTGAACTGATCCACTAGATTGAACTCCTCGAATTTCATCAACTTCCATTCGCGTTAAGGGCTGTTTATAAGCAATAATTGCTAATGTTTCAAGTGCTGCCTGCGATAGCGTATTGGCCATAGGAGATTGTGCGTATTTTTTTAACAATGGAGCAAATTTCTTTTTAGTTGTTAAAACAAAATGGTTGCCAACTTCTAAAATATGCAATGCAGAATTTTCACTTTCATCGTAGTGGTGCTGCAATTCTTGTAGCATTTTATATGTTATTGCTGTTTTAGTTTCTAATAAATAACTCAATTCCTCTAAGCCGATTCCTTCGTCTCCAACTACGAATAAAATGGCTTCTAATTCACTAATTTTCATTGCTATCTCCTGTTGCATATAGGATAATCTCACCATAATTTTCTGATTGCGTAATAATTACACTACCCGTTTTTATCAGTTCTAATACTGCCAAAAAGGTAGTGACAACTTCACTTTTTGTATAGTTTTGTAAAAAATCAGTCAAATTTTTACCTTCATGTGATTTTAAAGTAGCTAAACCAAGTTTTATAGAAGACATTTTATCTTCAATCGTTGTTTCATCAGAAGCAATAGTTGTTTCAACTATTTGACGTTTTTTCTTCTTTTTCAACATATTGTGAAAAGCTAAAAATAAGTCAATTGTATTTAATTGATTTGCTGGTAAAAGTGGATTATTTTCTTTATAATCATCGACATCCATTGGTTCTTTAGTAAAATAATCGCGTCTTTCTTTGGCTTTATCGGATAAAACTTCTGCTGCATATTTAAATTTACGGTATTCCAATAACTGACTAACCAAAACTTCTCTTGGATCTTCTTCATATACATCTTCTGCTACTACAAATTCTTGCTTGGGTAAGAGCATTTTAGACTTGATAGCCATAAGCGTGGCTGCCACTACAAGGTAATCACCTGCAACTTCTAGTTCTAAAGTCTGCATAGCGTGAATATACTGCATGTATTGCTCTGTAATAGTTGCAATTGGGATATCATAAATATCGATTTCCAGTTTTTGAATCAAATGAAGCAATAAGTCCAATGGGCCTTCGAAGACATCTAGTTTAACATTAATTTCACTCATAATTCACCAACTCTTTTATGCACGAGGAAAATATTGCTTGTAGACATCCGTCATGCGTTTTTTTGTAATATGGGTATAAATTTGCGTTGTTGAAATATCGGCATGACCTAATAGTTCTTGGACAGTTCTTAGATCAGCACCATTTTCTAACAAATGTGTAGCAAAACTATGACGCAATGTGTGCGGTGTTACTGTTTTATAAATACCAGCCTTTTGAACAATTGCTTTTAAATTTTTCCAAATCCCTTGCCGACTGAGTCCACTACCGTGATTATTCACAAAAAGATGTGGTTCTTCGGGGTTTTTACGAGTCAAATAGGGTCTGGCTTCAGCTAAATAGCGACGTACCCATTTTATTGCTATTTCTCCTAAAGGGACAATTCGTTCTTTGTCCCCTTTCCCTAAGGTTTGTAATAACCCCATCTCCAAATGAATATCATTTAATTTCAAATTAATCAATTCACTTACCCGCAAGCCCGTAGCATACATCACTTCTAAAATTGCACGATCTCGTAATCCTAGTGTTTCATTTGTATCAGGTGTGGCCAATAATTTTTCCACTTCCCCTAAACTTAATGTGTCCGGCAACTTTTGTTGTTTTTTAGGGGAATCGATATGTTGCATCGGGTCATGATCTGTATACCGTTCTTGACGCAAAAATTGGTGAAACCGCCGTAAACTTGTAATCATACGGGCAATCGTTGCATTGGAACGGCCGCCTTCTTTTAGTTCTTGTAAAAAACTAACAACAGTAAAACGATCAACTTCTTGCCAGTCAGCTATCTTCTGCTTTTGCAAAAAAGAGAGGTACTGTAAAAGATCTCGTTGGTAACTTTTCTTTGTATTTTCGGTAAGGCCTCTTTCAATTGTCAAATAATGTAGATAATCTGTAATTTGTTCTTGCATAGTTCTCCCTTGCCTTCTTCAATTGCACCTTTACCATCATACCAAATCAGAAGCATTTATAACAGACAAAAAAAGAAGCTACGCCAAAGCCTTCAATCGACTTTGGCATAACTTTATTTTTTTTGACAGTTTCGGCATAAACCGTGAAAAGTTAAACGATGATCTTTGACGACAAAATGATATTTATTTTCAACGATTTCTTCAACATCGCCTAACAAATCTTCTTCAATTTCTTCAATGTTACCACATTCAATGCACAACAAATGATGATGAAAATGCTGTGCTCCTTCTTTTCTTAAATCATAGCGGGAAACACCATCGTTAAAACTGACCTTATCGACGACGTGTAATTCTGTTAAAATCTCCAACGTCCGATAAACAGTAGCTAAACCAATTTCCGGACTTTTTCGTTTTACAAAAAAGAAAACTTCTTCAGCTGAAAGATGATCTTTTTCATTTTCTAATAAGACTAACAACGTTGCTTCTCGCTGCGGAGTTAATTTGAATCCGGCTTCGTGAAGTTGTTGTTTCACTTTTTTCATTGTAGTTGTTGTATTCATATATTCTCCGCAACCTTCTTTATAATTATTATAAACTAGCGTTTAATTACATGCTCTAGATTATACTTATTATAAGGAAAAAGCAAGAATTATACAAGGTCTGTTTTCTCAATTAGATAAGTAAAACCATCTTTTTGCTCCACCAATTTCTCTTTTAGCAGATGCCCCATAGCTCGTTTAAATTGTCCTTTACTAATCCCAAACATTTCTTGAATACTTTCTGGATCTGATTTATCAGTGTAGGGCATTTTATTTTCATTGGCTCGCCGCAGATAGGCCAGTAACATTTGAGCATCATCACTAATCGCTTCATAGGCTCGTGGTTTAAGTGAAACATTCAAGACTCCATCAGGTCTTACCCCAATAATGCGTCCAGAGACGACTTCGCCCAAGCGAGGTTCTTGATAGCGTTCACTAGGATGAATAAAACCAAGATAAAAATCTTCTGTTAAAAGGTATGTTCCAGCAATTTTCAAGCGAAATACGGTACCAGTGATATTTTGATTTTTTTGTTCTTCTTTGCCTTTTTTACTCATTGAACGAAAGACTTTTTCTTCTGCCAATGTGCCCCAAATTCGGCCTTTTTGATCAATGCGTAACGCTACTAACAAACGATCCCCTTTTTTAGGCCATAATTCTGTTAGCGTTGGCAGTTCGTCTAAAGAAACAGCAATCTCTTTGTCTGGTAAACCAATATCCACAAAAACACCTAAATCGCGTCTTGTTGCAATCACTGTAGCAAAGGCATAATGACCTTTACGACTTTTTGGAATATTAGTTGTTAACGCATTTTCATGTCGTTGATTTTGGTAAGCAAACCCCGTAACACTTTCACCTAATTGACGCTCACCTTCGCTTTTTGGTAAACGGAATGTAACTCCGTTTTTTTGAACAAAATAGGCAGTTTCATTTTCATCTATTACCATTCCATTAATAATTGTAGCTAATAATTCATTCATATTTTTTCTCCTTGTTGCGCACATGCGCCTAACTAGATGACTAGCCGGATTACAGCAATTGCTACAATACCGACAATCACAATTTTCATTAAGTCCTTCGTATAGTAACCTACCATTAAAGCAGGGATACTGGCAAGTACTTCTGGTCCTTTAATGCTTGGCCAATTGCCTACCTTGAAATTCAACAAACTTTGTATTAAAAGAGCAAATAAAATACACAGGGGCAAATAAGATAAGAAAATTTCCACTTTAGGAGGGAATTTCAGTTTTTGCGCAAACGCAAAAGGTAAAACTCTTGGAATCCAAGTGACAATACTACAGCCTAAAATTAAAATCAGGATATTCCAGCTAAGCATCATGCGTCACCGTCCCTATTAAACATCCAATTAAAGTTGCCGCAATTACCGCAATTTCTGCCGAAGTAAAACGCATAAATAATATTAAAGCGATAACCACACTAGTCACCACTTGCAATGTTTGCTGCGTTCGTTTTTTCAATGGCAATTCAATTTGAAAAAGACACAATCCTAAAAACATCGCTGTTAATGCAAAATCTAGGCCAAATCGATTAGGGTCAGGAATAAATTGACCTAAAAGTCCCCCACATACGTTGGCTAAAACCCATGTAAAATAGGCAGCAACATTTAGTCCGTGCATCCATTTTACAGTTAATGGTCTTTTTTCTTGTAGAGCAGTTACTAAAACACCATAAGATTCATCTGTTAAAAGTGATCCAATACCTATATTATTTAAAATTGAATTTGGTTTAAAATAGCTAGTTACAGATAAGCTCATCAAAAAATGACGGGAATTAACTAAAAAAACTGTTAAAATGATTGTTGAAATTGGTGCGTGAATTGCCAACAAACCACAAATAATAAATTGACCGCTACCGGCATAAACAAATAACGATAACAATAAAATTTCTAAAAGAGAAAGCCCCACTCCTTTTTCAACTACACCTGCAGCAAAGCCTATCCCCATGTAACCTAACATTGTGGGCACACAGGCTTTTACACCATCTGAAAAGCTATCATAGCGCTGAACTTCTTCCATAAAAAATGCCCCCTTCTTTTCGTTTGCTTTTAATCATAACGAAAAAAAGAGGGCAAGACAAGCAATTATCAGAAAATAAATAAAATTCGTTCTTTTATTATCTAATCGTATGATCGTTTCCGTTACCACGGAAATAACCGGTTTTACAATTAATTGTAACAATATAATATGGTAAAGCTTTAGCTGAAATTCCTTTTAGTAAAGAAGATTGGGTAGTAGTGGCAAACAAGTTATAATACCCCTCACCATTTTCAATCGTAACAGGCTCTAAGTAGTAACCACCAGGCACAATATACCCCCGTTCGATACAGGTTTGGATAACTTTTTCTTGGATACCAGAATTCCATGTCCAAGCAGGGTTCGCACTATCTGCTACTGCGCTTGGATTCGTAGCCATAATCGGCGCATTCTCCGTATTGGGATGCATATTAGGAGAAGCTTCCGCAGGTAAAGTACTATTTTTCTGGGAATTTTGCTGACTCGTAGCATTTTGTGCTTGATTTGCGGCACTAGCTGCCGCTTCTTGCTCTTGTTTTTTCTTAGCAGCTGCGTCTTCTTGTTTACTTAATGCAGCGTCAACTTTTTTTAAGTTTTCTGCTAAAGCTTTCTTTTGGTTACCGTTAACTAATTTTTCTACCGCTTTTTGGGCTGTTTGATAGTGCGTGCGACTCGCATTTTCTTTAACCTTATCATCCGTATAAAGAACGGCTACTGCTTGTTTGGCGTATGTCAAATCGTTGAATTGCGACTTTGCATCACTAATAACACCATTGATTGTTTTTGCAAATTCATCGCCTGAGGATAGTGGTTCAACATTAGGTGCATCGCCTTTGATTGCGACATCGTTTTTCACCTCAGTACCATTTATAATTGGACTTTCAAACAAATTATTCACACTCGTAACAATAGTAATTTTTTCTTTTATATTTGCTATTTCAAGGGTCAAGTTATGGGCCTGATCTTTTGTTTCTTTATTAGTAGCTTTCTTTGCCAAGTCTTTAACTTGTGTCGCTAAATCATCTAATTCAAAACGTGTTTTATCTGTTTTAACAAATTGATGCTGCTCATCAGCATAAAAGTCAGCCAACTTGTCTTGTATTGTTGCTTCTTGTTTTTCAATTTTTTGTTGTGCTTCTTGAGCAGCTGCTTTTACATTTTGATCATAAACATAATAACCATAACCCGTCCCCCCTAAAACAAGTGCTGCTGCCAAAAGAATGTAAGGCCATTTCTTTTTCGGAGTTTTAGGCATTGATGTATTACTATTACTCATATCTGTAGTTGCTACACTATCTACCCCATCATTTTCAGCTGACTCGGATATAATACTTGCCTCAGATTGTAGGTGTGTGTCGTCTGTTTTATGCTGATCAACTTTTAATTGTTCTAACATAGGTGCTTTTGGTGTCGTGTGCTCAGTTTGGACTTCTTTTTCTTTACTTTTCGTAGCTTTTATTTCTTTATCATCAACTATTGTTTTCGTTTCTAAAGTAGTTGTTTCCTCTAACTCTGTTGTTTCCTTTGCAACTTCGATTTCTTCTTTTGTTTCATCTTTAATCTCTGCTAAATTTTTCTCATGCGCAGTATCTGCTAAATTTGTTGAATGATCATTTTTTCTTTCATCAATTTTTTTATTCTTCAACTGAGAGTCAGTCAATTCCTCTTTCATTTCAGCGTTATCGGAAATACTCTTTTCATCATCTTCAACTTCCGTTTTATTTTCTTGTGAAGTTGGAGTTGGTTCGGCTTCTTCGTAGTCATCTTTATGTTTTTTAATATAATCAGCTAAAATAGGATTCACATCAGCCAATTCATCTTCTTTAGTTGCTTCATTTAAAGACTCCTCTATCACAGAACCAATTGAGACATCCTTAAAATCCGACCATTTAACGGAATCGTTATTTTCGCGGTTATTTTCTTTTATTGTTGCAAGTTTCCCGGCAATATTTTCTTTTATTTCTTCACCACAACGCGGACAAACCATTTTACCGTCAAGAGGTTCAAACCCACAGTGGGGACATTTGTTAATCACTGTTTTCCTTGCTTCCTTTCTGCATAAAACTTTGATTTCACATTAGCCGGCTAAAAAACTACCAGACTATCTAGTCCATTATAAACGTTTCAGCTTAGGATAGGAAGTTAGGATTTTATTAAGAAAATTACAGTTATAAAACACTTGCAAAAGCATAAAACTTAAATAAAAAACTGTTGTGCCAACTTTACAGCACAACAGTTCTTGTTTATTCTAAGAAATCCTTCAATTGTTTAGAACGAGATGGATGGCGCAATTTCCGTAATGCTTTTGCTTCAATTTGGCGAATTCGTTCTCTTGTAACACCAAAAACTTTTCCGACTTCTTCAAGAGTTCTAGTACGTCCGTCATCAAGCCCAAACCGGAGACGTAAGACGTTTTCCTCTCGGTCTGTTAAAGTATCTAAAACATCTTCTAATTGTTCTTTTAATAGTTCATAAGCTGCATGTTCAGCAGGGCTCGTTGCTTCTTGGTCTTCGATGAAATCACCCAAATGGGAATCATCCTCTTCACCAATTGGCGTTTCCAACGAAACTGGTTCTTGCGCAATTTTTAAAATTTCACGAACTTTTTCAGTTGGTAAATCCATTTCCGCTCCGATTTCTTCTGGCGTTGGTTCCCGCCCTAAGTCTTGAAGTAATTGTCGTTGAATTCGGATCAATTTATTGATTGTTTCCACCATGTGAACCGGGATACGAATAGTCCGAGCTTGGTCCGCAATAGCGCGTGTAATAGCTTGACGAATCCACCAAGTAGCATACGTTGAAAACTTAAATCCTTTTCGGTAATCAAATTTTTCAACGGCTTTCATTAAGCCCATATTGCCTTCTTGGATTAAATCCAAAAATTGCATGCCACGTCCGACATAACGTTTAGCAATCGAAACAACCAGCCGTAAGTTTGCTTCAGCCAAACGTTGCTTTGCTTCTTGATCGCCTTCTTCAATTTTTAAAGCTAAATCAACCTCTTCTTCAGCGGTTAGCAGTGGTACCCGACCAATTTCTTTCAAATACATGCGCACTGGATCGTTAATTTTAACGCCTGTTGGTGCGGATAAGTCTTCTTGTTTGGCTGCTTCGGCTTTCTTTTCATTGCTCTTTAAGCTGTGAACAGACGGTTCTCCATTTTCATCGACAACACTAATACCAGCATCTTCAACTTTTTGGATTAATTTGTCCATTGCGTCTGCATCTAATGAAAAAGGTGTGGCCAATTTATTGGACAACTCGTCGTATACGACTTGGCCATTGGGTTTATTTTCCTTGATAAAAGCATTTACTACTTTATCATATTCTGTGTTTTGTTCTTTTGCCATGAAAAGAAGGCCCCCTTTGTGTAGTTAAGCTTGCTGCAATTGCTTCGTTAAATCTATTATTTCAACTGCCAACTCTAATGCCTGTTGCATATTGCCCAATTGACTTGCTTCTTGCTGCAGAAATTTCTTTTGTTTAATTTTTTCAGCAATACGCGCCTTTTGGAATAAACGCAAGATGCTTTTTATTTCCTCTTCAGAAGAATCTTCCGGCACAGTGAGGTAAGCAATTTCAATCACTTTATTTTTTATTGACGGTTCCGTCAGGTAATCAAGAAAATCTGGTAATGAAAAACGACCAAAACTCTCTAGAAAATTTTCAAACATAAAATAAATTGTTTGATACTCATCATGAATAAAAACTAATTCATTTTGTTGGAAACGTGCAAGTAACGAACTATCATTAAAAAGTCGATACAAAATTAATTGTTCTCCACGTTCTACTTGTGTTATCACCCGTTTAGGCGGCTGCTGCGTACCAGTATTTTGTGACTCGTGGCTACTAAACTGTGGAAGTTGACGATGATCCTTCGTTGTTTGTTTTCCTGATTTCGTTTCTTCTTGACGCTGTCTTTGTTTAAATTCATTTAATTGTTGTTGTAATGTTTCGCGACTTAAATGAAATTCCGTTGCAATTTGAGTTAAATAGCGATCTTGTGCCAACAGTGAATCAACTTTCACTAATTCTTGTAAAAGCGCTGTAACGTAATCTAGTTGCTCCATTTCATTACTTAAATTACGGTTTTGACGCAAGTAAGCCATTTTAAACCCAAAAACCGTTTCACGGCCATGATAAGCCAACTCATAAAAAGCTGCATTCCCATATTTTCTAACATAATCATCAGGATCAAGTTTTTCTGGCAACTGCAAGATTGCTAAGTCCAAATTACTGTGTTCATCTAATAAACCAATAGCACGATCAGTAGCAGCCAAACCAGCTTTATCACCGTCATAACTAATAACAATTTCACCAGCGATACGTTCAATCGCACTAATTTGTTGACTGGTTAAACTCGTTCCCATACTGGCAATTCCGTTCTTAACGCCGGCTTGCCATGCAGCAATAACATCCATAAAACCTTCAAATAAAAACACCGTATTTTCTTTACGAATAGTCGGTCTGGCTTTATCAAAGTTAAACAGGACTTGTCGTTTATTAAATAATTCAGTTTCCGGTGAGTTCAAGTATTTTGGCTGATTTTCTCCAGGAAAGTCGGTAGTTATTAAGATTCTTCCTGAAAAACCAATTGTCCGGCCTTTGGCATCTTGAATCGGAAACATAATCCGCTGATAAAAACGATCAACTAACTCACCGTTTTCTCTTTCAACAAATAGTCCCGATTGCGACAAAAGTGACATTTCAACTTTTTCATTCGCAAATACTTGTCGTAAAAATTGCCTTTCATTAGGTGCAAAGCCAATTTCAAACTCTTCAATCAACTCTTCAGTTAAGCCTCGGCTCAATAAATAATCCAACGCAGGTTGTCCGACAGCAGTATTCACCAACATATGATGATACACTTCTTTTGCTTTCTCATGGAGCCTTATTAATCCTTGTTGCGATGAATTGATGGCGTGTGATTCAGTATTCACTTTGTATGCTTCTGCAAAAGGAATTTGCTCAATTTCAGCCACCTTCGCAACTGCTTCTGGAAAAGTCAATCCTTCCAACTCTTCCACAAAGCCAAAAACATTGCCACCGCGCCCACAACCAAAACAATGAAAAATTTGTTTGTCTTCTGCAACAGAAAAAGAAGGTGTTTTCTCCTCATGAAAAGGACACAAACCTACATAATTTTTGCCGGCTTTTTTTAGCTGAACGTATTGCCCAATGACTTCGACGATATTGCTTTTTTCGCGGATGTCGTCAATTACATTCTGAGGTATTCTTGCCAACCCACTCACCTCCAGCCTGCAAATTATTAATTAATTGTTATCGGTAAAAAATCGCACTAATTAAAAATCAGCGCGACTTCAAAAAAGACCCAATAATACAAACTATATTCTAACACATTCCCATTGTTTTTCAAGTATTACGTACCAAAGAGATGTTATTGAAAAAAAGAAATAGTTGACATTTAAAACCACTGTCTTCTTTATATATTTAACTGCTAAAAATTACTTTTATTTGTATTGATCTTCCAACTTACTCATCCAAGCACCCAAAAGTACACCTAAAATACACAAGACTAAACAACCTAAATAGCCGCCCATTCCAAAACCACTATAATTTGTTGGAATAATCATAACAGTTGATGCAAAAACAATTCCTAAAATAAAATGAAATAATTGTGGATAAGCTTTACTAAAAATATAATCCATTACTTTTGATAATCCTAAGACTGTAATGATACCACCAATTCCAATAGGGATAATCACACTAAAATTCAAATCTTTAATTCCATCAGACATAGCTTTATACATTCCCATATAAACTAAAAAGTTCGATGGACTAAGACCAGGTACAATCATCCCTAACCCGATTAAACCACCAGCAATAATCCAAGTAAAAAAGTTTTGATCTACATGTGAGAACAACCCAGATCCCTTCCACAAAAACAGAAAACCTAAAACAAAACTAACTGTCAAAATAATGATTTCCCGTGTACTTCGTCCTTTTTTTCCTGCTTCTTTCCATAAAGCGGGTACTGTTCCAATAATACAGCCTACAAAAAACCATAAAATGATAGTTTCATAGGTCCCTAATAAAAAACTAACCACAAAAGATAGTAAGAATACCCCGGTTATCCCGCCTAAACCAACAGGAATGAAAAATAGAACATTTTCCTTAAAATTGCGGGTAATATGGGCTAAAAAAGAAATAATTCGTTCATAAATGCCAAAAATTGCTGCTAATGCTCCCCCAGAAACTCCAGGTAAGATAAAACCTGAACCAATAAACATCCCTTTAACAAAACGCAACAACCAATCCTTTGTTTTCGCCTCTTTTGACATTGATTTTTCCATTATAACTAAACACTCCTCATACATAAAATCAAATATAATACTACACCAATGAATTAATGAAAATTCTTTTTAAAGTTTAGCATACTTGCACTTGCATGCAAGCTAAAATAAAAAGTTTGTCCAATTGATTTTCTTTTCATTCATTTTTACCACATCTGCATAAAACATATTGCCACCATTATGATATAAAAATCCGCCATTATAAAAAATTGATTGAAAACCCCAATACCGATATTTTGTTTTCTCTTCATTTCCTAAAATAGGCGACAAAATATTTTTCGAGTAATTTTCAGCTAATTTCAAAGTATTTTTACCACCATTTTTTGCAACATAGTTAATGTAATCTAAGCCAAAGTTATACGCCTGAACAGCAGTCCAAATATCACAATTTTTTTCCTTAGCTTTTTTTATTGCTTTTGCCAAAAATTCGACACCCGTATCAATACTTTCTTCTGAAGTTGCGATTTTATTTTGCTGACCATAACTACTTTCAGAACTCTGCATAATATCAGAGCCGCGACCTTTTGATTCAGTAAAAATGATTGCTTGTGCTACTTTTTCATATTCTTGTATTTGATATTTTTTTACCGCTTGTGTAACATCTGCATCATATTGATGCACACGTTTTAGTATTTGATAATTCCGGTAGCCAATAGCAGAAACACCAATTATAACTACTAAAACAAAAATTTTTAATAGTACCTTGCTAATTTTTTTAAACATAAAATCCATCCAAATCTTTCAAGTATTTTTCTATACTACTATTTCTACATTTCTATGACTACGACAAACGAAATACTTTGTAATAATTTTAGAAAAACAAAAGATTTAGCTGTGATAACTTACAGTATTGTTTGTTCATTGTTACCCGTATCATTGTTCATAACGGGAAACAATCGTTATAATAAAAAAGAGGGGATATTCATGACAAAAGGCTATATCTTTTTAACCGATCAGACAAAACTTTACTATGAGCGCTTTGGTGCGGGCAAGCCATTAATTTTTTTACATGGCAATAACAGTAACGGCCGCTACTTCAAAGAACAAATTCCATTTTTTTCGGCTCATTTTGATTGTCTTATTCTCGATACAAGAGGCCATGGAAAGTCTGATAACAAAGCAAATGAACTTAATTTTCGACTCCTAGCTGGAGATTTAGCCGAAGTTATGGAACAACTCCAACTTCATAAAGCAAGTATTTTAGGTTTCAGTGATGGCGCTAATCTAGCCATGGTTTTTGCTCATATTTTTCCAGAAAAAGTTGAAAAATTAATTTTGAATTCTGGTAACTACCGTCTAAATGGTGAAAAGTGGCCACCAAAAATTGCCACTCAATTTGGCTATTTTATTTGTGCTTTTTTAGGGCTTTTTAGTCAATTTTTTTATCGTAAAAAAAATATTCTCAGCTTGATGATTTACCCCTAACAGAAGCTGACTTAAGGAGGATTAATGTATCTACTTTAGTAATTGCAGGTACTCGCGATGTCATTAAAACCAGTCATACAAAACGAATTGCTGCCCTTTTACCCAATAGTAGCTTAACTCTGATAAAAAATACCGGTCACACAACAGCACAACGTCATCCAAAGTATTTCAATCAAGTTGTTTACAAATTTTTACAAGAAAAGTAGGTGTTGGTATGCAAAAACTCATTGCCAAATTAAAAGGTTATGAAAGTATTTTTAAAATGATTTTTCTCTTTGCTGTTATCGTAATTGTTGCTGGTGAATTAATTTCTATCAGTAAAACCATTAATGTAGAACAATTAAAAACCACTTTGATTGACGTTCCAATTTATAAAGTCTTTTTGATGTTTGTCATTGGTCTAATAGCTGTATTGCCAATGGTTGGTTATGACTTTACGTTAAATAAAATGTTGAATTTAGAGCACAAAAAAAGTTATATCTTTGAAACAAGCTGGTTGATCAATACAATCAATAATATTGCTGGTTTCGGCGGTTTCGTCAGTATTGGTTTGCGTTCTGAATTTTTCGGCAAAGGAAAAAAAGGCAAAGATGTTGTCAGTGCCTTATCCAAGATATTGATCTTTTTAATGTCTGGTCTATCTATTTACAGTCTTATTTCGTTTTTCTTGGTTATGTTCACTGATATTAATCCTTATTTACAACAATACTGGATTTGGCTGATCGGGGGCGGCCTATATTTTCCAGCTATTTTACTCATTACTCATTTTAAAAAGTCAGGATTGTTAGGTGGACTCAAACCACGATTTCGGATTGAACTGATTGTCAGCTCTTTTCTTGAGTGGACAGGTGTTGCAGGTTCATTTTTAGCAATCGGTTATTTAATGGAAGTTCCATTTCCGTTGTGGCAAGTTTTACCTCTATACATCGCAGCTTCAGTTATCGGAATTGTTTCGATGATTCCTGGTGCGTTAGGCAGTTTTGATATTATGATGATTTTAGGCTTATCCAATTTAGGCATTAATCGCGAAACTGTTATTGCCTGGCTATTGCTGTATCGCATTTTTTATTACTTAATTCCGTTTGCAATCGGACTTGTCTTATTCTTTAAAAATTTATGGACCAGAATAGATACACGATATTCAGGTATCCCCAAACAACTGACCTTAGAAATTTTTCATAAAATTGAAGTAGCAATGTTATATTTTTCTGGGATTATGATGGTCTTAATGGCGACGGTCCCGCAAGCATTTTCTGAGTTCAAATGGCTACAACATGTTAATCCATTTCGTTTTCATATTATCGTTCAATTTCCAAGTATTGTTTTAGGATTTAGTTTATTAATTATGGGACGAGCCATTGCATCACGAGTAAAACGAGCTTACTTTCCAACCATAATATTAATTGTTGCTGCTATTATTTACACGATCTTAATTGATTTTAGTCTAGTAGCAATTACTTTTTTAAGTTTAATTCTACTCATCACACTATTATCAAAGACAGAATTATTTCGCGAACAGTTGGTTTATTCTTGGGAGCAGTTAACCATCGACGGTATTATTATCGGTGGATTGACCTTGTTGTATTTAGTGATTGGGATTTATAACCTCCCAACATTTCCACATCATCACAGAAAAACCATCAGTTTCTTCTTGTTTCCATCTGAAAAGTTGTGGTTTTCAGGCTTTATTGCCATTTTGGTTATTACATTATTTATTTTACTTTTTGTCCGCTATTTACAAGGCAAGAAAAAACAACCCGGAGAAATTTTCAATGAGGCCAAAGTTAGCCATATTTTGAACACTTACGGTGGAAATTCAGACTCTCAATTAGTCTATTTAAAAGACAAAAACATTTTCGTCTACAACGACGGCGCTGATGATACCGTATTCTTGCAATTTGCTACTTATAACAATAAAAATGTTGTTATGGGGAGTCCCAATGGAAAAAAAGCGGATTTTGAAGCGGCTATCGCACAATTTATCCACGAAGCTGACGTATTAGGTTACTTACCTGTCTTTTACGAAACAGATGAAGATACTGTAATGATTTTACATGAATTAGGGTATGATTTTATTAAAATGGGCGAAGAAGCTTTAGTTGAATTGGATACTTTCACAACTTCTGGTAAGAAAATGAAAGGAACCCGAGCTGTTTTAAATAAAATCGAGAAAAATGGCTTTAACTTTGAAATTTTACAGCCCCCATATTCAGCTGATGAAATGACTACATTTAAAGAAATTTCAGATAGTTGGCTAGATGGACGGAAAGAAAAGGGCTTCTCACTGGGATTTTTTGATGAAGATTACTTACAGCGCGGGCCCATGGCCGTAGTAAAAAATAGCGAGGGAGAAATCGTTTCTTTTGCTAATATTATTCCAACTTACACAAAGGAAATTGGTACCATTGACTTAATGCGTCATCACGCTGATAAGGCGCCTTCTGGTAGTATGGATTTTTTATTTGTTAATTTGTTTTCGTACATGCAAGAAAATGGTATTCAATATTTTGACTTAGGGATGGCACCACTTTCAAATGTTGGCCAATCTCGTAAAAGTTTTATCCAAGAACGTATTGCCTATTTGGTTTACGAATTTGGCTCTCGTTTTTACTCCTTCCAAGGTTTGCGAGATTACAAAGAGAAATATGCTAGTCAATGGCGTTCCCGCTACACTTTATACTCACGGGATAGCTGGATTGCATATGTCATGTTAGCCATTTTATTTATCGATAATCGTTCAATAGACAAAAAGAAGACTCTCCATGGAGTTAAACGCTTTTTAAAGCATTAAACAATTACTTAAGAATACTATCTGTTACTAAAACTTGGACACAAAAAACAGAACAAGTCATTGTGACTTGCTCTGTTTTTTAAATAATACGCCAGTGTTTAATAGGATAATAAACAAAACGTGCCTTTCCTAAAATATCTTGAGATTTAATCGCGCCAAATGAACGACTGTCTTTTGAAATACGTCGATTATCTCCCATAACAAAATAGCTATCTGCTGCTAATTTTTTTGCTCCGGTTAATTCCTCTAAAGAAAAGTCATTCGTAAATGAACCCTCGTCAGCTAAATTTTGCTTGTTTGCTGTTAAAAATTTTTCTGGTACTTTTTTACCGTTAATATAAAGTATATCATTGTCGTAGCGCAATTCATCTCCTGGTAAAGCAATTACACGCTTAATATAAGTTGTCCCGCTCGCAAGTTGAAAAACAACCACATCAAAACGCTTAATTTTAGAAATTTTCTCCATGACAACCATATCCCCTTGTTTCAAGGTAGTCTCCATTGAGTTTCCCTCTACGGGTACCGGAATTAATAAAAAACCACGAACTAAAATAGCAATGGCAAGCGCAATAATAGCATATTTTATTGTCATCCAAAAATAGTCTTTAAAGTTTTTCATACAACTTCTCCTGCATCACTTCTTTGCCATCATTTCTTTTTTCAATTCAGTAATTCCGCTATGATATGCTTCATCATGAACAGTAATTTGTATTGCTAATTCTTTTTCAATTGCATCAGCTGTTTCTTTATTTAAAATGCCTGTTACAGACAATTTATGTTTATTTTGAAAATCTTTTAACGCAATTGTCGTTTTTTTCGTAAAGACGTCTCCTTTTGTATCATAACCAAGAGCAACTAAAAAACGATTCAAACGTTTCACTTCAGCAGATGTCTGGCCTTCTTTTAATTCTTTATCTCGAGGCAAAGGTGCAAGGTAGGCGTAATCAGGAAAATCAGCCTTGATCGTTGGTGTTAGTCCCTTTTCGTGAATCCAATGACCTTTTGGGGTTAACCATTTGCTAACAGTTAATTTTAGACTACTTTGATCATCAATTGGACTTATCGTTTGGACAGTTCCCTTACCAAAAGTTGTAGTACCAATGATCGGTACATCCGCTGATTCTTTTAAAGCCGCTGCAAAAATTTCAGCCGCTGAAGCAGAACCACCATCAACTAAAACAACACTTGGTTCACTCACCTTAAAGCCTTGATCGAATTTTTCAGAAGCAACGGCTTTTGAAACCGTACGGTGATTGTCTTTAAATTCCACAATTGTTTGACCGTCTTTTAAAAACATGCTCGCCATTTCTTCAACTTGATCTAACAGTCCACCGGGATTTTGTCTAACATCAAGGAGAAAAGACTTTGCTCCTTGTTTACGTAAAGAAACAATCGCATCTTTTAGTTCTTTTGCAGTATTTTCGCCAAAACTTGTAATTTGGATTACACCAATTTGATTGTCTTCTTCACTGATTTTGTCTGCTACAGTGTGCAAAGGAATTTTTGCACGTCTTAAACTAATGGTAAAAGTTTCACTGCCTCTTTTAATTTCTAAAGTTACTTCTGTTCCTTTTTTACCTCGAATTTTACTGACGACCATATCTAATTTTTTACCTTTTGTAGTCATGTCATCTACTTTTAAAATAATATCCTTTGCTCGCAACCCATTTTTGGCAGCCGGTGTACCCTTAATTGGTGATTGGGCTATTTCAGGATAATCATTTTTTATTTGCAAAGTCGCACCAATTCCTTCAAAACTATCTGAGAGTGATTGGTTTAACTGACTAGAACCTTCTTCATCTAAAAATGTTGTATACGGATCTCCTAAAGCTTCTGTCATGCCTTTTAGCGCACCATTTACTAAAGTTTTAGAATCCACATCTCGGTAATAACTGGTCTTTATTTCGTCATATAACTGACGTACTTTTGCTAAGTCATCTTTCTGGGTTGCAAGGGATTCTTTTTGTAATTCATGAAGTGTACCGTATAAATAACCGCCACCGCCAAATAAAAGCGCCGCTGCAACGAAAGAGACGAAGTATAATTTTACAGATATTTTTTTCATCCCTAGCCTACTTTCTTAACGATTATTTTCTACGTATTGTTCATAAATACGATCAAAAATGTCCATACTAGACAAGTAATCCACGTTCATTTCTAAATAGTTTGATAATTCGTCATAATCACTGGTGTGTTTAGGAAATTGAATATCATGACTAACATGATTAGCAAAAACTTGCTCTTCACTAAGATGATTGGGACCTTTCAAAGTAAGAACATAGTGATAAAAACTTCTACGCATTAAAATCCTCCCAATGTTTTTTTATGAATTCAGCTCTTCTTTGGTGATTTAATGCAAAATTTTGAGGATTTTTCTTGTAATAATCCTGATGATAGCCTTCTGCCTCGTAAAAAGGTTGAGCAGGTTCGATTTTAGTGACAATCGGCTCCTTGAAAATCCCACTGTCTGCTAAAGCTTGTCGACTTTTTTCAGCTGTAAGTTTTTGCTCTTCATTTAAATAAAAAATTACTGGGCGGTAGTTGTCTCCACGATCTTGAAATTGTCCAAATGCATCTGTTGGGTCGGTTTGTTGCCAATAAATTTGCAATAAATCCGCATAACTAATTACAGTCGGATCAAAAATAATCTCAACAGCTTCTGTATGTCCTGTCGTATGAGTTAAAACTTGTTCATAGGTTGGATTTTCGACATGTCCACCTGTATAGCCAGAAGTTACCGTATAAATACCTGGTTGTTCATCAAATGGCTGTACCATACACCAAAAACAACCACCTGCAAAAATTGCTCGTTCCATCAAATCAGTCCTTTCTTTCTGGTAAATATAAGCCTACTTGAATCTCATCGTCAATTAAATTGATTTTCTTTGCCTTTACAAAAAGGCCAGTTGGTAATTGGAACTGATCTAACCGTAGCGTAATGGATTTATCCTTTGGTTTTACTTCAATCCATTTTGGAAAATCATATCCACGTTTTACCAATTTCATCACTTCTTCAATCGGCAATCCAAGTGTACCAATTGACATACTTTTAGCTTGCAATTGGATATTCCCATTTTCCATCACAAAAGGATCAAAATACAAATAAAAATGAACAGGAAAATTCAATACCTTGGTTTCGCCAGAAAGCATCGCTTCATTTTCCAAAGCAAATTGATATTTCACACTGCTATCTTTTTGGAAATCAGTTAAATAATAGTCAATTAAAGCATTCAATTGACTTTTATTCATGGAGATTGTTGTTACTTCTTGTCCTTGTTTTTCGGTTACTTTGGTGGATTGATGATAATCAGGTTCTCGATTTGAAAAAATTCGTGTTCCAAGAAAAACTCCTGTACCTAAAATAAAGGCAAGTAGAACAAGAAAGGCAATTTTCCAACCATTCATCTTTTTAAAATCAATCTTTTGTGCTGTTCGTTTTTCTTCGCGAGTATGGGTCGGTTTATTTTCAGTCATATGCAACTGCTCCTCGTCTTTTCCTTAATTACTTTTTAACTAACCATTGGGCTTTGGTTTTAATGAGTTCATCTCTTAACGCATTAGCCATTAACTGATAGCCTAAATTATTCGGATGAAATTTATCTTGATCGTACAAAGCATTATTGTCAATAATATTTAAATCGCTACTATCTGTACTCTTTAATTCAGCTTCTTCTGAAGAATCCAATGTACTGTCGATTCCTACTTCATTATCTAAGCCTCGGTATAATAAGTCATTAATCGGAATAAAATGAACATTTTTAAAAGTTTTTACAGTTTCTTCCGTAGCTAAATTCCAATTATCAACAATTTTTTGCATGTCGGTAATTTCAGGAAAGTTTAAATAAAAAGGATTATAGATACCAAAGACATAAATTGGCGCTTGTTTGTTTTCTTTTTGCAGCAATGTGATAATTTCTGTTATCCTTTTTTGATATTTTTCTTGTGGTCTTTTAAAAGTTTTAGTTGTCAAACCAAAAAAATTATCTTGGATAACTTTCATTAAATCATTTCCGCCAACTGTTAAAGTTAGCACATCAGCAGTAGCAATATTTTCTAAAATTGTTTTTTCTTTTTTTATCCGTTTTAAAATCTGATCACTACGTTCACCAGCCACTCCGTAGTTTTCTACTTCCACACTGGTCAAACGATAACGCTCTTGCATATCATTTGTTACTATAGGCACAAAACCGCCTCGTTTTGTTTCGTCACCAATCCCTTCTGTTAGAGAGTCTCCAATCGCTACAAAATGAATTTTTTCTTTTTGATTTTTTACTACCTCATTTACTGAAGTTGGTTTTAAGATTGGCTGGGCTGCTGGAATTGTTTGATTTAATACAATATAAAAAAGCATTGCACCAATTACCAGGCACAAAAGCGTAATCAGTGGTTTAAAAAATTTCAAAGGCCTAACCTCCTTTTAACTTACTGAAACAACCGCAAATTATCACATTACGCTCATAAAAAAAGCTTGGTTGCGTATTTTTTTAATAATTTTATTTTTATTGCAATGCTAAAAAAGGACAGTCTAATTTTATGTTTCAAGCGCTACATCAGTCTTATATTTTTTAACAAGCAGCAAAAGTTATAGCAAAGCTTATTCTAGCAAAAAAAGAAGGAAAAAGGTAGCGCACCAGTCTTTTGCATACAAAGCTTTACTTTTCCGCAATTTTAATTGATTATTCAAAGTTTTTCACATGGAAAGAAAAAAGTTGAAACAAAAACATAAGTTAGCCTTGATTACCAAAATTATTTAGCTAAACGCTAATTTTAAAAGCTTTTACCAGCTTTTAAAGTTTAAGCGCACTTAACTATCTGATTTTGGCACTTTGCCAACTTATCTTGTCTCAACTTCAAATTATTAGTCTTCGGTATAATAGGTGATGGCAAAAGCGCCTTTACCAGTATGGGTCGCAATAATTGGTGTTGTGTGTAACAAAGGAATATGCATTTCTGGAAATAGTTCTTGCAGTTCCTTTTTAAACTCTTCACATAATGTCAATCCATCAGCATGAGAAATGCCAATACTTTTGACGTTTGTTTTTTGTTGTAATTCTTTTTTCAAACCTTCAAACCATTTAGTAAATGTTTTAGCTCCACGACCTTTAACTACAGGAATTAATTCTGAATGATCAAAGTCCATTACGACACGCATATTTAATAAGTTCGATAAAATACCAGTAGCCCGACTAATACGGCCACCTTTCACTAAATTGTCCAAAGTGGAAACCCCAATGTAGAGTTTCGTATTTTCTCGTACTTTTTCAACCGCTGCCAAAACTTCCATTAAACTACTGCCAGCTCTTGCCATTTCAGCAGCTTTAATAACTTGGAAAGATAATCCTTGGTCTGTTGTATCACTGTCTATGACTGTCACGTCACTTTTTGACAAATTACTCGCTTGACGCGCCGCTTCAACAGTCCCGCTCAATCCTTTTGTCATATGAATAGACAACACCTGACTGCCATCAGCTCCTAGTTCGTCAAAAAGTTCCACAAACTCACCTATCGGCGGCTGACTTGTTTTAGGCAATTCTTTGGCACTTGCCATCATACTCATAAATTTTTCTCCTGGTAACGTTTCATCATCTTTATATAAAACGCCATCAATCATAACTGACAAGGGAACAATTTGAATATCTAATTTTTCTTGTAATGTTTTTTCCATCGTACACGATGAATCCGTAACTATTTTAAGTTTTGCCATGGCTCCTTCACTCTTCCTTTAACATTGCTTATCTTCATGTTAAAATACAGCTAAACATGCTCTGTCGTTAAGTATAACAGAGACATTTTGTTTTTTCATTAATTTTGAAATATTCCCTAAAAGGAGGAAGTAAATACGTGGATAAACCGCAATTTTCTCGCAAATATTTAATCGTCAACGAAGTCTTAAATGCTGTAACACACGGTATCGGTTTTGGTTTAGCAGTCGCTGGTCTAGTCGTTTTATTAGTCAAAGGAGCACGGTTAGGCTCGTCTCTTCATGTAGTCTCTTATGCAATTTATGGTTCCATGATGATTTTATTATTTTTATCTTCCACCTTATTTCATAGCCTAATTTTTACTAAAGCAAAAAAAGTGTTTCAAGTTTTTGATCACGATTCGATTTTTCTTTTAATAGCAGGTAGCTATACTCCTTTTTGTCTACTAAGTATTCAAGGTTGGCTTGGTTGGACACTATTTGCACTAATTTGGCTTTTAGCTATCAGTGGTATTGTCTATAAATCTTTGACACTACATAAAAAAGATACAGTCTCAAAAGTTTCTACTTTAATTTATCTCTTTATGGGGTGGCTTTGTTTGATTGCAGCTAAAGATTTATGGCTTTCTTTAGGCAATGTTGGTACTGGACTTCTAGTCGCAGGCGGTGTTGCCTATTCGGTTGGCGCTCTTTTTTACAGCCTTAAAAATATTCGCTTCATGCACGTTGTCTGGCACTTATTTGTCATGTTAGGTGCTAGCTTAATGTACTTTTCTATTTTACTTTATACGTAAATAAGTTACTTAAAAAGGTATAATTAGAAGATTTTTAACTTCTAATTATACCTTTTTTATACCTTTTTTCTAGTCTAAATGGATGCGTTCATACTCTTCAAAAAAGTGGGGAAATTTATTTTTCTCATCGACTTTTCCCGCAACCTTTTTGACTAAGCGCCAGTTCTCCCACTTAACTTCAGGAAAATACGTATCACCTTCAAAGGAATCTTCAATCACTGTTCTAAAAATATAATTACACGCTGGCAATAAAGATGCATAAATCATACTACCACCGGCGATGAAAACCGTGTGATCTTTTGATTGAGCATAATTAATCACTTCAGCAGTGTCATGCATAACATGTACGCCTGCTGGTGCTTGATACGTTATATCACGTGTTAAAACAATTGTGGTGCGATTGGGTAAGGGACGCCCCCCCATTCCTTCAAAGGTTCGTCTGCCCATGACTAATGTCTTATTTATCGTTGTTGCTTTAAAAAATTTCAAATCATCGGGTAAATACCAAGGCAAAACTTCATTTTTGCCAATTAAGCCATTTTGATCTTGAGCCCAAATTGCTGCTAACATAGTTACCTCCTTTTTATTAAATCTTTTTTAAAACTTAAACCGCAATTGGTGCTTTAATTGTTGGATGTGGGTGATAGTTTTCTAATTGAATATCTTCCATTTCAAAGTCAAAAACGGAGACCTTATCTTCATTTAAAATTAAGGTAGGCGCAGGACGCACATCGCGAGACAATTGTTCTTTCATTTGGTCAATATGATTTTGATACAAATGTGCATCACCTAAAGTATGCACAAATTCTCCAACGCCAAGACCAGTTTCATGAGCAATTAAATGCGTTAGCAATGCATAACTGGCAATGTTAAATGGAACACCCAAAAAGACATCGGCGCTTCTTTGATACAGTTGGCAACTTAGCTTTCCATCGTAAACATAAAATTGAAACATTGTATGACACGGTGGCAAAGCCATTGATGGAATGTCTTCTGGATTCCAAGCTGTCACGATTAGACGACGGGAATTAGGGTTTTCTTTAATCATTTCAATAACATCTTTAATTTGATCGATAAAAGTCCCATCTTGTTTTTCCCAATGGCGCCATTGATAGCCATAAATGTGGCCTAAATCTCCATGTTTTTCCGCAAAATTTTCATCAGCAACAATTTTTTCACAAAAATGTTTTAATTGTTTTTGATACTCTTCATTGAAGTTTTCATCCACTAAAGAACGGCGCCCAAAATCTGTCATGTCTGGTCCTTTATAATCCACGCTTTTAACGTAACGCTCAAAGGCCCATTCATCCCATATATGATTGTTGTGTTGCAACAAGTAGCGAATATTAGTATCACCTTTTAAAAACCACAGCAACTCACTTTTAATTAAACCAAATGGTACCCGTTTTGTAGTTAACAAAGGAAAACCTTCATTCAAATCAAAACGCATCTGATATCCAAATAAACTTTTGGTTCCAGTACCGGTACGATCTCCTTTATCGTGTCCATGTTCTATTAATTTTTTTCCTAAATCTAAATATGCTTGCTCCATGAATATCCTCCTCAAATGATTGGTGTAGATTTACTAATCCACTGCAAACGCACTTAAATATTCCCAACGCTTCATTTTTTCTTCCAATTGGCTTTCTGCTTCACTTATTTGCTTTTGCAGTTCTTGTAATTTCGTAAAATCAGCACCTTGATGGTTCATTTTTTCTGTTAAATCGTCGATTTGATTTTCTAATAACGTGATATCTTCTTCAATCGTTTCCCATTCTTTTTGCTCCATATAAGTTAATTTCTTTTTAACGTTCTTGGTAGTAACTTCTTTTTTTGAATAATCAGCTTCTTTTTTAATATCTTCTGACAAGGCAACCTCTGGTATACTTTGAGTTAAATAATCAGTAATACTGCCAAAATAAGACGTAATAATACCGTCACCTTCAAAAACTAACAATTTTTCAGCCACTTTATCCAAAAAGTAACGATCATGAGAGACTGTCACTACTGCACCAGCGAATGTATCCAAATAATCTTCCAATACGGTCAAAGTTGCAATATCTAAATCGTTGGTTGGTTCATCTAGCAACAAAACATTAGGCTGGCTCATTAATAATTTTAGTAAGAATAAGCGCCTTTTTTCACCACCAGAAAGTTTTCCAATCGGAGTACCATGAGTGTGGCGTGGAAATAAAAAGCGTTCCAACATTTCAGTGACACTAACTTGTGTTCCATCATTTTTTTTGACCATCTCTGCTACTTCTTGTAAATAACTAATCATTCGTTGCGTAGGATCCATGATGTCGTTTTGCTGGGTATAATAGGCCATCCTTACTGTCTCACCAATTGATAAAATACCATTTTGTAATGGAATTTTACCTGCGAGAATATTTAGTAACGTCGACTTTCCTGCACCATTTTCCCCCGTAATCCCAATTCGTTCTCTAGATTGAATTAACAAGTCAAAATTTTCTAAGATTAATTTATTTTCAAAAGCATAATTTGCTTGTTTTAATTCAATGACTTTTTTACCGAGTCGTTTAGTTGCAATTTCGATATTTACTTGTGCGTCTGCTTTATTTTGAACCAGACTCTCTTTTAAATTTTCAAATCGATTTATCCGAGCTTGTTGTTTTGTACTTCTCGCCTTAGCACCTGCTCGCATCCAAGCAAGCTCTTGTTTATACAGTTGCTTTTTCTTTTGTTCTGCTTCAGCACTTACGCGTTCTCTTTCTGCTTTAGCTGCTAAATAATATTCATAGTTACCACCAAATTCTTGCAAACTTCCTTCTGAAAGTTCAAAAATCCTGTTGGTGACTCTATCTAAGAAATAACGATCATGGGTAACCATTAATAGGGATCCTTGATAATTCTTTAAATAATTTTCTAGCCACGTAATTGCATCATAATCCAAGTGGTTTGTAGGTTCATCCAATAAAAGTAAATCAGGTTCATCAATTAAAACTTGCGCCAATCCAACCCGCTTTTGTTGGCCTCCAGATAAGTTTTTGATAGATTCATTGAGCTGTTGAATACCTAACTTTTGCAAAATAATTTTAGCATTTGTATCCGTCTGCCAGGCATCTTGTTCATTCATAGCAGCCTCAGCTTTAGCAAAACGTTTTTGCGCTTGCTCATTTGTGCCATCTTTTGTTAAAAGTTGCAAAGCTTGCTCGTATTCTTTAACTACTTGTACTTTTGGACTGTCACTCTCAAAAACTGCTTGTAAAACGGTTTGATTACCATCAAAATTACTATCTTGAGTCAAATAAGCAATTCGGTAATCTTTGGCATATTCTAGAGGATTCAAATCACCGTCGCCACTTTCAATGCCGGCTATAATTTTTAACAAGCTACTTTTGCCGGTTCCATTAATTCCAATTAAACCAATTCGATCTTTTTCATGGATGATAAAGTTCAAGTCGTGAAATAATGTTTTTTCACCGTAAGTTTTATGTAGGCCTACTACTTTTAATTCTTTCATCTGTCACCCTCCAATGTCTCACACATTGTACCATTATTTGTCAAAAAAAAACAGGTAGACATTTTGTCTACCTGTTTAATCTTCAACTTATCTAAAAAAAGGAATTTTTGGTAAATTACCCGTCTGACTCATAACATATGATTCCAGTAAATTCACTTTACGCCGGTATTCATTAGCAGCAAACGTTGTAATGGTACCTGCCGTTTCAAAAGCATCAATGACTTTGCGCTCTAAATAATAACCTCTCAACATTTCTTTAATATAAGCTGGATCTTGACGAATCATGACAGCAGCCATGAAATCATTTAATTGTAACCGTCCCACCATATTTTGCCGCTGCGCTAAAAAATGTGCAATAATTTTTTCGTCATAAACCCCATCCAAACTGGCCAAACTTTGCTTAATTAATTTTGTATTGCGCAAATAAACTTTTTTTATTTGACTAAAGTCATTGGGTTGCATCTGGTTTGGTGCATTTTGCCTTCTTTCAAAAAATAATTTAGGATGCAAAATTACACGGATAATCCGCCGAACAATTAATAGCCAGAATGCCAAAAAAGACAAAATTTGTTGCCCAACAGAGTGTTGAAAATTCGCAATAAAGCGTGAATAAAAACGATACGTATTGACGTCAATTTCGTGGCGACGAAAACTTTCATCTAAACCATCACGTTCAATTCCAATAATCAATGCTTGAATCTCTTGCACTTCTTGACGCTCACTTTCTGTCATGGCGGCAGTATACGTATCCCACATACGATTTTCATAACTTTGAATAACAGCTTTTAATGCAATTTGTTCATTTTTAGTTAAAGCGGTATCTTCTTGATCTATGCGCAGCTCCTTTTTTACTTCTGCCAAAATAGCTAAGCCTTTTTCATCCACTGGTACCTCAGCCTCGCCATCGGCTAATTGCGGTAAAACAATTAAACTAATTATAAGACTTAGTAAAATGACCCCTGCTGTTAAAAATAATAACACGCTACGCTGTGGGAAGATTTCACCATGAAGGGTTGTTGGCAAAATGAAAATTGTCGCCAGGCTGACTGTTCCTTTTACACCCCCAAATGTTAAAAGGAAAATTTCCTGCCATGATTTTACGTGCCCTTTTTTACTACTAAAAAGATTTAAAAGAAGTAAAAAGATAAAACGAATCAAAAATAAAATAATTGTAACTGCAACAATAACCAAAAGCAGTAACCAATTAGCATATACCTCACTTTCCCATATTGGTGAAAAAACTTGGGAAATTTCAATTCCTAAGAAGATAAAAACGAGTCCGTTTAATGTAAAGACAATAGTATTCCAAGTAGCAGTAGAAACATTGGTAAGTTCCGCTTGAAACAATGTTACTTTTTGCCGTCCTGTTGCCTGCATAACACCTGCTACAACTGCCGCAATGATTCCTGACACCCCGATAATTTCAGAAAAGACATAGGCGACAAAAGGAAGCAGCAACTCAATTAACAAATACGCCGTAACATCCTGTGCTGATAATTGTTCAATTAATCGAATTAGCTTTCGTTTACCCCAGACTACGATTATGCCGACCAAGGCACCCCCAACGCTAGCAAATAACAACCGTAAAGAGCCTTGCCATAATGAAAAACTCCCTGTCACAAGTGCAACTGTCGCAAATTGAAACGCCGTAACCCCAGATGCATCGTTTAAAAGTCCTTCACCTTCTAATATTCGCATTACGCGATCGGGAATTTTTAATGATTTGGTAATCGAAGTAACTGCTACTGCATCGGTCGGTCCTAATGCCGCCCCAAAAGCCATACACGCAGCCAGGGGAATTGTCGGCATTAAAGTGTGTAGCGTTAATCCTACTGCCACCAAAGTTACCAACACACCACCAAATGCCAAAGACAAGATTGTCCCAAAGTTTTTAAAGATTATCGGCAACTCTGCATGTTCTCCTTCACGAAACAACAAAGGTGCAATAATTAACACTAAAAAGATTTCCGGTCTAAAATTTAAGGCACGGCCATAACTAGATAAACCAACTAGAATTCCAAGAAATATTTGGATAAAAAAGATCGGAATTGTGGGAATAATCTTGGCAAAGATATTCGAAAAAGTAATCGCCAATGCGATTAAAATAATTAATTCAACTAATTCCATGCCTTACTCCTTTTGTTTAAATTCACATAATAACTTTAAAAATATTTCTTTTCGCGCTACGATTTTTTGTTCGATTTCTATCAGTTCGCCTGGATCTTCTTCAAGTTCCAATTGCGCTCTTTTTGCTTCTAACCGTAAGAGTTCATGCTTTAAACGTTCTAATTTCCGATAACTAAATAGATTTTTACGTCGTATTTTTTCTAAAATATGCCGTCTTTCTGCCATTGTTAAACTACCATATTTTGTTCGTAATAAATTCAATTGTGTTTCAAAGTCTTTACTCATATTTTTACTCCCTTAAAAAATGTCCCTCTAACAGTAGCGCAAAGATGTTGTATTGACAAGTCATAACCGTGATCATATGTAAAAAATAAGAGGCCGGACAATTTTTCGCCGCGCCTCCTAGTTTTAGTTTTTCATATAAATATCGTAATACGCATCCATGATTTCTTTTGCTATGGTAACATTAACATGATCGTCATCATTTTTTAAGTTAGGTAGCATAACACTAATTGCTACTTTTGCATCGTCAGAGGGACCATAAGCGACAATATTACTATTTATTGTATCTGAAACTTTTTTCCCATCTTTATATACAGCCGTTTCGGCAGTACCCGTTTTCGCAGAGGCAGTTATTTTTGCCCCGGCTAAGGCTGTCGCCGTCGTAAAAGGGTCATTGCCGTGAACAGCATCATAAAAGCCGCCTCGAATAATATCCATTTGATTCTTTGAAAGATTGACAGTATTTAAAATTTTAGGCTGAATTGATTTTTTTAAATTTCCTAACCCACCGTCAGTATCGTTGCCATAAATACCACTAACTAAATGAGGTTGAATCCTTTTCCCGCCATTTGCCACAGTTGCTGCATATTGCGCAAGCTGCATCGGCGTGTACGTATCAAACTGACCAAAGGACAAATCTAACACACTACCACCATTATTTTGTGAATCCAGATAACGCGTTTTCGTGGAAATACCAACTTCTTCATTTGGAATATCAATTCCTGTTTTAATACCCATCCCATACTCTGAGAATGCTTTGCGCAACGCATCATAGGCTCCCACTTGTTTATCAATTAAAGGCATTGAAACATTATATTGATAATTCATATTCAGTAATTTAAACGTTACTTTCATCATGTAGGCATTTGATGAAATTTCTAAGGCTTTACGGGCAGATAAATTACGGCTACCACTTCCATCTTTATTGTAGATGGAAGCTTTTATTTCAGTACCATTAACTTTAATAGGTTCATCATATAAAACTTCATTACCATCTAAGACACCATTTTGCCACCCCGCAGTTAGCGTCCCTGCTTTAACAACTGACCCTGGTACAAAAGCAGACTGTACCGTTCCAAGGGCATGTTCTTCCAAATTTTCACTTTTTTCCTTGTGTAAAAAACCAGCCATCGCTAAGACGCCACCGGTATTGGGATCCATTGCAACAGCATAGGCTCCTGGTGAGTAATCAGCTTTCCCCGCATCAATTAATCCTTGGTAATTTTTTTTCAAGATATTCTCAACCCGCTTTTGGAATTCTGCATTTAGCGATAACACCAAATTATCTCCTTTTGCCCCAGGCGAAACTTCTTTTTGACTGGAAATATTTCCTTGTCGATCCAATATTACTTCATATTGCGATTTAGTTCCCTGTAACACATCTTCGTATTGCTTTTCTAAGAAGCTTGTTCCAACACGGTCATTTCGAGCATAGCCTTTTGCTAAATATTTTTCTAAATCTTCTGCTGGTAATCCTGTCGTTTCCGTTGAAACATTACCAAGAATACTACGAAGGGAACCTTTTTGGACATAATCTCGCGTCCAATCGGTGCCCGTAGCCACACCAGATAATTCACTCGCCCGCTCTGCCACAATAGCTAGTTCTTCGTCTGTGACGTCACGATTTTTAATGTATACCGTGTTTAATGCAGACGCACTATTCATTTTCTTGAAAATCATTGCCGCTTTTTTTTGCTTTGTATCAAACTTAATTTCTTTATCTGAAACTTTATCAACTAACAAAGTATAAAGTTTACTTTGATCGCTGATCAGCTTTTCACTAGCGCTTAAACGTCCATTCGCCTTTTTCAAATTTTCAGGATTTGCTAACCAGTAATCCTTTAAATCGCGCTCTTGTAATGTTTTTTCGATTGGGACATCAATTAATTCATTCAAACGATTGGCAATTTTTAATAAGTCCTCTGCTGTCATTGTATTTCCACGCGTAAAAGTAATAGCAGGATTGGCTTTATTTGACACCAAAGGCTTACCTGTCGCATCATAAATCATTCCTCGCGGAGTACTTCCTTTAATCTTGATTGTCGAAGACGCTTTTAGTTGCGTTGAGATATTGTCACCATTAACAATCTGTAAGTAGCCCAATTGAGCAATCAAGGCTATAAACAATGCAAAAATAATAAAGAAAAGGAAATTCAAGCGAAACGGAACATGGGAACGAGGAGCATTTGTTGAAGGTGCTCGTCCATCTTTTAATTTTTTTTCAATGTGAGCTCTTGTTAATTTATTTTTAAGATCTTTCATGAGTCAAATCCTTCCAAAACATCAGTACCGTTTTATTTTACCAAAAAACTATTGATAATACAGTTTTATTCTTTAAATAAATAAAACCTTAAGTTTGTTTTTCAAGCATTTTTAAATTGTTCCACAAGAATAATTATATTTTTAATTTTATCTAAATAAAATGCGCAAACTATAAACTTTATACCAAAAAAATTCTCATAAACTGTGAAACATTATTTTTAGTAAGTTTTTATTTTTTATAAAATTGTGGGTAACTATGAATAATTCCCTTTCAGTAAAGTAACAGCATCATTATTCATCTACTAAACTTATTTACACATAAAAAAAGGCAACCCTTTTTAGGATTACCTTTTACTAGCTCTATACGTTTTGATGTTGGTATTGTGAATCAACATTGTTTGACAACTAGCCATTAAATTCAATTAATAAGCAGCTTGCTCTTCATAATTTTGATCGTAACCGGTATCTGATTCACCTTGGCTACCATCGTAATTTTCTGTACCAGTTACATTTTGTACGGATCCATCTGCTTCTGCAGTTTGGTTAGTATCATCATAAAATTGCCCCTGCGCATAACCACTTGTATACTCATCACCTGTCGGCAAAGTTTCACTTGTTGGTAAATTCAATTCCGTTTTTAATTTATTTTGCATTTCCAGAATTTGATTAAGCCCTAGCATTTGATAATAAATACCATTAATCATTTGACCTTCACCTTCAAGTTGATCTTGCTTAATCGTTTTGAAGGCTGGAATATAGTTATTCGCAATATCTAGCATATCTTCCCAAGAAAGGTCTGTCTTCGTATTTTTTTCAACTGCTTTTAAAATCTTTTGGTAATTTGCAACACTATCAAGGCTCATTACTTTATTCACGATTTTTGTAATAACTTCGCGTTGTCGTTTTTGCCGGCCAATGTCCCCTTGAGGATCTTGTTTGCGCATTCGCGCATAAGCTAATCCTGTTTTACCATTTAATTTAATTTTTCCTTTTGGAACATGTACCCCTTCCAAAGTAAAATCAATTTTATTGTCAACCGTTATACCACCAACAGCATCAATTAAATCTCTTAAACCTTGCATATTAATCGATACATAGTGATCTAACGGAACATCTAACAAATTCTCCACTGAATCCATTGCCATTTCTACACCACCAAAGGCATAGGCGTGGTTCAATTTATCCATCGTGCCATACCCGACGATTTGAGTATAGATATCTCGATCCAAACTAACAATTGTGGATTGTTTTTTTTCAGGATTAACCGTTACTACCATCATAGAATCAGAGCGCCCTTGCTCTGTCCGTCCTAAAGCCCCTGTATCAATTCCCATTAATAAAATTGAAAATGGTTCCGTGTTATCGATATTAGCTTTTGAAACATGACGACTGTTTTTCCGATCAATTTTTTCAACAATCGCATTAAAAGAGCTATTAGCATCATGATACATTTTGATGCCGTAAGCAGTAGCGCCTAAAACCACGACAGTAATGAGCCCTACAATTCCCAAAATAATTTTTTGATATAAACGCATTGGACACCTCTTAGTTAACTTTTTCATTTGTTGAATATCGTATAAATTTTGCCACACTTCTTTTGTTTCAGCAATCTATGTTTACATTTATTACTCAAACTTAATACTTTTGCAACATAAATGAAAAGAAGCGACCAAAACTGATCGCTCCTTTTATTAAATATAGTCGACAAAACGTGCTCTAAATTTCATATGCAAATGACTGCCTAGGATAAAAATAATCAAAGTTGTAAACCAGAATATTAACCCATACGTCGTTTTCTCCCAAAACCAAGCTCTACTTAAGAAAGAATCGCGAAATCCTTCAATGATATAGTAAAAGGGGTTGAGTTTTAAAAGCTTCACTAGTGGTATAGGCAAGTTTTTATTATTTATATCCCAAATAGGACCAGAAACATAAAAAAGCAATCGTAATACAGATTGAAGAAAAATGTGATAATCTCGTATTAAGACAGTTATTGTTGCGTTTAAAAGTCCAAATGCAAATAAAAATGCTATCATGCAAATAAAATAATACAAATATTGTAGCCAATAAACTGTTACAGAAACCTTAAAAATGAACATTGTTCCAACCACAATTGCTAACATTGGAAAATATGAAGATAAATTACTAACAATGTTAACTGTTGGTAAAATACTTACCGGAAATTTCATCTTTGCAACCATACCGACTTGTCGATGAATAGAGTTTGATGCGCCTAAAACACTCGAATTCATATAGAACCATGCTGTGATACCAATTAACATCCAACCAAAAAAAGGAACTCCATCTATTTTGCGATTAGCGCTAATTCCGACACCAAAGATTAGATAATAAATTGCTACTTGAATTGCAGGATTCAAAATTTGCCATGCTAGACCAAGATAATGACTTTGATACGTAGCTTTATCTTCATAACGAGACATCCTAATAATCATACCTAAGTGGCGAAATTGCTCTTTAATTACTTCTACTATCTCTTTCAATCAAATCTTCCTTTACCTGTCACTTATTTCAAAAAATGAAAATAGCGCGCTAAAATTTCTAATGGATGCTTTACTGCCCAAGAGACAGAATGCCCACTAAATGAGACTAAAGATAAAAATATAAGTGAAACGAAACTAATAAGTAAAATTATTTTTGTAGGTATAGACATACGGTCTCCTAGAGGGATCCTTTTTAAGTTCCTTTCTAGTTGATGATTATCCAAATTCTGTTTTTTCAATTCCATATCTTTTGGAACTAACTTATTTAATTCTTCTAAATTAAAACTTTTTTGGTTTTCTTTGCACTTATCTTGATAACTTTTTTGATCTTCTTTAGGTTGCTTTTTAAACCAATCAATAAACGCCTGATATTCTTTCATGACTTTTTCAGTTTCATCAAACATCCTTAATGTTCCATAATGCATCCAAATCGTTTTATCGCAAAGCTTTTCGACTTGAGCCAACGAATGACTCACAAAGAAAATAGTCTTTCCTTGTTCTTTAAATTCCATTATTTTATCAACACACTTTTGATAAAAAGTTTCATCACCTACTGATAAAGCTTCATCAATAATTAAAATATCAGGATCATTATGAACAGCAATCGCAAAACCTAACCGTGATTTCATCCCACTAGAATAACTTTTTACCGGTTGATTGACAAAATCTCCCAAATCAGCAAAAGCTACAATTTCATCCATTTTAGCATCAATTTCCTTATTAGTGAGTCCAGTCATTAAAGCCTTTAAACGAATATTTTCAATACCTGTTAATTGTGGCTTTAAGCCCGCCCCAATAGCAATAATAGATGTATCGCCATTTACTTCCATCGTGCCTGAGGTTGGTGGAATAATTCCACTAATAATATTGGATAAAGTCGACTTTCCAGAACCATTTATTCCGATTATCCCCACTGACTCGCCAGCTTTCACTTCAAAACTGACCCCTTTTAATGCCCAAAAACGTGGGACATTACGATGATAAAATTTAAATAGTGCTTTTACTTTATCAGATTTTTTTTTGTACAAATCATACTCTTTTGTAACAAGAGTGCTTCTTACTTTAATATTATTTTCCAAAATCTTCATCCTTTATTAGATATTGACTTGAAATAGTTCACGCTACATCATACCATATTTTATTTATTGGTCAAAACTGCTTCTAATAAAATAGAACAAAAATATGAAAAAGTCGAGAAAAATCTCGACTTTTTGTGGTTATTTTAGTTTTAAATCATTTTTTATCTGTGTAGTGGAAACTTCTGGCGTACGTGGCAAGTAAATAACTTCTGCGTTTGTTTCTTCTTGTAGAAAATCAAATTTGCCAGCCCAATCGTCTCCCATTACAAATTTATCAATGTGATAAAGCTCGATATCACTTGTTTTTTGGTCCCATCCTTCTTCTGGAATAACTAAATCCACATAGCGAATTGCTTCTAACAATTGTTTACGCTTTTCATAACTAAAATAACATTTCTTTTGTTTTTCATTCCAGTTAAATTCGTCTGTTGACAAAGCAACTACTAAATAATCACCTTGCTCTTTAGCGCGGCGTAATAAATTGATATGTCCATAATGTAATAAGTCAAAAGTTCCATACGTAATAACACGTTTCATGTCTTTCCCTCGCTTCTTTTTCTTATAACGAAGATAGCAAAAAAGCTTTAAAAAGGCAACCAAATAAAAAACCGGATAAAAATCCGGTTAAAAACTAAATTATAATTTAGTTACTTCAGCCGCTTGTGGACCACGAGCGCCTTCGACGATAGTAAATTCAACATCTTGGCCTTCTTCTAATGATTTGAAGCCATCCCCTTGAATTGCTGAGAAGTGGACGAATACGTCGTCGCCACCTTCAGTTGTAATAAAACCAAACCCTTTTTCGTTGTTAAACCATTTCACTTTTCCTTGTTCCATGTTTCGTGTAGCCTCCAAAAAATATAATTAACGGACATTCCGTCACTTAATTATAACGAAATTTGGAAGCGGTAGCAAACTTTATTTTATTGTAAATGTTTGGCGAATTGATATAATTAAGTAAAAAAGGAGATGAGATTGTGGAAAACATTAATCTTTCTTATGAAACCTATTCATATGGCGATACCGATATTGATTTTACTACGGATAAGATTATCATACGAATGCCGGATGATAAGAATATTATCCAGCTTTCAAGGGTAGATCCATCTGCTCATGCTTTTTATCGTAAATTAATGGAAAATGACTACATGTTTTACTATTATGCAAATAAGCAATCATTTTTTATTAAACGCAAGCTTATTCAAACTATCTGGAAACGGACGGATTTAATAAAATACGGCGAGTTATTTTACACAATTCAAAAGGTACCCGATAATAAAATTAATACTTTAGCACCCTTGCGTTTACTGGTGATGTTTTCGTCAATGCCAGATGGAAATAACTATATGTCCCCTAACATTGCTAATAGATGCTTTACGCAAAACTATCCATCCATTCAAAAACATATCGTAAAAAACACTCTTATTATGCGGATTATGGATGTAAATATGAATACTGGCAGCATGTACCTTAACACACCGAACTATCCAGGATTTGAAGAAGATGTACAAGGAGCAATCAAATTTATAATAGGTCAGTACGAAATTGACAAAAAGAATGTAGTTTTTTATGGCGGATCTAAGGGTGGTACAGGGGCAACATATCACAGCTTTTTGGGGAATTATAAAGCGTGTATAGTTGATCCAATTATTACTTTGGAAGAACATAATGAAAAAAATGATTTAATGTACTTAAAAAACGTACGACCTTTGTCAATAGAAAAGGATATTAACGCATTGAATATTAATCAAGAGCCCAAATATATTATAGGATCTGCTCAAGTTCCTTTTACTTTCAAACAATTTCAAAGTTTCAAAAAAGATCGTATTACAATACTAGATATTAAAGATAATCATATCCACGCTCATCCTGATATTTCAGCAAATTCAACGATTGAACAGGTTTATTACATTAACAAACTATTTATGGAAGAATAGTTTTAATATAAAATCAGCTCTTTATTAATACTGCAATAAAAAAAATCCAAGAAGTAATCTTGTCCAGAGTCCCTCATCTGGACTTTTTTGATTACTAATAAAAATTTTCATTTATACAATATCCATTGAATATAAATGTAAAATTTTTGTCTCCCTATGTCGTTACAATAACTTAATATAATTCTATAAATTATTGAAAAGAGAATAAGCAATATAAATTTTAATCTGTTACTAAATATTTCTTGAAATTATCAACTGTCATTGCATATTGATCAGAAGTTGTAAAAATAGGGTGGGTAGAAAGTAAGATGTTTTTCTACCAACCCTAAATATTAAAATATGCTTTTTATATATTTACTAATTATTTTAACACCATGTAACAAAATATTTATACTTTGTGCCGACATTGAATTACATTTCCATAGTGAAAATTATACAACTCTCTTAAATTCATTCATCTATATGTTCTTTTTTTCTTATTATTCTGAAAATCAATTAAAAATGAAACAAATAATATTGGAAATACAAAAATAAAAAGTGCAGTGTATCTTGTATATCCTTGGACAACAGGACCAGCAATTAGTGTCAATAACATAATAAAAGTTGGTAATGATATATAAATAAATCGCTTCAATTTATATTTTATAGATATTCCCCAAAAAAGAAAAAGTACAATAATATAAGTTGACGGATTATCTAATAGACCCAAACCGGGAATTCTATCAAATATTTGAAAGACTTTAAGTTTAATTTCTTGTAATGTCCAGTGTGTTTTTGAAACCTTCAGATTATAATCTTCATATATTTGATTACGTCTAGGAATAGCCTCGCGATATCCTGCTGTTAAATGCGTAAAATACTCATTCTTTGTAAATAAAGTAAAGAGAGATACATTTTGGTCGATTGTTGCTTCAAAATAAGTAACTGGATGTTTAAAAAACTCGTCTATCCAAGTAAAAAAATATTCTTTTAATTCTTCTTTCGAAGCATTTTCATTATGATAATCTTTTACATTATTCGATAATTTTGGATTGTATCGTTCATCGATGTTGTCAATTTTTAATACTCTATCTATTTTTTTCTTTTCATCACTTGTCATTTCATCACCGTGATATTTAATATATCGTGCAGTCTGTTGAAAGGGTAATGACAAAGATTCTCTTCTCAAGCCATCTGTATTTGCATCATAAAGCTTTCCAAGTCCCGTATCTATCCCCTTAAATAGAACAACAGAAATAAGTAAAGCTAATACAAAATACTTATTTATAAATTTGCTCTTATTAAAGGCTAATAAGATAGCACTAATCACAATAAACAATATAATAACGTACAGTACATTTTTTCTAAACAACATACTGATAGTTGAACTCAATAAGACTCCAATAAACAGCCCTAACGTAAGTTTAGACGATTGATTAAAAAGAATGATGGCTAACAATAAATTTAAAAGGACAAACATACTAGCAAATATAATATCTTTTGATATCAATGGAATAAATGTAAGTACAACCGGAAGCAGTCCACACATTGGGATAAAAATCTTTTTCAAATTAATTTTATCGAAAGAGATAGTTGCCCACGTTATAACTGCACCAAACGAAAAAGCTAAAGAAAGGGATTGAACCAATACATAGATAAACAAACCTAAATTACCGGATCCTATAAATTTTCCAATATTGAAACAATAATTTAGTAATAGAGTAGAAGATATAGGATGATCTGTTCGTAATGGATCATATCCATTGTATTGCATAATTTGAGTGACCCCATCATATATGAGTACACCTGGATAATCTATAATTAGAAAAGGAAGCCAAAGAAAAAAAACGATAAAAGTATTTTTCAAAATATCTTTTTTCCAATTTTTCTTTTTAATCTCTAAAGACATTATAATATTTTCGTCTTTTGAGACTTTGCTAACTCTAATTAATAGTACTTCTAATATCCTTTGAACAGTATTAAATAAAATGTACCAACTTACAAAAGTCAAAAATGTTTTAATAAACTGAGATGTACTCGATACTAATAAATAGAAATATGAAGTTTGATTTACTGGTAGTGTTAAATCTAATGCGTACTTAAAAAGTATCATCATACTGAAGAAAGTAGAGATCAAATGTTGTATTATAGTTAGTCTTTTTGTAGTAAGATGAGCTGTCCAAGTAAGCAAGAAAAATAGACCTACAAACATAAAAATATAAGTGATCGGTATGCCACTTATATGAGCCGAGATGTCATATAAAAAATAATAAATTCTCTGCAGTATTCTATTATCAATTTGGTCATAAATCATAGTATTTACTTTAAGCACTGTTAGCCTATTATCTAAGAAAACAGTTAATAATAGTGCCTTTAAAAAATTAACAACTACTATTTTCTTATCTTGGTTAATAAAGTTTTTGCTAAACATTTATCAGAAATACCCCCAAGATAATTACACTTATTCCTATGATTTGAATAGTTGAAATACTTTCCCCTAGTATTAGAGATGATGCTATTAAAATTGCAACATTCGTCGCGGCAAGTCCCACAGGAACTATATAGCTAACCTCATTTTTTGAAATTATTATCATCCACAATAAAAAGCTAACAACATAGCATATTAAACCTAAGATACTTAAGAAAGAAAGGTTCAGACCAATCGCATGCTTGGTTACTTCAAAGGACACTTGATCCGAACCTAATTTGAAAAGAATTATCCCCATTGATGATAAAACTACATATAAAACGAACATCATATTATTTTCCCTCTTTTTCTTTCTTCATAATTGAAAGTTCTTGAATTAAAGTAATTATCTGTCTATTTTGTTTTGCAACAATAACACTTAGATTTAGTATTTGGTAGGCAAGAAATAAAACACTTGAAAAAATAATAAAATTAGATGGTACTTCAAAACCTAAAAAATTAGATATTTTAAACACAAATTTCGGAAAAAAAGCAGATAAACAGACTAAGCCTCCGACAAACAACCACTCAATCGCTGTAGATATAAAAAAGTTGCTGCTATTCACCTTTTTTATAATCGTCCAAATAATTAATAATGACACTAGTATTAAACAAAAATAAAAAAAATTCACTATAATTCCTCTTTTCCCTTTTTAAAAGACAATAATAAAATTGCTGAGCATACCTCTAACATATATTTAATAGACTTTACAGGAGTAATAGAAGATTCTCCCCCTGTTCTCTCAAACATATTTACCGGAATTTCACGAAATTTAAAGCCGTTTTTTAAAAGTAGAACCAATGATTCAGGCTCAGGGTATTTCACAGGATATGAGTCACTAAAATATTCAATAACATTTTTATCTGCCGCTCTATATCCAGAAGTTGTATCATAGAGTCTTTGTCCACTTACAATTTTTATTAAAATACTGATAATATTAATACCTAGTCTTCTAAGGCCAGTTGATTGAAAATTAGATTTTTCGCCTGGAACAAATCTTGAACCGATAGTGAAATTATTTTTTTCTTGTAGAATTGGAGAAATTAACGCTGGTAAGGAATTAATATCATGCTGACCATCCCCATCAAACTGAACTGCAATATCATAACTATGTAGTTTTGCATACTTATAGCCCGTTTGCACTGCTCCACCTATTCCCAAATTGCTAACCAAATGAATAACATTTTTCCCGGAATTTGTTAACAATTTCCCGGTTGAATCCGTAGACCCATCATTAATCACCACGTAATTAAGTTCAAAATTTTCATCATAAAAATTCTCAACTTGTTTAACTGTATCGATTATGCTCTCTTCTTCATTAAAAGCAGGAATAATTAGTAAGACTCTCTTTTTCACTTTTTTTACCCTCCGTTTTACACTTAGAAATTATTATATAACTTAGTTTCCCACTTTTCAATTTTATTTACGAGCACTCTTGAAAAATCAGTTAAAATATTAAATATACATTCGTACAATAATCCTCCTATATATCCCAACTTTTATATTATTTTAGAAAATATCTATTAAATGAGAGTATTCGAAATAGATTCAAAAAATAGATTATTTTTCCAAAATGTAATCATTCATAATAAAACCGTTACCTATTTCATCGTCTTTTGTAGCAACAATTTTAAAGCCCCGATGCTCATACACTGCAACGGAATGCGTGTTGTCACGATTTACGCGCAGTCGTTGTTTCAAGCCCAATTTTTCACTTAACTTATCGTACCAAGTAAAAATTTCACGCATCAACCCTTGCCCTCGAAATTCTTTTTTGATGTAGAGCTTACTAATATAGATTGCTGCATCCTTAATCTCATAGGCTGTGTAACCAATAATTTCATCCTCTTTTAATAGCGCAAAATAACGAGCACCTCGTTTTATTTCCGTTTCAATATTTTCTTTTGACTGATAATTGTGTAACATAAAATCCACTTGTTTTGCTCCAATAATTGGCGTAAACCACTCTTGCCAAATTTCAACAACGACTGGATACAAATCCTGAATATCTTTTTGTGTCTCAATTTTCCTTTTCTCCACTTCAACGCCTCCAAAATAAAAAATGTGATGAAAGTTTCCTTTCACCACATTTTAGACTACTTACTTCGCCTTTTCAAAAAGTTCATTGGCTTTATCCCAATTTACAACTTCCCAAAAAGCTGCAATATAATCTGGCCGTACATTTTTATATTTTAAGTAATAAGCATGTTCCCACACATCTAAACCGATAATTGGTGTTTTACCTTCCATTAATGGTGAATCTTGATTGGCCGTTGACATAATCGCTAATTTACCATTATCTACTACTAACCAAGCCCAACCAGATCCAAAACGACTTGTTGCAGCTGTCTTAAATTCATTTTTAAAATCTTCAAAAGAACCAAATGTTTCGTCAATGGCATCTTTTAGAGCGCCAGTTGGTGTACCACCAGCATTGGGTGCCATAATTTCCCAGAAGAATGTGTGGTTAGCATGTCCACCACCATTGTTTTGAACAGCAGTACGAATATCAGCCGGAATTTCATCCATATAAGTAATTAATTCTTCGACACTTTTTTCGGCCAATTCAGGATATTTCTCTAAAGCTGCATTTAAATTTGTCACATAAGTGTTGTGATGTTTATCATGGTGTAAGTGCATTGTTTCCACATCAATATAAGGTTCCAATGCATCATATGCGTAAGGTAATTCTGGTAAAGTATAAGCCATTTCTAAACTCCTCCTAAATGTTATTTACAATGTAAACACTATCAAATAAAAGTCAATTATTCAAAAAATATGCTTCAAATTAATTAATTTGAGCAACAATCAAACTTCCTTACCCTTTGGCTTAAAAATAAATAATTTACTAAAAATGTAGTTAGCAATGACGACTAAGACTTGGGTGAATAATTTTGCAAACAAATCACCTGTTTGTATGATATCAATGCAAATCATCATAAAAATCATATCTAGCCCGAAAGATAATAACCTATAAAGTACAAATTTGCTAAACTCTATAATTAATTCTTTAACGTTTTCTGATTTTGAATGAAATACCCAAACTTTATTAGTTATAAACGCAAATAAAATTGCAATTATATTTGCAATTATATTTGCAATTATATAATTTGTTTTTATCCACTCTCTAAAGATAAAATAAATGATTATATTTATTAACGTTGTTAGTCCTCCAAAAAACAAATAGATAGAAACTTCCCACAAATGTCTTTTTTCCAATTCACTTTTAAATTTAAAATAGTAATTCACACTATTACTCCTTTACTTTTCATCTCTTTTCCATCATACACAAATATCAGCTTTTCTTCTGCTAATTTTAAATATATTTAACCGATTCTCCTTGTAAAAGCCACAGACCTTCGATAGAATAGATTGAATACTTATAAAAGGAGTCCTGCTCTGAATGTTACACTTAATGAAAAGTTCATTTTTTCAATTTCGTCAATTACAAGAAGCAAAAAATCTTGCATTTGGTAAAGTAATTGGCTATATATTCATCTTGGGTGCTATTCTTACATTTCCTCTGGCCTATAAAGTTAGCAGTGTTTTTCACGATGTTCAAGGCGATAGCCAAAAAATAGCTGCTAAGCTACCTGATTTCACAATTGAAGAGAATCAGTTAAAACCAGCAGATGCGAACGAAAAAGGTTTTATTTATCAAACAAATTCCATTATTTTCACGTTTGATCCCGAAGGAAAACGAACAGCCAAGGATATTACAACGGATATGGTGGGAAATTTTCTAAGCATTGGTCTTTTAAAGGATAGTCTAGTTGTAGCGATGCCAAGTACTGGTGCAAGTTCTGCTCTACTTGGTGACAATCAAATAGTTATTCCTTATTCTGAAGCGTCGCTGGCTTCTTTATCCGGCAGTCATATCCGAAATTATTTACAAGATACCAAAGTTCCTTGGTGGATGTACCTGCTTGCCTTTTTCGTTTCGCTTTACCCTAGTGTGATTAACTTACTCGTGACTCTATTATTTGCAACACTCGGTGCAACTTTGCAAACAAAGATGCGACGGCTAAAATTAAGCAGCTTTGAAAATTTTAAAATCGTGGTTTTTGCTGCTACATTACCCGTAATCTTAACGGCACTAATTCATTTTGCAACGATGAACTTTGATGCAACGATGTTTGTCTTGATCGCAACTTTATTCATCTATAATCAAGTTATAAAGACTCTTCCCCGCGAAGAAAAAAAATGAATTACGTAGGCTCTTTTCAAGTTTGAAAAGAGCCTTTTTTTACTCCCTCTGCTACAATAAAAGTATCTTTTTAAGGGAGGAATTCCAATGTCGAAATTCATTTTATCCAGTCGTCCTTTTAAATCGGAATTTATTGATAAAATAAAAAAAATAGCACCACAATATGATTTTATTACCGAAGTTGCTACACCTATAGACTGGCAACAAGTCGAAATTACCATCGGTTGGCAAAAAAAATGGGATAAACTATTGTCACCTGATTCCAACTTAAAATGGGTACAAAGTATTTCCGCTGGAGTTGATTATCTCCCACTCTCAGATTTCAAAAAACAAGATATTCTATTAACTAATGCAAAAGGTATTCATAAAAAAGCAATTACTGCACATGTTTTAACAACAATTTTAATGCGCCTTAGAGGTTTTAACGAAGCAGCAGTTGGTCAGCGCAATAAAAAGTGGCAGCAGAATGTTTCTTATGGAAACTTAGAAGAACAAAAGATTCTAATTGTTGGCACTGGCCAGATTAGTCAAGAACTGGCCCGTACTTTAAATTTACTTGGTAATCAGCCCACCGGAGTTAACACGTCTGGTCATGACGCTAAAAATTTCACGCGTACACTCGCTATTTCAGAACTGAAAAATGTCGCCAAACAATTTGATTTTATTGTAAATATTCTTCCACTCACTGCTGAAACGTATCATCTATATGATACCGATTTTTTTAATCTGCTCAATCCTAATACTACGTTCATTAATGTCGGTAGAGGTGCCAGTGTAGATACGGATGCTTTAATTAAAGCCTTACAAGAAAAAATAATTGCTTATGCAGCATTAGATGTCTTTGAAGAAGAGCCACTTGCTTCTGATAGCCCACTGTGGGCGCTCGACAATATTTTAATTACCCCGCATATCGCCGGCATGGTACCTCATTTTCAGCAAAAATTCATGACGATTTTTTTGAAAAATCTTGAGTCGTTTATTACAACACAAACGGTAATAAAAAACCAAGTTGATTTGACAAAAGGTTACTAAAAATTAACTTGGCTGTATTCAATAATGAATCGTTATTAAACAGCAAAAAAATTTGGTGAAAAGCTAACAAACTGTCAGCCTTTCACCAAAAATTGATTTACTATTTATCTTCATCTGACTCCTTGATTAAATAATGGGGTCTTTTTTTGGTTTCCAAAAATATTTTGCCAATATATTTGCCGATAATTCCTAAACAAAGCAGTTGTAAGCCCCCCACAAACAGAAAAATGGAAACCATTGAAGGCCAACCACTGGTAGGATCGCCAAACAACAAGGCACGTGCAACAATAAAAATTAAAGCAATACCTGATCCAAAACAAGATAATGCCCCTACAAAAGAAGCAATATTTAACGGCAAATCAGAAAAATTCACGATACCATCAATAGAATACTTTAATAGTTGCCAAAAAGACCAAGACGTTTTACCAGCAACACGTTCTACATTTTCATAAGCAATATACTCAGTTTTAAAACCAACCCAACTAAAAATTCCTTTAGAAAAACGATTGTATTCGGTTATTTGTAAAACTGCATCTACCATTTGTCTTGTCATAAGCCGAAAATCACGGACACCAGGGACAAGTTCAGTTTCCCCAATTTTATTCATCAACCGATAAAATAGACCTGCAAAAAAACTTCGAATTTTTGGTTCACCTGCACGATTTTTCCTTCTAGTAGCTACACTATCTAAATTATGGGCTACCAATAAGTCATACATCTGCACCAATAACTGTGGCGGATCTTGCAAATCAGCATCCATTAGGGTCACATAGTCTCCTTTGGCATTTTGTAACCCCGCATAAATCGCGGCTTCTTTGCCAAAATTACGAGAAAAAGAAAAATAATGAATCTTACCATTACTTTTTGCTGACATGACTTTCATTAGCGTTAACGTCTTATCAGTAGAGCCATCATCAATTAAAATATACTCCACCTCTAATGGCAACACTTCTTCAATTTTTGTCATTTCAGAAAAAAAGTAAGGTAAACTTTTTTCTTCATTAAAACACGGTACAATAACAGACAAAAGCATTTGCTTAAACTCCTATAATTGTTTAGTCTTCTGTAAATAGATACTTGGGTTCATTTAATTTTTCATCCAAGTCTACTGTTAAATCATAACCTTTGAAAAACCATTCATCAGCTTCGTCTGCAAAAAATAAAATGCCTTCAACCGTTGTTTTTGCTATCGGATTTTCTGGTGTATCAACAGACATTCCAACTGAAAAACCTTCATGAACTTGTGTTTTACCATAAACTTTACCGTAGAAACGGACACCCATGTTCGCATCAACGGATAACTCTGTTTTAAACCATTTTGCAGCTTGTGGTGTTATTGTTATTTTCATTCGTATCCCTCACTAATCATTCATTTTTTCATCTAAAATATCTACATCATCTGTTTTTCCAATCACCAAGAGATTATCGTTTTTTAAAACGATTTCATCTGCGGTCGGTGAAACAACAACTTTACCATTGACGCGACGAATACCAACTACGGTTAAACCAAAATTTTGGCGGAAATTCAAATTGGCTAACGTCTTATCATAAAATTTCGGATTGGTCACGCGTATTTCTGCTAATGAATAATCGTCTGATAATTCAACATAATCTAAAATATTTTTAGAAACGAGATTATGAGCTATTCTTACTCCCATATCTCTTTCTGGATGCACAACGCGATCAGCACCAATTTTTTCTAATACGCGGGCGTGATATTCATTTTGCGCCTTAGCCAAAACATTGGGAACGCCCATTTCTTTTACCATTAATGTAACTAAAATGCTTGCTTGAATGTCTTCTCCAATTGCAACAATTACATGATCAAAATTGCGAATCCCTAAAGAACGTAATGTCATTTCATCTTGCGCATTTCCCACAACTGCGTGAGTAGCGATATTCATATATTCATTTACGCGATCTTCACTACTATCAATCGCTAATACCTCTTGACCCGATTCAATTAAAGTTCGGCAAATACTGCCGCCAAAACGCCCTAAACCAATAATGGCATAATTTTGTTTCATTTGTTTCTCCTTTATCCGCAAGATTTATTTAAAACAACCTTCTTAACTTATGTAGCTAGTATAACAAAGACCCCTTCGTTGTGCTATCGAAGAGGTTTTGTTTTATTTGGCTAGTCCATGTTTAAAAGCATAAATCGCCGCTTGTGTACGGTCTTCAACTTCTAATTTCGATAAAATATTTGAGACATGGGTTTTAACAGTTTTTAAAGTAATAAACAGTTCATCGGCTATCTCTTGATTACTTTTGCCTTGTGCAATCAATAATAAAATTTCTCTTTCCCGATTCGTTAAATCTTCATGTAAAATTGCAGTTTTATTTGTTAAACGATTCATCATCTTACTCGTAACTTCTGGTTCTAATATTCGTTCACCACGATATGTCGCGCGGATTGCATCCGCTATTTCATGAGCAGTAGAAGTTTTTAATAAATAGCCTGAAGCACCGGCTTCAATTGCAGGATAAACTTTTTCATCATCAATAAAACTGGTTACAATTAAGATTTTAGCTTCCGGCCAAGTTTTTAAAATCGCTTTGGTTGATTCAATACCATCCATAACATCCATTACTAGGTCCATTAAAATTACATCTGGTTTCAAAGCCAACGCCTTTTCATAACCAATTTGACCATTTTCCGCTTCATCCACAACTTCTATATCCTCTTGAATGGATAAATACGAAGACACGCCTAAACGGACCATCTCGTGATCATCTACAAGTAAAACTTTAATCACACCAACATCCTCCTTTAAAGAAATCCCTGACTATTAGGAAAAATTCCTAGACAATTGGAATTTTTATTTCTACACTAGTTCCCTGTCCTTTAAAACTAATAATTTTACATGTTCCACCAACACTAGCAACACGCTCTTTAATATTCATTAAACCATAACTCCCAGCATTTTGCTCACTTGTATCAAAACCCACACCATCATCTACTACTCGCAATAAAACATTTTGCCCAACTTTGTGCAAATAAACTTCCAATTCATCTGCTTTAGCATGGCGCAATGTGTTAGATAATAGTTCTTGAACAATCCGAAAAAGCTGATCTTCTATCGTTGTTGCTAAAGTTATCTCTTCTGCTTCCCATTTTAACTTGATTTTTATTTTGGACTGCAATTCATTTAAAAGTTGCTCAATGCCCTGTTTCAAACTTTTTCCTTCTAAGTTAACCGGACGCAAGTGTAACAATAGTGCGCGCATTTCAGACTGTGAAGCGTTAATAATATCAGATACCATTTGTAACTGCTTTTGTTGTAGCGTTGATAATTCCATTTTTTTAGCTTGTTCATTTAAAGCTGATAGCATCATCATGGCTGCAAATAGTTGCTGGGAAACAGAGTCATGCAGTTCGCGGGCTAAACGATGCCTCTCAATTTCTAAAATTTCTTCTTTTGTTTGTCCATCCATTAATTGTGGCCGACTATTTAATACTTGTAATTCGGTTGATAATTCATTTAACTTCTGACCAATTTGGGAAATATCCTGATCAATTGCAGTTAAATAATGATTTTCTTTAGAATGAGAAATTGGCTCACCCAATAATTCGGAATCGTAATTTCCTGCCACTAACAACCTTAATTTTTCCTCAACACCACCGTAAGAACTCTTGCGAAACAAAGAAATCAAAATATACGTAACAATACCAATCCCAACTGAAATTGCTAAAATATAAAATATTAAAGGCAAAAAGAAAATACGTGTCTGCAACGAAACCAGCCACCAATTTTTTACATTGTTGGCATGAAGATAAGAAAACAAAACTAAAATCAGGGTAATAAAAATTGCAATTCCGGTATATAATGCAATCATCCCTTTGGAAATTTTTGCCATCATACCCGAATCACCTCAACATCACCCATCAAAGTACTTGATAAGATTTTGATGCGACGCTCGCTCGTATCGTAGTCTTCGCTATACACCGTAATTTTTTCGCTGCGTAGTGGTGTTTGTTCACCGATAAAGGCCATATTTCCGATAAAGCCACTGTGTTCTAAGGCAATCCCGATCCCCACAGGTACTAAAATTCGCGTTCTGCCAAAGCCTTTTCGCACCATAATAATGTTATCTTTCTTTGGTAGAATCGTATTTCCCAAATCAATAATTGTATCCCCAGAAATCATATTAATATTAATATCATCCCACTCGAAAACCTGATTACCTATTCTTTCATTACCAAATAGATTTTGTCGTTCTTTTTTTGTCGGATGTAACCCAGGTGCCTCAGTCTCTACTATAATTATCTGTTTTTTCTTCCAAAAAGCATTTTTAGTCGGGTCTATTCCCGTTAACTCTACACCTTTTAAGCCAATAAACAAAACGCCAAAAACCAACATTAACCAAACGGCAGGATTATTTAACAAACTGATAAATACAGCTAAACACCCCACAACGAGACGAAAATTTGTTCTTTGTCCTCGTCTTTGGGCTCGACTGGCAAAGTACAAACAAAGGGTACCAAAAATAAGCAACATAAAAAGTGGTGGACTATTGAAAATCTGCCAAAGAGCATAAAGAAGCAGCAATGCCTCTACAACAAGAAAAAAACGCCAGGGGTTTTTCAACTTCTCCACCTCCTATCAATTATTTTATTCATAAAGAAATTCTCCTATTAATTTTATTAACCATCATTGCAACATTTCCATTTTATCATAACGAAAATCAGAATAAATAAAATCAGTCTAGAGAATGAAAAAAACTTCTGAAACAAAAGTTTCAGAAGTTTTTCCTTCATTAATTAAGCTTGGGCGACTTTTGTAATTTTTACTAACATATCGCCACCAGGAGTTTGAATTGTCACTTCTTCACCGACTTTTTTGCCAATCAAAGCTTGTGCAATTGGTGAATCGTTAGAAATTTTACCAGAAAAAGGATCTGATTCCGCGCTACCCACAATGGTATATTCTTCTTCATCACCATCTGGTTGTTCCACAAAAGTAACTTTTTTACCAAGTGAAACTTCATCATTATCGACGCCATCGTTATCGATAATCTGAGCAAAACGAATCATATTTTCTAAAGTCGTAATTCTGCCTTCCACAAATGCTTGTTCATCTTTAGCAGACTCATACTCAGAGTTTTCTGATAAGTCACCAAATCCACGTGCGATTTTAATACGCTCGATAATTTCGCCACGTTTTACTGTTTTCAACTCTTCTAATTCTTGTTCCAATTTTTCTTTACCTTCAACTGTCATTGGATAAACTTTTTCTACCATGGTAATTTCTCCTTCATTTTCAACTCTAAAATCGCAAATAGTAACCTTTTCGCGATTAATACCGAAAAGGTTACCATGCTTTTTTTAAAATGTAAACGTCATTTATTTAATTATTTACATATTTTTCAACTAAAACCAAATGCTCTTCATATGTTTCAGCATAATAAACTTTACCTGTTTTGATGTCTGCGACAAAGTAATAGTAATTATTTGGTGTTGGCTCTAATACAGCTTTAATTGATTGTTCACTTGGACTATCAAACGGCCCTGGTCCATAACCGGTATTCGTATATAAATTATACGGTGAGTCTACTTGTAAATCCTTATTATAAACTTTTTCTTTATGCTCACCCAATGCATATAAAATTGAAATATCTGATTGCAATGGCATGCCAGCAGCAATTCGATTAAAGAATACTTGGGCAATCTTTTTGCGATCTGTCTCGGTTACCCCTTCTTTTTCAACTAAAGAAGCAAGTGTTAGAACCTCTTGTACATCCATATTCTTTTGCTTAATAGTATCATAGTAAGCTGACAATACAGTATTGGTTTTATCAATCATTTGTGTAACAATATCTTCTAACGAGGACGTCTTATAATAATCATAAGTTGCGGGGAACAAGTAACCTTCTAAACGATACCGGACACCTTTTGCCTTTGCAGCACTTGCTAAAAGATCCGGATATTTTTCTTGCATCTTTTTAAAGAAATCTTCATTTTTCATTAGGTCAGTAAAATCAGATTTTTTAATTTTCGTATCTTTAGCAATAATATCACCAATTTTGTCAATGTCGACGCCTTCTGGAATAGTTAACTTCGCATCTGCTCCAGCAGTACCAGCACCACCACCTTGCAGACTTTTACTAATTTCTTCTAATGTCATGGCAGGAGAAAAATGATAACTACCAGCTTGAAACCCTGTCAAATTATTAAATTTTGTATAGTAATTAAATACCATACCACTTTTAATCACCTTGTCTTCTTGCAAAATCTCACCAATCTGTTTATTTGATGAACCACTAGGAATCTCTACTGCAATAGTCTTTTTACTGCCAGAATCTAACGGTTGCAAGCTGCTTGATACATAACGATAAACTGAAAAACCTAAAATACCACCAATAACCAATAAGGCAACCACCACAACTGTTACAATTTTACTAACGATGCGGTCTTCTTTTTGACGCATCTTTCTGCGCTGCATTTCATCTGAAGATACACTGAGTGGCGTTTTGGCATTATTACTTACGTTTTCTTTTCTAGTACTTTTTTTAATAGGTGGCTTTTTTGCTTCTTTGTCGTCTTTTTTCGTTGGCACACTTTTTTTAGTATTTTGCGCCTTACTTTTTGCGCCACTACTTCTTCTAGTACCAACAGGCTCTTGCGAAACATTTAAACGGTCGCGTTGCCTACTTGCCGAACTACTTCTATTTTGTTGACCTTGACGAGTTGAACTTCTATCAGACTTTGAAGTTTCCTCATCTGAGTTATTTAACGAATTTAAAATCTTGTCTTTAAAAGATTCTTCTTCCGGATGTTGTTTAGACAAAACAACTCCTCCTTACTTTCATGATACTAGCTTGTACCATTATACACGAAAAGAGATGGATGTGAAATTATAATTTTAACAGATTTCCTATATTTGATTTTTTGTTTCTTATCGGTGTAATTATAGACACCTTAATCATCTTTAATACGTTTTTATTTATACTTTATTAATATCCGCTTCATAATACCACCTTTTTGTTTTCGAGTCTTGATAAATACGTATACTACCATATTTTTTGGGAATATCCCGTACAGAACCAATCTTAAATACTTTTCCTCTATCGCTACTTTCAATTTTTCTACCAGAGTAATCCAAGTTTGCGCTTTGTTTTAAGTATACTTTGGATCCTAGCGATATATATGGATAAACGCTTGTCTGATAGATTATATCATTCTCATACAGCCAATTATTGGTGTTTCTAATCCGATAGGCACGAACACTATTGTATTTTTGATTAATGTTCTTCATATCTGTCACAACGAATGCACTATTTTTATAATTAGAAGGAATCTGGCCTCCGCTTTGATAATAATAGGCATTTGCTTTAATCACGATACTACTAGACCTAGGAATTTCGCTATATAGTGGTGTTATATCTGATTCATATAAATATTTTTTTGTTTTGGAATCTTGATAAATACGAATACTATTATATTTTTTTGGTATTAACTTCATATTGGTTATCACCCCAATATTTTTTTTGGCATTAGATGATATTTTGGTCCCATCATAAAATAAATTAGCTGAACTTTTTATTTTAAAACTCATTCCGTTCGGTTGTTGTTTAAAACTACTATTTTGTTCTTGAATATCGGCTTCATAGTACCACTTACCATTTTCTTTTAGCTGATATGCCCTTATACTAGCGTATTTTTTAGGAATATCTTTGACAGCTTTAATTGTATATATTTTCTTCTTATCATCAATTACAATTACATTTCCATCAATATCCAAATTACCAGTTGGTTTAATTGAAACAGTTTTTCCTAAAGATATATATGGGAAAGAACTAGTTTGAACTTGAATATTTTCCCCATATACTTGTTCTGTTAAGCCCTTTAAATTATAAATAATTTTATTTTGACCAGTAATAACTTTTGAACCAGTTATAATATAAGCTTTTTTTCTATCAGTTTCACTAATGGAATTACCACTAACGAAGTAACTCGCATCTTTTTTCAATATAACGCTAGTTCCTTTTTTTAATGCTACAGGTTTTGTAAAATATTTTGAATAGTCAGCAGAAATATCAAATTCACCTTTTATACCAGGAAATGATAATCGTGGAGACCATTGCCAAGAACCAAGATGAGTATATTTGTGGCTAGTAGTAATGGAATAAAAATAAGCAGCCGCCCAAATTTTACTCTTACCTAATAAAGCAGTATTAATTTTCCCGTTGTCAATCCACGATGCACCGAAATAATGGCAGACATTCGAATACCCGTTTTCTTTCAACCTCTTTTCAAAGGAAAGTGAGTTCTGGGAATGATACTTATTTCCCTCAATTTTGGGTTCTTCAAGGTCGTTTACCATTACAGTATCTACACCTAGTCCTAACTCTTTTGCATATTTAACAAAATAATCTGCTTCCTTTATTGCACTGGCACTTGTTGTAAACCAACTATAATGATATGCGGAAACATTTAATCCTGCCTTTTTTGCATTCAAAATTTGACTTTTAGCGTAGGGGTTTCGATAGCTAGTTGCTTCTGTTAATTTAACAATTACCCCTTGCACTCCATACTTCATCATTTCCCTATATTCATTTACGCTTATCGCTCCATTGTGAGATGAAACATCGATAAAATCTTTTCGTGGCGTATTGGGATTTGAAGCGCTTACTGCCGGCAAATAGATAGAACTTCTCATAACACCTTGACGAAGATTAGCAGACGATGATAAATCTGATCTCGACTTACCATAATTCGTATTATCTATGTAACTTTCATCTGTTTTAACCTGATTCTTTTTTACTTTATCGGTTGTTGATATAGTATCGTTTTTCATATCAAACGTTTCAGTCGAAGAGGAACCATTATCATTTTCATCATAAAATTCTTGTTCCATCGTGCTAGAAGTTGTAGTGGTCTTTTCGTTGGATTGAGTTACTGCATTTTCTTTAGAATCCTGCTCTATATACTGTGTAGAGTTATTGGTTGTTGAAATAGAAATATTAGAATTTATCGTATCGTTCTTTTCAGCAAAACCTATACTTGGAAAGAAAAGACACACAACTATTGCTAAAAGACACAAAATTTTTTTACTTTTCATATTTTCACTCCTTATAATACCCGTAATAAAAATAAATTAATTTTGTTTATTCACACACATCACCAAAAAACAAGGAAAATGGATATATGCGCCTTTGGATACTTATTATCCTCGTTCCATTTTCCATTTGTCAAATACTGTTAACTCTTTATTAATCGATTATAAAATGATATTCTATCCTTCAATCGTTATTTGACATGCAAATATCTTTTAAAAGCCATTGATTCATTATCACGCTTAATCCTACACGAAGGTTCAAGTTAAAATTACCATCGTCATTATTGTATTCGTATGGCAATATGATGCTATCTACTAAATTTTTCACTGTTCCATCCAAATCCATGCAAGGTGTAGCACTATTAACTATTACTTTGTTTTCTTGTTTTCTAAAGTCCTCAAATTTCTCTTCAACGTCAATTTTAGGCATAAAGTCAATTAGCGCAGCTAAGTCTTCGTTTCCTCGTGTTTCAAATTCTGACTGAGGATCGCAAACTACACTTACATAATTACCGAGATAAGAATGATATAGCGCAGCTACAGCTCCCTTATGACTTCCAGTCAAAATTACTTTGTTTGATTGTATTCCGTATTTTTCTTTAACTTCAGAAATTATATTTTGAACATTTGTTTCAATTTCTGTATTAGTCTTTGTATTCATATACGCACTTCCATACAGACTACAGCTGTCCATAATTCGAAGTACAATAGTGCTTCCTATAATGTAACTATCTATATTAGAAAAAAAGTCAGGAAATACCCTTCTTGTGATTTTCGAACTTAGAGCATCTGCACGAGTGTTAGGATATGAGGAAAAGACAACAATTAAGCTATTATCTTCGGATTCACCTAAATTTTCTGGTTCGTTTATCGTAAAAAGAAAGTTACCGAGCTGCAATAAGTCATTTCGTTGCCAAATAGTATTCATTTTATCATTTTTCACAAAATAGCTAATTCTATTTTTATACCAATATAAAATGTAGCCATTATCATTTAATTTGCGAAGTAAATTAGCAGAATCTTGATTTAGCGTTGCACTTTTTAATAAATTATGGTATTCACCTAATTCGATACCTATCTTTTCCTGAGTTAAATCGATTTTATCATCTATCCTATAGATTTTCGTACGCTTAAAAATTTTATTAAAAAGTTGATTGCTCTGATTACTCTTAACAATTTCCATTTTTCTCCTCCATAAAGACATCTCTCGATAAAATTTTCATCAACTCATTTGTAGAATCTTCTGTATCGTTACTCATTAAAACATCACTAATAATTTCATTATAAAAGTCCATCTCAGGTTCAATTATTTCTCTAACCAGTTCTTCTTCTGTATAAGATCTACCCATTAAACCTGTCAAGTCTTCTAAATCAAAATACCAACCGATGTTCTGTGCATACTGCTTTTTATCTTCTTGTAATACGATAATTTTTTTTCTAGTATGAGCAAAATCAAACATAGCGGAAGAATAATCTGTAATTAGTGTTTCAGAAAGCAAATAAAGTTCTTGAATATCTGTAATGTCATTGTAAAAACAATGAATACGCGGATCAATATTAGCATAATGTCGTCGTAAATAAGCTTCATTAGGATGCAGTTTAACAATCAAATGATAATTTATCGGTAACAAACTGATCATTTTTTTCAAATCAAGAGCAGATAGATCATCACGTTTTTCTTGGCGCCAAGTAGGACAGTACAAAATATACTTTCTTCCGTTTACTTCAGTACCAAAATATTTTAAATGCAAACGTTCCAACTCGCTGAGATTATTATTATTTTCTAATAAATACGTATTCTTTGGAGCACCAATTTCCAAAATCTTCAAATTTTGGTTTTTTTCTAATTGAAATGCACTTGTAATATATTGAGTGTTTTTTGATGAGCTACTTATTAAGTAGTCCCATTTTAGCATCCGAGGGTAAAAAGCTTTTAATTGTTTCTGCTTTTCTTTTTCATCAACCAGATCAGCTACCATTTTCTTTAATGGAAACCCATGCCATGTCTGCAAAATTATTTGTCCTTCACGTTTTCCCACTTTATCAAGAGTATTACCATTTACCACCACTAAACGAGATTGACAAAAAACTGAAACATATCTACTACTCCCCGTTCTAAGGGGGATAAAATGATATTTATATATTTCCATATCTACTAATTGGTTAGTAGAACTAACAAATATTTTTTTATTAGGATAACGCTCTTTTATTGCGAGTGCTATATACTTAGGATCACCCGAAAAATTTTTGCCATGAAAAGATTCAATAAAAATGTAATCATTTCGTATATTTTCTTGTATGATAGAAGTTTCAGAATTAGGATTGGATTTTTTTAAAAGGCTAGTAACTTTTAAGGTGTAATTTTGTAATTTTTTACTTTTTGTAACTCTTCTAAAATAGCGATTTTTATTTCCTCTTTTAATAATCTTCCCCCATAAAGTCTGATTTCCCAAATGCGAAGTATAAATTTCATTTACAATTTTAGAAGCATCTACATTACCATCAAACTTCACTGTATAATCACTTTTTATTACCTTGTCAATATATTCCCGTCCGTAATTTATCGTAATACAATTTTTTTTGATATATTGCATATCACACTGATAGTCTTGGTTTAACAATGGTTGTTCGATAAACTGAATTATTGTTTCAGCATCTTTTTTTACGTCTTTTGTCAACCACGCAACACTTTTAAGATTTCCATAGATTTCTTTTAAAACACCATCATCTCCGGGATATAAAACTGCAGGCATTCCTTGTCCCAGCGCTTCCATAATTGAGTATCCAAAAGTTTCTGCTCTTGAAGTACTCAAATATGTATAATCAGTTGGGGGCTCATAATTAATAAAGACATTATCATTCAAACCATAGGCATTAATAAGATTTTTATATAGAATTCTTCCTACGCCTTGTCCATTAATAAATAGCTTATAGGAGATCATCTTTTTTTCTTTTACCAAATACCTCATTAAAGAAATAGCATACGCAATATCCTTAGAAGTTTCATCAAACCGAGAGAAAATGAAAAAGTTAGTTGGCTTACTAGATTTGTTCCTGATTTCCTTTACAAAAATCACATGACGAATACTAATTGAAAAAGGAATTACATTGTCTTTACCAAGTTTTCGTTTTAATAATTCAGCTGTATTAGCCGTTGAAACACGATAAATATCAATAGCATCCTCAGCAAAATCTGGGCCTATTTCAACGTTATAAATGGGGGCATGAACTTCTCCAATAATCTTACTATTTGGATATGTTCTTTTTAGGGCTCTTGCTAAGACAAACAAAGATTCTCTTGTCAATATATAACTATCTATCCCATCGCTCGATAAAATATCATTTAGTCTTTTGAAAGAAACATTTTTTTTTAGTGTTTCTCTACTAACGAGGTCTCTTACATCTTCTTCTGAAAAATTGCTTGTATTAAAGAAAACAATGTCACAATCTTCTTGTTGTAATTCTTGAATTAAATTGATATTACTACGGCTTGTCCCACCTACACCAAAAATATTAAACCCGATTATTCCAATTTTCATATTCATATCGGCAAAAACGCCACTCCTCCTATTTAATATCTTCAACACCTATTAATAAATTTCCTATCAAAAACAACCACAATACTTCTAGCTTCTAAAAAGTTCATCGAATAACTGATTAATCGAACTGCTTGTATCTTGATTAAGAAAGGTATCGATAATTTTTTCGTTATATAATTTCAAATTTTTTGACATTAATATTTCTCTTGCTAATGAAATTTCACTATATTCTTTAGGATGTATACCTGTTAGGTTCTCTATGTCAAAATACCACCCTATTTGTCTATTATACGCACCCCCATCTTCCTGAAACACGATAATTTTTCTATTTAGGTGAGCATAATCAAACATTGCTGATGAATAATCTGTTATCAACATATCACTTATTAAAAATAACTCTTGAATATCAGATGTTTCATTTTGAAAACAATAAACCCGCTCGTCTATATTGCTATATTGATTAACTAGATTGGACTCAAGAGGATGTAATTTAATTATTACTTCATAATTATGCGGCAACAATGAAATCAGTTTTTTAAAATTCAAATCAGCAACAGAGTTTCGCTTACCTTTTCTCCATGTTGGACAATACAATATATATTTTTTATTTGCATCATAGGGACGATTAAAATATTTCGCAACTATACGCTTTCGCTCTATTTCGTCATCTTTATACTTAATAAGATATGCATTTCTTGGGGCGCCATATTCCAGTAACTTTAAGCTATAATTTTCTTTTAACATAAAAGCACTTTTTAATAATTCTGAATTTCGCTCTGAAGATGACAATAGATAATCCCATTTTTTCATTCGAGGTAAAAACGCTTGACTTTCTTCTTGCCGTTGTTGCAGATTATTTAAATCGGCCACCATTTTCTTTAAAGGAAAACCATGCCATGTTTGAATGAACTTCTGCCCTTTGACTTTCCCAGACTTATCCAAAGAATTACCGTTCATAAAAATATAAGCACATTTACGAAACTTGTGCACATACTGTGGGCTACCAATACGTACAGGTATAAATCCATAATCCATAATTTCCATGTCTACTAATTCATCAGCTGAGCTAACATAAATAAACGCCTCAGGGAACTTTTTCTTCAACTCTAATGCGATATATTTAGGATCACCTGCGAAAGACTTACCATGGAAAGATTCTATAAAGAAAAAATCATCTCTAAGTTTCCCAACTAATGGCGTTAAATCGTCTTTCTGTTTCGTGGGACGAAAATAACGCAAACTCTTTTTTACAAACTCCTTGAAAACTGGCTTAGTAACAAACTCACCCACTAATGGAATGTTTTTCACTTTTAAATAGAAACTTGTTATGAAATTTTTTTGTCTGAGACTACTTTGTTGTTTCACTTGTTCCAATGCTTCATTAAAGTCAATTATCTCATAATTTTCCTTTTTTAAAAAAGGAAAATCGATAACTTTCGTTATATAATCTGACGCATAATTTTGCGTATCTAGGAGTTTTTTTGCCAATGACAGATCATGTAAAAAATCTTCATTTACTTTTTGGTTTTTTGTATTATGAAATTGGAGCAACGCATGTGAATCATCTGGTAAATTTTTATTTAACCAACATACAGACTTAAACCCACTATATATATCCTTTAGAGAATTATCATCCCCTTGATATAAGGCTATTCGTTTTCCTGATGCAAAGGCCTCCATGATTGAATATCCTAATGTTTCAAATCTTGCGGTTGAAAGATAGATATAGTCATCTGGCATTGTTTGATTAATGAAAACATAATCTGTTAACTTATAAAAAGTGATTAATTTCCGGTAAAAACCTTCCGCTTTTCCAGTTCCATTCAAAAATAATCTTATTTTATTATTTCCTAGCCCGTGAACTAGATAATCAACTAACTTTATTGCATAACTAATATCTTTTTGACGTTCATCAAAACGCGAATAAATTACAAAGTTAATTAATTTGTTGTTTTTTTGAATTTCTTTTTCAGAAAAATCAATATGTCTACCACTAATTGGAAATGAAACGACATTATTCAAATTTAGCCGTTTCATAAATCGCTTTTTAATGTTTTCTGTAGCAACTCGATAAACATCAATTGCATCCGTTCCAAGATCTAATTCAGGTTCAATTAAATCTAGCGGTGCATGGACTTCTCCTACTACAACAGCCCTTGGCCACATAAATTTAATATACCGTGCAAAACTAAACATACTTTCACGAGTCAATATGTAGCTATCACACGCAATAACATTGGGAAATTGCTGTAATGAAAAAAATGAAATATTTTTAGGCATCTCCAAATCGCTCTGAATACTCTTAACTTGCTTGTTACTAAATGGAAGTAAGTTAAAAAAAATAATTTCATCACCGTGTATAGAAAACTCATTGATCAGATTCAAATTACTTCGTTTCGTTCCACCAGTACCAAAAATATCGTAACCAATAATTCCAATTTTCATCATAGTTGACTATAATCTAGTCTCTTCCCCCATTCCTCATCTTCCACCACAAACTTTTTACTGCAAAAATTGGCAACTGTACAATTCGTCCAATTCGCGTAGGATTACTTAGTGAACGATATAGCCATTCTAAATGTGTTTTAATAAAAAACTCTGGTGCGCGTTTAACATGTCCGCTTAAAACATCAAAGCTCCCACCAACATCCTGAAAGACACGACCATTTACACTAGCCATATTTTCTGCTAGCCAAAGTTCTTGGCGCGGAAATCCTAAGGCGACAAAAACAAAATCTGGCTGTACAGCATTCATCTGGGTAACAATTTCATGATTTGTCATTTTCGTGTAGCCGTCGATGCTGCCGGCAACGATTAAATTTGGATAATCTTTATGAATATTTTTGATAGTGCTTTTTAAAATTTCCGGTTTAGCACCATAAAAAAAACACTTTTTCTGTGTTTTATCGGCATATTCCAAAAGTTTTACCATTAAATCAAAGCCCGCTACACGTTCTTTTATTTTACCACCGGTCATTTTTGATACCAAAACAATTCCAATACCATCTGGAATACGATGAGTACTTTTTTCAATCAAGTCAACAACACTCGGATATTTTTTAGCCTCAAGGGCAATTTGTGGGTTCACACTAATAATACTCATCTTGCGATTGCTAGCTAAAAATTTGGGCACCTCTGTTAAAATGTCTCCGTACGTAATTTGATCAACAGGTAATCCTAGAATCAATTCCCTCATCTTTTTTCAATCCATTCTATCAGTTGTTTACAAGCATTTCCTTTGTTATAAGTGTTCCACAGTTCGTTGAAATTGGCTAGACTTTTGTAAGGATAAGCTGCAATCAGCTTTCTTAACGCTGCTTCATTTGTAATTAATACTTTTGGTAACCACGTACTAAAATCTTTTTGCAAACCTACAGTTTCATTATACTTATCAAAATCTGGACAATAATAAATAAGTTTTCCACTTGGATTTACTAAGGCATACTCAAAAGGAACAGAAGAATAATCCGATATTAAACAATCAACATTTTGCAATAACGCCTGCAGTGAAAGTGATTCAAAATCTGTCACCACATTTTCATAAGTAGCAAGTTTTGCTTGCAAGATTTTGTCGTGGGGATGCGGATGAGCAAGTATTTGCCACTGCCCCCCCAGTTCTGTCTCTAATTTTTTAAAATCTAATAATGGTGTTTCATAATTCTCACGATAAGTTGGCGCATATAATAGTGTTTTCTTAGCACCAAATTTTTCCGCAAACTTTTTCTCGTTATAAATTTTTATATTTTGATCAAAATATATATCAGTCGGTAAATAGCCAAAGGGTAAAAATTCAGCCGTAGTTGTTTGATAACTGTCTTTAAAAATGGTCATCATCTTTTTTGATCCGACTACATAATGCGTAAAACGTTTATAAACCGATTGATACCGTTTTTTGTCCTCACTACTTGCGCTCTTTGCATATTTTGCTTCTAATCCAAAAGACTTCGCAGCGCCATTAGCATGCCACAATTGTAAAACTGCCGTATTTTTGTCAAAGAAAATTCCCGCTAAAAAAGCAAAGTAATTATCACACAACACGATATCAGCATTTTTTGTTAAGGCAACAATCTCACTAGTAAAAATTTTCTTTCCCGTCAGTGAGTATATTTTACAACCATATTTTTGATATGTTTGTGCTAATGCCTCACTGTTATCCATATAGCCAATAACTAACTCGTGTTTAAAATGCGGCGCAAGACAATCAAGTATAATATTGCTTGTTGTTGGAAAACTAAGTAAAAATACAATTTTCTTTTTTTGCACTGGGCGTTGGCTTAATAGATGAATCAATTTCAGATAACCATTTTTTGCCACTACACTGACTGTTTTCATATTTACTCCTTTTTACACTATGGTCTATTGTACATGAAAAGCCAATGATTGAAAATAATTGTAAACAAACTGTCATATTAAGATTGTATTTTTGGTGAAATATTAGCTTTTCTATCTATTTTATTTTGCAAAATCTTTTTTATTAAATAATAAGTTGCAAAATTTAAAAGACAATCTAAAAAAGAAACGGCAAATTTTATATCATTTGCTAAGGTAAGAAGACCTTTGACGAAATCCAAGTTTGATTTTTTTAAATTTAGTTTAACGAAAAAAACATTTAAAAAAAGTATTTTTTCCTCACTATCTGATACTCTTTTGCCACAAAAAAACCACAGTCTAAAAGACCGTGGTTTAAAATCACAATATAATTAGCTAAAAAAACAATTTTCTCCAACAACACGTTTTACATCATAGCTGGTAGCTGTTACATAGGAATTATTTGGTGATACTTTGTCGCGATCGCAAAGCTCACAAAAATCGACTTTAAAAACAATGCCGTCTGCTGCTACTTTTGCTGCGGTTGCTAAAATTGCACGGTGAAACCCTTTTGGTTGTACCATATATTGCTTACCTAACACGATTGATTTTTCTGCTATCACTTTTATAACCCCTTTTCTTTTCCTGTGTTGCACCCATCATAACATACCTTTCTTACGACATTCAAGGAAATCAAGCATTAAACCAATATTTTTCACTTGTATATACATATATACCAATTTTAAACAAATGATTTAAAATAGAAATAAAATAATAGGATTTAGTAAAGCAGAGACTAAAAAAACAAAGGTTTGATAGAGATGTAAAAAAACTGCCGCAATTAGCCAGCGGCAGTTTCATTGTTATGGATAAATCCGATTTAATAAACGTGGGAATGGAATAGCTTCACGGACATGTTCAATACCCGCTAACCAAGTCACGGTTCTTTCTAAACCTAAGCCAAAACCGGAATGCGGAACTGAACCATATTTACGTAAATCTAAATACCATGAATATTCATTTTCATCTAATCCATGAGCACGGATTTGTTCTAAAAGATATTCATAATCAGTTGCTCGTTCTGAACCACCAATAATTTCACCATATCCTTCTGGGGCAATCATATCGGCACAAATCACCAAATCTTCACGAGTTGGATGTGGTTTCATGTAAAAGGGTTTGATTGCTTTTGGATAATTCAAAATGAAAACTGGACGATCAAAAGAGTTGGCAATGAACGTTTCGTGAGGAGAACCAAAATCATCCCCCCATTTTATATCGTCAAAACCATTTTCTTCTAACAATTTGATTGCATCATCATACGTAATACGTGGGAAAGGAAGTTGTGTATATTTTTCTAAAACAGCGCGATCGCGTTTTAAAACATGTAATGCATAATCACAATTATCCAAAACACTTTGTACCAGATACGCCACATATTGTTCTTGGACTTCTAGGCTTTCTTCTTGATGCATGAAGGCCATTTCAGGTTCTAACATCCAAAACTCAATCAAATGACGACGAGTTTTAGATTTTTCCGCTCTAAAAGTCGGACCAAATGAAAATACTTTGCCAAAAGCCATCGCTGCAGCTTCCATGTAAAGTTGACCTGATTGAGATAAATAAGCTTTTTGATCAAAATAATTCGTTTCAAATAAATCAGTCGTTCCCTCTGGTGCTGAACCCGTTAAAATGGGAGGATCAATCTTAACAAAACCCTCTTTATTAAAGAATTCATAACTTGCGCGAATCAATTCATTACGAATTTGCATAATAGCGTGCTGACGTGATGAACGTAACCACAAATGGCGATGATCCATCAAAAAGTCTGTTCCATGTTCTTTTGGTGTAATCGGATAGTCTTGACTTTCTCCAATAATTTCAATGTTTTGTACACCAATCTCATAGCCAAACTTTGAACGACTATCTTCACGAATTTCACCCGTTACCACAATAGAAGTTTCCTGATTTAAATTTTTCGCCATTTGAAAAACTTCTTCAGGGACTTCACTTTTTACTACTACACCTTGAAAGTAAGCTGTCCCATCTCGTAGTTGTAAGAAAGCAATTTTACCACTTGAACGTTTATTAGCCACCCAAGCACCAATTGTAACAATTTCACCAACGTGTTTTTTTGCGTCAATAATTTGAATTTGTTCCACCTGTGTCTCTCCTATTCTTCTATTCACAATAATCGATATTTTAAGGATTTCTCTCTAGCATTCTAATCTTTATTACGTTTGTTTTCAACAAATTTATGAATTCTTCTAACTGCTTCTTCCAAAAGTTCCCAACTTGCAGCATAGCTGATACGAACATTTTCTGGTGCACCAAACCCTGCACCGGTAACTAATGCGACGTGTCCTTCTTCTAATAAATCTTCTACAAAAACATTTACGTCATTATAGCCGCACATTTCCATTGTTTTTTTGATATTTGGAAATAAATAAAATGCCCCTTGTGGTTTTTTTAATTCGACGCCTGGGATTGCAGCTACTAAAGGATATAATTTATTCAAGCGTTCTTCAAAAGCAACTCGCATTTTTTCCACAGAAGTTTGGTCACCTCTTAATGCTTCCAAAGCTGCGTATTGGCTGGCAGCAGTTGGATTACTCGTTGACTGGGAAGCAATGTTGGTCATTGCTTTAATAATTTTTGCATCACCTACTGCAAAACCAATCCGCCAACCGGTCATCGCGTATGTTTTTGAAACACCGTTAATTACAATCGTTTGCTTGGCAATTGCTTTTGATAATGTTGCTATAGGTGTAAATTGGTTACCGTCATAGACTAAACGACCATAAATATCATCTGCAACAATCAAGATGTCATTTTCAACCGCCCAGTTACCAATTGCGGTTAGCTCTTCTTTTGTATAAATCATTCCAGTTGGATTTGAAGGCGAATTAATAATTACGGCAACAGTTTGCTTGGTTTTTGCTTTTTCTAATTGTTCTACTGTTACTTTAAAGTCGTTTTCAAATAAGCCATCTACGTACACAGGAACCCCTTCAGCCAATTTGACTTGTTCACCATAACTAACCCAATAAGGAACAGGAATAATAACTTCATCGCCTTTATCCAAAATAGCTTGGAACAAATTATATAACGCATATTTTGCCCCATCTGTCACGATTGTTTCTTCAACAGCATAGTCAAGGTGGTAGTACTTTTTCATATACGCTACAATTTCTTGGCGTAGCTCTGGAATCCCCGCAGATTGCGTATAAAAACTAGCCTGCCCCGAAGTAATTGCCGTGATTGCTGCATCTTTTATATTTTGGGGCGTAGTAAAATCGGGTTCGCCTACCGTTAAGCTCAAAACGTCTACTCCTTTTGCCTTTAATGCCTTTGCTTTAGCGGCAGCTGCCAGTGTTACAGATGGCTCTAACTTTTGGGCCCGTTGTGATAATTTCATACTCATCATCTCCTCAATAAAATAGAAAAATCGTGAAGCAGTTATTTTTACCGAAATTTTTTCGGAATAACAAACTATTTTCGAAACTTACACATCTTTAATAACTTTTATTTCTTCCCCTTTTTCAAAGGATAATAAATAATAAGTAATCTGACCTTGCTTATCTGTTGTCATTACTTCCCATACTGGCTTTTTATCGTACATGCCTAATTCGGCTTTTTTTGCTGTCTGGCTATGAAACGTATTATTTACTAAAGCTTTAGCTTTATCAGCTGTAATGCCTTCTTTTTGCGGCAATACTGTAAGTTTATCTCCTGATTTCGGTACGATAACAGCAATTGTTTCTCCTTTTTTATCACTACCAACCAAACTAAAATATGTTTGTTGGCGATTATACCAATAAAATTCGTCGACATCGATTAGATCGGTGTGTTTTTTTGCTAAAGCGATTGCCTCTTTTTTAGCTTGCTGCATTGGACTTTGCGCCTTCAAATAGCCTAATATTCCCAAAGCAATAATTATGACTAAAACGCCCGAAATAATAAATAAAATTAATTCTTGACGCTCTTCTTTTGCCAAGTTTTTTTTCACAGGTTGACGCTCCTTTTGTGATAATTGCTTTTAATTATAGCAGATTTCAAAACAAAAAGTTTTTCATTACCTAAAAAAACTAACCTTTTAAAAAATTTGTAATTTCTGACGTAATCTCTAAAAGCGGTAATTCAGTAATTGCAACTTTTTTGGGGATGGCCTGACGCAATTTTTTGCCATAAGTAGTATTGACAAAACGGCGATCCAATACCACCATCACACCACGATCTTCTGGAAATCGGATAAGCCGTCCATATGCTTGTCGCAATTTTAACATTGCATTAGGCAAGGCTTCTTCATTAAATGGATCTACGCCGATAGCTTTCAAAAACGCATAACGCGCTTTAATAAAAGGACGCTTAGGGTTTTCAAAGGGCAACCGCGTCACAATTACCAACTCTAATTGTTCTCCTGGCAAATCAATTCCCTCCCAAAAACTATCCGTGCCAAATAAAATTCCCGCATCACTTTGACTAAATCGTTTTAATAATTTATCCCGACTACCACCTATACCTTGGGCAAGTATTTCACGCCCATTTTCTAAAAACACTAAATGCATTTTTTCATATACTTTTTGCAAAACGTCGTGAGACGTAAATAATACTAAAGCAGGACGTTTAAAATCTTTTAATAAGAGAGTTAAATTTTCAGCCAAAAATTCGCTGTATTCACCTTGTGAAAGCTGCGGAATATGAACTGCTTTCGTTGGAACTAAAATTTCCGTTTGGCTTGCATAATCAAATGGAGCAGGCACAATTTTTAAACTAGCTGATGGTATACCTAATCGCTTCGCAAACAAATTGCGATCTTTTGTAAGTTTTAACGCACCGCCAACATAAATAATCTTTTCAAAACGCGGATACCACTTAGTTTGAGGCAAGATAGCTGCTTTAAAATCCGTTACTTGAAAAGTTAGACCGACTTGTTTTTCTCGCCTTAAAATCCACCGAACATACCGAGGATCAAAATCATGACAAAACCGTTGCATAATCCGTTTTTGTTTTTCTAATTCCTCTAATAAATCTGCTAATGCCGCAAAATCAATTTGAGCTGTCGTTCCCCAAACTAAATGGCGCTTTTCAAGAAATTGCTGCCAACTCATCCTAATTTCACTGATTTCATTTAAAAACAGTTCAATCTTTTTAAAATATTTCAACGTTTTTTTCTCGAACTTAAAAAAATCTGCTGGTGTTACAATTTCTTGTTCTGGATTTAATTCTTGCACTAATAAATCTGTTAATACTTCATAACATGTTACTAATTCCTTTAATTCTTCTTGTAGTAGTCTTGCTAAACGCTTTCCTTCTTCAATTTCTATTAAATACTCGGATAACCGAGAAAAAACACCTTCATCACTAAGTGCCAATTGCACCCGTTTATCAAATGAAAACGTATTAAAGGATTCTGCAGCAATTCTTTCGCAAATTGTTGGCAGATGGTGCGCTTCATCGATAATAAGATAAGGTGACTGGGGCAGCAGCGGTTCTTTACGCAAACTTTCTTGTGCTAAAAAGGCATGATTAACAATTAAACAATTACTTTCTTTCATTTGACTGTTTAAAAACTTTAAAAAATCGTGGGGATAAAAAGGTGATTTTTTTGATAAGTAATTCAAACCACGATGGGCTACATCTTGAAAGAAAAGATGATTTAAATTAATTAAATTTAGTTCACCAAAATCACCTGTTGTCGTTTTGGTTAACCAAACTAAGACCGCCATCTGATAGAGTGTATATTGTTTTTGTAAGATTGGTTGAATTAGCGTTTGTTTAAATCTCGCTAAGTCTAAATAATGACGCTTACTTTTTACTACAACGGCTTGTATTTTCCGTTCTAAGAAACGATTGAGCAAAGGAATATCTTTTTTCATGATCTGCTCTTGTAATAACAACGAAACCGTACTAACAATTACTGGTTTTTCTGGCGTAGCTAGAAAACTAGCAGGTAATAAATAGCCAATTGTTTTGCCCATACCTGTTGCAGCTTCAATTAACAAATCTTTTGTTTCATCCTGCGTAAAATGCTGATGTACTAAATTCATAAGCCGCGCTTGTTCTTTACGAAAAGATAATTTATTTTGATAAAGTTTTTCTTTTTGGGTTTTCTTTTGGGGATACTTTGTCTGATAGTAAGTATCTTCATACAATACGACAGTTTTTTTTCTCAAAGCAATTCCCTCCACTATCTCTAAATCAGATGATAGAGGTGGATTAGCTTGAACTTGTTGGTGATAGATATTGGTGATATAATCTTTCGTTTGCATGGCGGTGAGTGTTGCTAATTCACTGATAGCTTTCAACGTCACTATAGGGAGATCACGCATCACCCCTTCAATAAAAAGTAATAATGCACCCGTAACTTCAGCATCACTGTCTGCTTGGTGCGGATGATCATGTTGCAAACCAAAACTTTCAGCCAAGTCACTTAAGCGAAAGCTACTTTCTTCTGGCAAAAAAATTTGTGCTAATTCCACTGTGTCTATACCAGGAATTTTTAAAGGGGATACGCCACAACGTTTTAGTTCCGCATTTAAAAACTGATAATCAAAAAAAATATTATGCGCCACAAAAACCGTATCCGCCAATAAATCCGCAACAATAAAAGCAACGTCCTCAAAATATGGTGCTTTTTGAACGCGGCTGTTAGAAATATGTGTCAAATTTTGGATTTGCTTGGGAATTTTTCTTCCCGGATTAATATCTGTCGCAAAACGATTGATTAGACGGCCGTTTCTAATCAAAACACAGCCAATTTGGATAATACGATCAACCTTGGGATCTGTGCCCGTTGTTTCGATATCCACTACAGCATACGTTGTATTTTGGTTCATCCTAAGCCATCTCCTAATAAGTTTCATAATGGTAATAAAGGTCCTTTTGAAATTATACTATTTTTTCAATAGTCATGAAATAAAAACCTGTTTTTCGTAAACAAAGTAAAATATGGTAGCTTGTTCCTTATTAAAATCATATAGCCTTAAATACAAAAAAAGCCTGACGAGAAATCTCGTCAGGCTTATAAGTTTAATTTAAATTAAGCTTTGTTAACGTTTGTTGCTTGAGGGCCACGTTGACCTTCTTCAACATCAAATGTTACTGCTTGGCCTTCTTCTAAAGTTTTGAAGCCGTCGCCTTGGATAGCTGAAAAGTGAACGAATACATCGTTACCGTCTTCTGCTGTGATGAAACCAAAACCTTTGTCTGCGTTGAACCATTTAACTGTACCTGTTTGCATATTAAAAATCCTCCTTGTGTGAAACACACGTATTTGTGCAATTCCTTGTATCCGGTGAAAAAGTGGAAGATGTTTAAATATGAAACAAGCTTGCCATTAATTACCTTTACAATAACTACAAAAAGAATTGTACCACAAATAATTTATAAAAGCGAATTTATTTTTGTTAAAAGTTAAGATAATTTAAAAAGATACGAGTTAAAGGTGATAAAAACCCTTAACTCGCATCTTTTTGATCTAAAATAATAAAAGACTTTTTTTGTTTCGTTTTTAATAATAAAAATTTTTTTCCTTCAATTTGCTTGGTAAACTCTTAATTAATAGCGTAGAATTGCGGTCAAACTCTTTTCGTCCGGCGCATCTTTCTGGTCTAAAACGAAGACCTCGCCACTGTTTTTTACAACATCTGCAGCCAGATTATTAAGAACTTGTCGTCGGTCATACTCTGTATCTGGATCTTCACCAAAGCCATCAACCAAGTTAGAAGTTGCAATAAATAAATGTGAAATGCGTCCTTCTTTAGCTGCTAAGACAACATCTGGTAATTGATCTACAAATTTTTTATCAAGTAATTTTTGATAAGACGCAATCTCTGTTTGTGATAAAGTTGTAACAATTTCATCTAAGTCTTCTTTGATTGCTTTAATATCTAACTGAGCTGGCGATCCTGAAATTGCAGCCCCAGCTTGGTAATAAGGTGTTTTCGCATATTTTTTAAACATCGTTTGATTTTCTGGCAAGGCGTACAAATACAGTGGATAATTTGCATCATTTTGAAACTCGTCTTTAAAGAAAGCATCAACCGCTTGATAGTAATTCACCCAATCAATTTCAACTTCTTCATCTTTGGCATTTACACCATGATACGCAATGCCCTCTTTTGAGCCTATTTGACTACCTTGAGAACTATAATTCAAACTCCCCCCAGTTAGTTCATCTCCAAGGGCTGTTTTAACATCGATTGGAGCACCTGCTGGCAAGTCCACTTCATGAATTTCTTTATTATCGACAAAGTATAACTTCATCGAGTCACGGTTTAAAGCTAATAAATAATAAGTGTAATTAAATTGACTATTCTTAATTAACGCTAGTAGATAAGGTAAATCCCCAACATAATACTGATCATCTACTTCAATATTTAATCGGTGAACAAGCGTTTCTTCTGGTGTGACGAATACTGCAACGCTTTTTGTTCCGCTGCGCCAGAAAGATGCATCAGCTAACAGTACATCAATTTTATCTTGAATTTTTTTCCATTCTTTTTCAGGATATTTCTTTTCAAAACGTTTTTTGGCTTCTTTGGCGAAGTTTTTAAATTTGATTTGATCTTTTTCTACATCTTGGTGGGCAACATGGGTGTTCAACATAATTGTAACAAAAGGCCCTTTTTCAAGATCAGCAGTCAATTGCCGTAAGACTTCATTTCCAACTTTGGTCATAAGACATTACCTCCTAAAAATAATGAATAACACTACAATAAAAGTGTAACACGCTTACATTTTTACACAAAGTAATAAGGTCTCTAACAAATTTTTCTGACCTAATATTTTTTATGGTTATTCGCTTTACAAAAGCAAACGTACGTTCGTATAATGAAGTATAAAGGAGTGATTAGATGAAAGCTAACTTTGACTATCGTAAAGAATCTATCCAAGATATTTTGTTTATTGATGTCAAATCTTTTTATGCCACCGTTGAATGTGTGTCTCGGAATTTAGATCCATTAACCACGCTTTTAGTTGTCATGAGCAACGAAGACAATACCGGTAACGGTTTGATTCTTGCTGCTTCTCCAGCCGCAAAAAAGAAATTGGGTATCACAAACGTCACACGTGCCGATAACTTGCCAGACAATCCCAATCTTATAAAAGTTCCACCACGAATGAGTTTATATATACAGGAAAATATGCGTTTTAATGCTATTTTTCAGCAATATGTTTCAGATGAAGATTTACTCCCCTACTCCATTGATGAGTCCATCTTAGATGTTAGTCATTCTTTGAATTTATTTTACTCAAATAAAAGTGAATCACGTTACATGAAGAGGATGCGTTTAGCTCATCATATTCAAAATGAAGTAAAAGAAAAATTGGGTCTAATTTTATCCATTGGCATTTGAGATAATCCACTCTTAGCCAAGCTAGCATTAGACAATTTTTCGAAACACAACCCTAATTTTATTGCTGAAATTCGCTATCAAGATGTTTTAACAAAAGTTTGGTCTATCCCTGAGTTAACAGATTTTTGGGGGATTGGCAATCGTATGAAAAAACGTCTTTATAACTTAGGAATTGATACTGTCAAACAATTAGCCAACAGTGATCCGATTATGCTTGAAAATCACTTTGGAATTCTAGGATTACAACTTTACTACCACACAAATGGTATCGACCGTACTATTATTTCTGAAAAAGGCCCTTCCCCCAAAGAAAAATCATATGGAAACAGTCAAGTTTTACCAAAAGATTATACTACTCAAAAAGAAATTGAAATTGTAGTAAAAGAAATGGCTGAACAAGTTGCTGCGCGCATTCGCCGTCATCATTGTCTAACCCAGTGTATATCTTTATACATCGGTGCCAGTAGTGGCAGTAAAAAAGAAAGCTTTTCTCACCAGATGAAAATTACAGGCACTGATAACACAAAAGAATTGGTTAATTACTGCCTTATAATCTTTCGTAAATATTATACTGGTCAAATTGTTCGTCACGTGGGAATTAGTTACAGTAAATTAATTTTTACAAACGCAAAACAATTGAATTTATTTACCTCCCCAGAAACTCAAATAAATGCGGAACGGTTGGATAAAATTATCGATAAAATTCGAGAAAAATATGGTTTTGCTGCGATCATTCATGCAACTAGTAAATTGGAAGGAGCCCGCAGTCTAGCTCGTAGCCATTTGGTTGGTGGCCACAACGGAGGAGCTGGCGGGTTAGATGGTCTATAAAAAAACCACTTTTTGTAAATGAAACTTACAAAAAGTGGTTTTTTTAGACTTGTTTTTTAGCGGTTAATGGAACGAGCCACGCGGTTAATGGTGTGACGCATCCCACGAATTGCAACTGACATCTCAAAAATATTTTCCGCTGGAGCCATACCACCATAACCAGCATCTCCGATATGTTGTAAATCAACGCCACAAATTTTATTAGTAATTGCCATTTGCCGTAATGTTTCTGGGCGCGCACTTTCTTGACTAGTACCAATGGCAGTCATCGTTAGTAAATCATTTTCTTTTGCCAACTTTACTGCTTCAATTAAATCTTGTTCTAAAAACCCTTGTATTGTTCCGACAGCTGGCAATAATAAGATATCTGCTCCCGCGTTGGCGTAGGCAGTTACAGCCTCTTTTGTCACAACTGGCTCACTTGATCCTGCACTATGCATTTTTCCAGCAATGATTAAACCAGAAAAATGTTTTTTGGCCATGTCAACAGCATCGGCAATGGCATCGTTGGTTACGCCAGTACCTGGATTTCCAGTAAAGCAGATAAAATCTACCCCTAATTTTTCAGCTTCTTGAATTGTTTCAAGCGAGCTTGTTCGTCCTTTAGAAATGACGACTTGCTCACTCATTAAATCCAAATCAGCAGGAATTGGTTCTAAGTTAATGCCAACCGGTCTACCTGTTAATTTTTTTAAAGTTGGAATTGGATTTTCAATTACTGTTTTCTCATCAAAAATCATTTCTGGTGTTAAACCAGGCATCCCAAACACTACCGGACGGAAACAATCAAAACCATTTAACAAAATTAAATCTGCTCCAAATGCTGCTGCTACCTCTGCATTTGTCACATCCATTGCTTGCGGAATTGTTTGTACAACGGTTTCTGTTACAATTACACGACCTTCACTTGCTTTAATTGACTGCTTTAATTCTTGTGCACTCATTTTTTTAACATCACTATAATTTGCACTAATTAATCTTTTTACCATTTGTCTTCCTCTTTCTTTATAGACGACTTGCATCCTTTATCACTTAAGGCTAAAATATAACAGTACTGAAGTTCCCGTAGCTCAGTCGGATAGAGCGGTCGCCTCCTAAGCGACAGGCCGCTGGTTCAATTCCAGTCGGGAACGTTTTGAAGTCCTTTTAGGGCTTCTTTTTTTATTTAAAAGTAATCTCCTAATAAGGGCATCTCTTTTGGTAAGAGCTCTTGTAGCAAAGGAACTAATTCGCTTGTAATAGCTAGTTTTTTTGATAGAAGTAAATCATCTAATTTTACACTACCCAAAAATAGCTGAGTGAAAATTTGTGGTGACACTTTTAAAAAAGGTAAATTACTTTGTTCCACCCGCGTAACATGTCCGTCTGTGGTAACTTCATACCAGCCATTATTAATCGCTAAAAAACTATCCTCTACAATTTCAACAGCAAAGCTATCGGTAATCTTCGTTTGCCAAGGATACGCTTGTAAAAAAGCAGCAACATTCACCACGCGTGCCATCATGTAAGGTAAAATTTCAACTTTTACTTGTGGATCACTCACTTCTAGTATCGCTGTTTTTCCATCAAAAGGTTGCGTCCAAGTAATTGTATTTACCGTCCCGTAATGCGCCTTAATAAAATCGTGTAATGCGACAAAAGCCGGTTGTGTTAAGGCTACCAATTCAATAATTTCCAATTTATTGTTTATAATTTCGTACACAACATAGCCTTCGTGCTGATCATTTTGTACGTATATGCCAAACTTTAAATCTTTATGCAAATCAAACTTGTAACGCAGCCACCATTCTTCTCTTAAGATACCACCTTTTTGACTTTGACAACTTTTTTGATAAATCTCTTTGAGTACACCTTTTGCTTCGCTAAAAGAAACACGTTGGACTCTGCCTTGACATCGCCCACCAAACGGCCATTTTTCTGCTGATGCTTCGTAACGAATTTGTAAAAAGGCCGACTCATACCCATAGCGACGATAAAAAGGATAAGAAAAAGGAGCCAAGTAAGATAAGTGCCTTTTCTCCTTATAACTATCCTGTAGCATTTGACCCATAATCGCGTCAATTCGCCCTTGCTTACGAAACTCTGGATAAGTGGAAACATACCCAATTCCAGTCATTCTCAGTGTTTGATTCCAAAAATTGACTAAAAAAGGAGTCGCCATTACTTGACTTGCCAATACACTATCGGCAAATGAACCATAATTTTGCGATTTTTGCGCTAAATACTCAAAACGCTCTGCCTTTTCTATACTTTTATTTTGAGAAAAAGCATAAGCGGCTAAATCAAACATTTCTTGTTGAAACTCTTTTTGAATTTTTATCATTGTTCCAAATATCCTTTCAAAATAAAAGCTTTATTAACAGGATAATTTTTTCATGCATGAAGAGAATATTTTGATACATTTTTAGAGCTTTTCATAAAATTATAATGATTAAAGATTGGCTTTAGCAAAAAATAAAAAAGGTGCCCGTAGACCCCTTTTTAATTGGCACTCGCCATATTTTCCAACATTTTGCCAAACTGACGTTTTCTAAAAAAGCCTAGCATAATACCCAATAGCATATCATTCATCTGCTGCATAAAACCAAATGATTTCATGTTTTCATTATAGCTAACATAACACTTATTTTCGTCAATTGGTTCAATTTCATAACGGACAACAAATTCATTACGGCTAGTAGATGTTTTAAACTGATAAATACGATTTTCAACAAGTTCTTCAATGGCAATTTTTGCACTGCTGTTTTTGGTAAATTGTTTGACATAAGAAAAATTCTTTAATTGTTTTCGCGTAATTGTTTTACCTGTTGCTTTTCTAATATCAAAAATAACAGAGTTCATCATTTTATCATAAAAATTTTCTGCTGAAATATTTAGCTTTTTTTCCACTTTCATGCTTTATCGCCTCTTTCATCGTCTTTTGTGGTCTTTTTACCACGCCAACTCATGACGCCACCGACTACGACAAGTGCTAATCCCACAATTAAGCGCCCTACATTCATCTGCTGGGTTGGCCCACTAAAACTATAGATTGTGATTAAAAAGCCAATACTGCATAAAAACAAGCCATTTTTTACCATATTCATCATCCTACTTCCTACTTTTGTTGCCCATTTAAAAAGCTTATTTCACTTTTCAAAAATAGATGCGCTCTTCTTTTTATCCTTCAACTGCTGCTTGGAAATACAAGACAGATCCCCAAGGTTGGGCTTTAATTAATTGTTTTGCTGTGGCAGCTGCTTGTTGTGTATCACCAGTTACTTCAAAATATAATTTAATTCCCTTTTTTTCTTTAAAAGAGTAGCTGATGCCCTCTTCATTATACTCAGCTAATAATTTTTTTATTTCTTCTTGTTGCATCGCACTCGCAATACTAATCATTCTAAATCCTCCTAAAATAAAATAGACTAATTTATTTTTTTCACTTTTAATCTGCTGATTATAAAAATATTTCTTCGCTTTTTATTTTCTCACAACTTCTTTTAGAAGAAAAGAACTGCTTCCACCTCTTTGGGAAGCGAAAACAGTTCTTCGAAAATTTTATAAATCAGAAGGTTGAATCTTATTGGCAGCAATAACAAATGGTGTGTAGATAATAAATGTTACAGCCATACAAATTACAGATACAACAACTGCACGCCAATCCATAGCCGTTGCTAACAATGCATTCAAGATTGGAGGTGTTACCCAAACAACTTGTTGTGATACTGGGTTTACCCATCCAGCTTGTGTTGCAAAGAAACCGATTGAAACAGATACTAGTGGTGCTAAGATGTAAGGAATGAACAATAATGCATTTAATACAATTGGCATACCAAACATAACTGGTTCATTAATATTGAAGATACCAGGTCCAACACCCAATGTACCAACAGCACGATAATCTGCTCGTTTAGAGAAGATTAAAATAGCAATTAATAGCATTAGTGTACCACCGGCACCACCAAACCATGCATAAATATCAAATGAACCACGAACCCATTTGTAACCGTCATCTAAGACTGCAGACATACCGCCTTCTTGGAATAAGTTAACGTTTTTAAGCTGTGCTACTGAGAATACGCCTTCTAAGATTGGTGCCAATACGTTGGTACCATGAATCCCAAAGAACCAGAACAATTGTACAAACAACGTTACAACTAAAACAGCACCATAACCTTGTGAGAAACCTAATAACGGTTTTGCAATCATTTCTTGGATCCAAGCTAATAATGTCATACCAGGAACTAATTTAGAGAAAATCCAGTAGAAAATAGCTACCGCGTATAAAGCTGCTGTCGCAGGAATAATGGCAGCAAAAGCTTTTGATACTGCTGGTGGCACTTGTTCTGGCATCTTAATTGTAATATTAGCTAACATTAGTTTACAGAAAATAATACTTGCCACAAAACCAACAATCATGGCTGTAAAATAGAAGTTTGCATCCATATTGTTTAATGGAATCCAACCCCAAGCATTCGCCGTAATACCATCTGCTGTTGCTGACCAACCACTTGTTGCAGAGTTTGCATTGATTTGATCGACCAAATCAGCAGGGACTTTTTGAGCTAATGTACCTGAAAATGAATATGTTACCCCAGAAATAGCAGCAGCAAGAGAAACGATACCTCCAGCTAGGTCATTGACACCATAAGCACGAGCTAAGTTAAAGCCCCATGAAAAGGCGAAAATAATCCCGGCAATTGCCAATGTACCATTCCAAACATAACCATTAATTGTAATAATTGTACTAATAAGAGCAAAAATACCTTTTCCTTCAGCAATGCTGGCACCCCAAGTTGAGATAAATTGCCCTGGTAAATCACGAATAATTGCGTTGATCATAACGGCTACTGAACCAGCCATCGTCGCGGGCATTGTTCCAATAAAGGCATCCCGTAAAGCAACCAAATGTTTTTGGGCCCCAATTTTTGCTGCGATTGGAAGCACGTGCTTCTCTAACCACGCTGTTAATGCGTCCATTTTATTTCCTCCTAAAAAAAATTACAGGTGTCACTTTCTTTTAACAAACAACCACATATGAAAAAAGATAAATTGAACTGCTCACCTGCTTAGCAGTGTTTAACATTTAAATAAATTATTTTTCAGAATCCATTTCAGCCATTTTTCGGTAAACATCAATAACTTCTTTTGCCAAATCGGTTACTGCAATTGCTGTCATTAAGTGATCCTGGCTGTGAACAGTTAAAAGCGTTACGGCAACGTGTTTACCTTGCGCTTCTTGCGTTAACATATTTGTTTGTGAATGGTGTGCTTCAGTCAGAGAATTTTCTGCGTCTGCAATTTTTTTATCAGCTAATTCAAAATCACCCTTTTTAGCGGCTTGAATAGCTTCCATCGCATCACTTTTCGCGTTCCCGCCATACATGATCAAACCCATGATGGCTTCTAAGCTTTGTTCTTCTTCCACAAAATTCCCTCCTAATCATTATTCTTCATTCATCAATTTTTCAGCTTGTGCTAAAACTTTTTCACCATTCATCATGCCGTAATCTGCCATGTTGATAACATCTAATTTGATGCCTTTTGGTGCAACTTTTTGTTCGAATTGCGCTTTCATAAAACGAACTTGTGGGCCAAGTAACAAAACATCAACATTTTTTTCTTCTAAAATGTTGTCTGCTTCAGATGCTGAAACTGCAAAGATATCTGCATCGATACCTTTTTCTTCTGCTGCCTTTTCCATCTTTGTTACAAGGAGACTTGTACTCATTCCCGCTGAACAAACTAACATAATTGTTTCTTTTGCCATTTTATCTCACCTCTTTTTCATTTATCTTACACTTAACTATAATGCAAGAAGTGTGCCAAAATGAAACAACGAGTAAAACGCTGTTATTAAAGCGTTTCACTCGTTGTTTTTTTATACACAGAACGAACACACAAATTACACACTAATCTTTCTGTGTAAGCGGATACGTACTTGTAATTTTATTTTGTTGAATCATTTGCACGATATAGGCAATTTCATCATCACTAAAATCGACCTGATAATTTTTAGCAATCGGCATTAAACTAGTTCGTACTAAATCACATTCCAACCGATATTTTTTTTGAAAAGCCGCAAGATTATCAAACTTGCGTGAAGTCTCGCCTTTACGCAAGTTATCGATTAAAAAGGCCAAATGAATTATAATACCCGCATCAACACTTGGTTCTAAAACCGCATGCATTTGACCTTCAACATGGTGTAAAAGCTGCTGTAATTGTACCATCAACTGTTCAACACCTGAAACACTCGTCAGAGCTTCTTGTAGCGATTGTCCGATTTTATCCATCGGAATATCGTCGTTGACGATTTGTTTTAATACACGCAAGCGTTCGTTATCAAATATTTCATATGCTGAAAAAAATGGGATATTTTGGTAATCAATTTCAACTGTCCCTGCAATGGCTTTAATATCGTATTCTGTCATAAGAGCATCAATGTGTTGTAAGAAAGCATTTTTTTCAATAAATTGCATTTGAATAACTTCAGTTTGTGTTTTATCTACTACTGGTACAATGCGATCATATAATTTGCTTGCAACACCTTCGCCAGTAAAACAGGTTACAACGACAGCCTTTTTTTGTTTTTGTTTATGCAAATTGAACTCATCTTTAACGATTGCTTTAAAAGACAACAACGTATTTTGATAAATATCTTCCAATGTTCTTCCCATATCCACCATACGCAATGCTTCTAAAACTACCATTGTACTTGTCATAGAAACGGCTTTTGTCCGAACGCCCGTTTCTTCATAAATTAAATTTCCAAAAGAATTCAAGGAACCCATATCCGTAAGTAACAAAATGCCTCCTGTTAATTTAGATGCATTTTGTTGCACATAATGGAGTAGTTTGTTATAAATCGTTTGAACTTCCATATCTAAACTCATATCAAAAGCTACTCCAGTTTTTGTATCTAGCAATTCTTGCGCTGTTTCCAGCATCGATGTCGCAGTTTGTCTGCCATGCATCAATACAATAACTTCAATATTTTTTTCAGGTAATGGCGTATTTTGTCCAACCTGAATAGATAAAAACATACTAATAAAACCAATCTCGTCAAAAGGAATTTCAATATGACAACGCTCTTCAATAATAGTTGATAAATCTAATGCTACTTGAAATTCTTGTTTAAAGTTTTTACGGATATTATTTAAATCTGGATGAATAATCGTATGCCCATCTTTCAAGCGTTCAATCGTACTTTGCAAGTGTAACGCAAAAGCAAAGCGTGCTTTTTCATTGTATTTTCGCTCCAGACGTTCTTCGGCCACTTCATAAAGTTCACTCGTTAATTGCCAAATTCCTTTTGGTAATAGTTCTTTGTGCAAAGAACTTTGCGTTAACTCTTCCACGTAGGTTTCAAAATAAGCATCTACATCGCCTAAAATTAGTTGTTCTAAATCTACATTAGTCAATTCTTGATCAGATAAAGTCGTTACTTTTTCTTCAATTGCATTGTAAACTTGCATATTACGTTCCGGATCTTGACTCCACACCACTTCAGTCGCTCCTGGTTCAAAACTAAGCAAGTTTCCTTTTCCTTCCAAAAATTGCTTTAAATCTTCACTATAGTCTTTGCGCATTAGTAACCCTTTTTGCACAGGTAACGATAAATCTTCCTTGCACACAAGCAAACTATCTTGCTGTTTGGTACGGTAGTGAAGAAAAGCTTTGGCACAGACTAGTTTTAAATCTCGTTTTATTTGACCAATATTTCCTTCTGCCTGATATAGCATAAAAGCAATAATTGCATCTTGTTCTACTTCGATTTTTTGTTTTAGACGATTTGCTTCTTGTTTAATAAATAAAGTTATAATTTCATACCGCTCATCTAAAGAACGCGCTTTGATACTTGGCAAGGTAATAGACATTGGAATCCGTCGATTAAATGTTGTTAAAAAATTCTCCGAAGATTCTGTTGTTGCACCAATAATTTGCACCGAAGCTTCATAAGTTTTATTACTTTCACCTAAAGGGCGATATACACCTTTGTCAATAAAGGTAAAAAGCATTTCTTGTCCTTCTGGTGGCAGTCGGTGTATTTCATCAAGAAATAAAATACCATTATCTGCTTTAGCAATTAAGCCGGGGCTGTCTTCATTCGCTCCAGTATAGGCACCTTTTCTAATCCCAAAAATATGGCCGAATAGCAGTTGAGGATTTTGAGCATAATCTGCACAGTTAAAGGATACGAAAGGAGCATTTTTCTTTAATGTTTGAGATTTTAATGCAAATTGATACATACACTCTGCAAAAAGTGATTTTCCTGTTCCTGTATCTCCAAAAATAATTGTATGTAATCCTCGCGGTGGGTATAAAATTGCAGCTTTTGCTTGCTGGATAGCAACTTTTAACGAACCCTTCTCTCCTACTAGAGCATCAAAAGTCACTGCAGAAGAACTATCAACATGTACTTGTTCTTCTGATAGTGGTTCATATATCACTGGGCGGCCAGAATTTTTAATAATCCGTTGTTCTTTTGCTAATTCATTTAAATAGCGACTAGCATTAGTCCGATCAATATTTAATAACTCTGCAATCTGAACAGCCGTCATTCCTTGTTTGCGCATTTCTAATGTGTGTAAAATTTCTTCTTTCCGTGAATTCATGACAAGCTCCTTGTCTAAAATTTTTACACTCTAAGAATAGCACAAAAAAAGGCGCTAAACGCGCCTTTTACCAATATTTTTTTGTTTTTTATGCCGTTTCTTATTTTTCTGTTTAACAGCAATTTCTTTAGTGTGCAATTTTTCTGTTTTTTTTCCTTTTTCTGGTAACGCTATCTGAGACTTTTTCTCATTTTGATTAATAACAGGCTTTTGCTCTATCAACTGACCACCATAAAGAAAAATTTCTTTTAACGATAGTGTCATTTTTTTTGACATTTTTTTTAAATATGACAAATCATTTTCTGCTACCAAGGTGATTACAATTCCTTTTTTCCCCATTCGACCTACACGACCAGCGCGATGGAGGTAACTTGCATTGTCAACTGGAACTTCCATATTAACAATCATCGGTAAATCGGCCAAATCAAGTCCGCGAGCAGCAACATCTGTCGTTAATAACCCTCTAACCATTCCTGTTTTAAATGCTTTTAACGCCGTTTTGCGCAACATCTTGTTCTGATCTGAAGCTAGAGTTGCTACTGGTAAATTATGGTACTGTAGCTTTTCTGCTACTGCGCCAAGTTCTGCTACTTCATTAAAAAAGATTAAACTACGGAAATCCTCCACATGTAATAACTTTCGTAATGTATCAGCTTTCTTACGTTTTGAAGTAATCAAATAAAAATGCGTCACTTCACCTTGACTATCATCTTCTTTTGTTACATCAATTAAAGTAAATTTATCTTTGGTAATGCTTTTAATTTCTGGTAAAACATTTAATGCTGTTGCTGAAAAAAAACTCAACTGACAAGACTGATCTAAGTGCTGTAAAATTCCTTTAGCAATATCTAAAGCTTGACCAGAAAGAAGTTGATCTGCCTCATCAAAGATAACCGTTTGTAATTGATGACTTTTAATTTTTTTAGTTTTCATCAGTTCCAATACACGTCCTGCAGTACCAACTAAAATTTCGGGCTTTTCTTTTAATTTTTCTAATTGTCGTTTCGTATTTGCACCGCCAATTAATGGCTGAACCTTCAATTCCATTTCCTCAGTCCAAAAACGAGCCGTTTCTACCACTTGCATCGCTAATTCTTGTGAAGCAGTCAAAATTAATAATTGATTTCCTCCACCAGGAGTTAGCTGCATTAAACTTGGTAATAAATAGGCTACTGTTTTACCAGAACCAGTTGGGGCTACCCCTACAATATTTTGTTTTGCTTTTAAAGGGGTAAAAACTTTAGTTTGGATTAATGATGCCTCCTCATAGCCGGCTTTTTGCCATTGCTTTAAAAGAGTTACCGGTAAACTATCTGGTATCATGAATTTTTTCCCTCATCTTTTTTATCAGCAGTAAAAGTAATACCTGCTTGCTGACGTAAGTCATAAATTAATTGGTTCACATTGCGGGCCAATTCCACCCATTCTTCATATAAAACACCTTGTTTTTTATCTGTTGGGTGATTCATCACATTCGCAAAGGCCAATGCCTCTTCTTCCATTGGATTTTTCTTTAAAGTAATTGGTAATAACAAACGTTTTTTAGCAGTTCGATCGTAAAATTCCACTTTTTCAAAAGAATTAATCCCATTTAAAGTCAATGTACCGTTATCAAGATAAATTTCAGATGGTAAGAAAGAATCGCCAATTTTTCCTTGTTGAATCGTAACATCAAATAAATCGTAACGTAAAATAATCGTTCCAATTCCATCAACATCTGTTACAATCTTGCGAGCAAAGTAATGCGCTGCTTGTGGTACACCAAACCAGCCTAAAGCAGCATAGAGTGGATATACGCCTAAATCCATAATTGAGCCACCAGAAAATTGCGGTGAAAAGATATTTGGTTCTTCTCCTTCTAATACAGCATCATAACGAGACGAATACTTCATAAAAGTAAAGTTGGCACCAATAATATGATCTTTTAGCGGTAAGAAATCACTAATGGTATCAAATGCTTTTTCATGAATATTGCGTGCTGCTTCAAAGAAAAAGACGTTGTGAAGATTCGCTAAATTAATAATTTCGTCCATTTCTTGCGGCGTGGAAAATGCAGGTTTTTCGACAATTACATTTTTTCCTGCGATAATTGCCGCTTTAGCCTGTTCAAAATGCAATGCATTAGGAGATGCAATATAGACAGTGTGTAAATGAGCTAAATGGAAAAAAGTATTTAAATCCGTCGCATATTCAACATCTTCATGATAATGACTCCCAAATTCTTGTGCTTTTTCCAATGAACGGGAATAAACGGCTACCAAATCATATTTTTTAGTAGTAAGTGCAGCTTCGACAAATTGATGGGTAATCCAATTTGTACCAATAATTCCTAAATTTATCATATCGCTCGCTCCTTTACTTTCTTTATAGCTTTAAATATTGACTAATTAATTAGGATCAACAAAAGGATACGTTACGTCAAATGGCACTTGACCTTTGACTGTTACTTGATTAGGTTCTACTTTACAATTATACGCTAAAACTTCCACGCCGTCTGCTATTGCCAAAGTAAAATTTTCAGCTAATTGTGGTTGCATTGCAGTATGAATCGTTGCTTGGCTAATTTGTTCAAATTGAACAATGAACAAGATATACGCATAATAACCAGCATGAAAGGCTGCTTGTAGTTCTTTCACATGTTTTAATCCCCTTAAAGTCGGTGCATCCGGAAAAGCCCCTACACCTTTGTTTTCTAATGTCATACCTTTTACTTCAATAAAAGCTGCAGCATTAGTATCACTCGTAGCAAATAAATCAAATTTAGAATTGCCATATGTAACTTCCCTTTTTAAGCTGGCTAACTTACCAGGAAAATGAGGCAATTTGATTTTCCCTGTCAAAATTCCTTCATAAGCTAATTTATTGGGTAATTGACTATCAATATTAATCCACATCTCTGCTTTTTTTACTGCTATTAAATCATAATCTGTTTTTCGTTTAGGACTTGGTTGATAATGTAAAGCTACTAGAGCACCTTTTAACAAGACTTCTTTACCGCGCCCAGTATTTTTAACATGTACAATTACCACTTCACCAGTTTCAATTAATTGACAATGACAGATAAAGCGATTATCTCTGACTATAAAATGTGCCATCTTAATATTTTCATATTGCATTTTCTCACCTGCCTGCTAAATCTTATCATAAAAAAGAAAAAGACAACAATCTCCAACTTTAGACCGAGGGCTAAAAGAAATCCCTATGCTATACTGCCATTATTGCTAGACGAGGAGGCGTATCTGATGAAAAAACATTTTCCGTTATTGCTTGGACTTTCTCTTTTGACTGGACTTGCTGGTACTATTTTTTGGCATAAAAATAAACGACAACCTTCAGCCTTTATTGGAAGTTGGTTTTATCAGACGCCTTTAGAAGAAGTTCATTTTACCATTAATGAGGACTGGCAACTCACCAAAAACTCAAAACCAATCAAAACTACACTTGTTGAATTAACACCAGAGCGTTTAATTCTCTTAGATGAGATGGGCTATACGTTAACTTTTCTTTTAAAAGACGGACGCCTTCACTTTTATGATGAAACTGAAATTGACAGCTCCTGTCACATCTTAATGGCCCAAACACAAAATAAAGAACAACAAGAGCATTCCAGTAGCTTGATTGGATAATTATTGTTATACTAAATATGAGGATTTGTAACCGTAGCCAAAGTAACTTATAGAAAGAAGGTTTTGCTGATGCTTGCAACGATGATTACATTATTTACAATGTTTAGTTTGGTCATATTATTGGGCATTTCAGCCTATGCAGTTTTCCGTTATATCAATGATGAAAGTCAAATGGAAAAAGTTCCTGTCCGTGTAAAAAATCATCATCACAATTAAATAAGACTCATTTCAATGACTTAGTCCACACCATTGTAACTTGGTGTGGTTTTTTTGTTTTTGCATTGCACCTCACCCTTTATGAAACTAATTTGTGCAATAAAATTAATCTTTCAATGTTTCAAACAGTGTTTTAAAATTACTGCTATTTCCACTCAAACAATCTAACTCTCTCGTTTTTACCTCGTCTTTTCTTTTAAATATTTTCTTTTTGTGAAACTTTGGCGGGAACAATTGTTTTGTTTACTACTCTTTGATAGAATTACAACTTGTAATATTTAACTAAAGGAGCCTACTATGAAAAAAATACAGCAAATCTTACTTACGCTTTTACTTTTTTGTTTTACTCTTGGCTTTACTACTAATGCTTTAGCAGCTGAGGATACGAATAATTTTTCCGTTGCAGCTAAAGGTGCGATTGCAGTCGATTTTAAAACAGGAAAAGTACTGTATAATCAAAATGCTGACACACCCATGGGGATTGCCTCCATTACGAAGATTATTAGTCTTTATTTGGTTGAAGATGCCATAAAAACAGGAAAGCTAAACTGGGAAGATAAAGTTGCGATTTCTAATTATGCTGCTAACTTAAGTGTGACACCTGATCTTTCCAATGTCCCTTTACACAAAGAAAATCAATACACTGTAAAAGAATTATTTGACTCTGCTATTATTCAATCTGCCAATGCATCAGTAGTGGCTTTAGCAGAAAAAATTTCTGGTTCAGAAGCTAAATTCGTTGATTTAATGCGCGAGCAGTTAAAGAAATGGGGAATTGAAGATGGTGTAATTTATAATGCTTCTGGTCTTAACAATCAGTATTTAGGCGAAAATCGCTATCCAGCTTCTCCTATAAATGCCGAAAATCTTCTGTCAGCACGGGATGTTGCTATAATTGCCAGTCATTTAATTAAGGATTATCCCGATATTTTAAAAGTGTCTAGTACGACAACGCAAATGTTTGGTGCTAATACTCAATCTCCTGTAGAGATGGTCAATTGGAACTGGATGTTACCTGGTTTCATTAACGCTAAAGAAGGAGTAGATGGACTTAAAACTGGTACAACTGAATTGGCTGGTGCATGTTTTGTAGGCACAATGGAAAAAGACGGTCAACGAATCATTACCGTTGTTTTAAACGCTACTGACCACAAGAATAATCCCAGTGCCCGCTTTGTTGAAACAGGAAAATTGATGGACTATTGTTATAACCATTGGCAGCAAAAAGAAGTTTTAAAAGCCGGCAGCCCATTACCAAAACAAAAAACTATTGCAGTAATTGATGGTAAACAATTAAAAACATCTATTTCACTAAAAGATGGCGTCACCTTATGGGTCAGAGATGACTTAAATGAAAATGAATTGACGATTACACCAAAATTTGATACTAAAAAAGTTAGTGGGAATACAGTAGAAGCTCCTATAGCAAAAGGTGAGGTACTTGGTCAAGCCACTATCAGTTTAAAAGGCGATGATTTAGGCTACCTTGAAAAAGAAGTAGTCCCTCAATCAGCTATTGTTATTGACAAAGCTGTCGAAAAAGCTAATATCTTTGTTCTTTTTGGCCGCAAAATTGAAAATTTCTTTCAATCTGTTTTCTCATAATACAAAAAAAGCAGGACAAAAGTTTCTCTTTTGACACTGCTTTTTTTAATTTTAAATTAGCATTGAAAAATCAAATAAATTATAAGGAGTCTAATCCTTACTAGGATAATGCTGAAATTGGGAAATACAATTCTACTTCTCCTGGTCCAAATTCAGGAAGATAATGTTCTTGAATTGCCGCTGTCAACGTTACATGATTTTGAGGTAAAATTTCTTCCAACATTTTTTCTGTCATATTAGCTAAATTGTCCTCATTTGTTTTTACTACCATAAAATCCAAAGCGGGCATTTCCCATTTTTGCCAATTAAGAGGCGCCTTTGTATCTTGAGGCACAGCAATACCTGCCAAATAACGACCTATTTCAGCCCAAGGCAAAAGCCATTCACTTTGATCACTCATCAGTCCCCACAAATGAATTTCTTCAGGTTCCAATTGGATAGTTGCCGCAATCTCTTCAAAATGTTCATTTACACTATCCCATAGCAATGGTACCCAGGAAGAACCTTCTGCAGCCAAACCGCTACCTTCTTTGCCAATAACAGTGAAAGCAGGTAAACTTATTCGTTTTACCTCACCTAATTCCATTTCATCCCTTCTTTCCACTCTTTTGTCTTTATTGTACTAGAAAAAAACTTTTTTAAAAAATCATAGCGTTTTGACAAGCCAAAACTGTGACAATCCGCTATACTAAAAATGATTAAGGAGTTGAACATATGAATTTTCTACCAGAAATTTTGTTAGCTATTTTTTTAGTTGGAGGGATATTTGCAACAATTGTTTGGCGCAAGAAAAAACCAGACCCCGATATTGTCTTTTTTTGCCTTGTTTGGACTTGTATCTGTTTAATTTTCTATTTTGCTGGAATTGAATTATTAAACGGAGGCTACTTTTTTATTTTTCCACTTGCCTACTTAGCAATTTTTTTATGGAGCTATTTTAAAAATAAAGCCCGCTTGTTAAATGGTGTACTGTTTAATATTTTAATTTTTGTTTTTGGCTTTTACCTCATTTATAACGTCAGTATGACTTCCAGTATTGTCGCTTTTGGCTTATTGGGACTTGCCGCGTTATTTTTAGCTTCCGTCTTGGTCTTTGGTTTTGTTTCTTTAATTATTTTTCTTTATTGGAATGCTTTAATTGTCTTAAAAAAAGAATCACGATCGCTGGCTAATATGTTAACTTTACTTTTGGCGATTTTTTTAACCTTCTTTTTAGTTTACGATCATTTTATTGCACAACGTTTACCAGATTGGTTAACCATACTTTTAGCTGCACTTCCTGTTATCATGGGTTATTTTGCACTAGTCTTCTTTAACTTTTTAAGCGTTTCAATTTTGTATCAATTTAACCATCCAAAACCTAACCAAGATTATATTATTGTTTTAGGTGCAGGGCTTTTAAATGGTGACACTGTTTCTCCTCTTTTAGCAAAACGCATTGATGTAGCAATTAACTTTTATCACCATCAGATAAAAGTTGCTGGTAAACATGCAAAAATTTTAATGTCTGGCGGTCAAGGTCATGATGAAAAATTACCAGAAGGTGCCGCTATGGCAGAATATGCTAAAGCAAAAGGAGTAGCTGCAGCTGATTTACTAATTGAAGATCAATCTACCACTACGTTAGAAAACATGCGATTTTCAAAAAGAATCATGGACCAACTTCAGCCAATGCCTTATAAGGTTATTTTCACATCAAACAATTACCATATTTTTCGAGCAGGAATTTATGCTCGAAAAGCTGGTTTAAGAGCTGATGGAATAGGAGCAAAAACAGCACTTTATTACTTACCAAACGCCTTTTTACGAGAATACATCGCAATTGTCGCCTTACACAAAAAAAGACATTTGTTGGTTTCTATACTAATTTTAGCTTTGTTTGTTTTCTTATCAGTTATGTCGTTTTTTATTGTCTAACGAAACCGCAAAAATAGATCTGATACAAAAAAAGAACGTTCAGAAACTGAACGTTCTTTTTTTAAATTGAAGGTTTATGTCCAAACAAATGATTAAAACGACTTCGCATAGATTTTGTCATCGGTTCAGACGCTTCTTTAATTGCACAATATTTATCTACCATGGTTACGATATAACTTTCTTTGTACTTAGGTGGTGCAATTGTTGCTCCCCACATATGTTTTAAAATAATATCTTTTTCTAATGGTGATAATTTTGTGATTTTTTCTGCATTTTTGACGGCAATTCTAGGATGCATATAGGCATGTGAGCCTTCATCAAACTTTGTCGTACGCCAATCATAGTAAAACAAATCATGTAAAAGACCTGCTCGAGCTGTTGCTTTGGCATTGCCGCCCCATTTTTTTGCTAATTTATAACTGTAATAAGAAACACTTATTGAATGTTCTAAACGTGTCGAATTAACGTGTTGTTTGTATTGGCTCAACTTTTGTACTTCAGGTGTTGCCAGTAAATCTGCTACATAAGACATGTATTCGGAATCTTTACGCCAGTTTTCAGTCATTGATTAAATAGCCACCTTTAGCTTATCTTTTTCGTACAATTGTAAGTATAGCACCTTTTTTAAACATTTAAAGAAAGTAAATGCGAGCTTAACAGTTCTTTAAATTTTTTTACTCACTATACCTTAAAGTAATATAATAAAATACCAGCTGCAACTCCGACGTTTAGTGACTCCGCTTGTCCGAAAATAGGTATATAAAGATTTTGATCCGTTAGCGCTAATAATTCTTTTGACACTCCTTGTCCTTCATTCCCAACTAAAATTGCTGCATTTGTTTTGGGAACTTTATCAAATTGTTTTGCAGCTTTATTTAGTTCAGTTCCATAAATAGGCACAGCCATTTTTTTTAATTCATGAATTGCTACAACCAAATTCATTGTGATAACTGGGAGGTGGAAATTACTTCCTTGCATGCTACGTAAAACTTTAGTGCTGTATATATCTGCACTTCCATCGCCCAAAATTACGCCATCATATCCTGCTGCATCTGCGGTACGAATAATAGTCCCTACATTCCCTGGATCTTGCACTCGGTCTAATAAAATCCAAGCACCTTTTTTTAATTGCTGCTGTCTTTTGTCTTTGGCAACAACTGCAATAATCCCTTGAGGAGTAGGTTGATCTGAAAGTTCTTTCAAAATTGATTCACTCACCAAATAGCAGATTGACTCGTAATCTGTCAAAAAATTTCCCCATTCTTTTTGACCTCTTTCACTTACCAAAATAATTTGAATTTCAGCGCCACTTTTATGGGCTTCTTCAACTAAATGGAAACCTTCTAACAAGTATTGATTTTGCTGATCACGGTATTTTTTTTGATGGAGTTTTTTTAACGTTTTAATTAGCGGATTTTTATTCGATTGAATTTCTTTCATGGTTTCACCTCACCTTATTATATCATTTTCAGCAGAAAGCTTGTGAGATGTCCATAAAAAAGCTATCATTAAATTAAGATAAAAAAGAGGTGATTGTGATGCGAAAAGTAAGAATGAATGTACAAGGCCGAGTACAAGGGGTTGGCTTTCGTTATACGACTAAAATGTTAGCAGATCAATTAGAAATACATGGTGCCGTTTGGAATGAAGCCGATGGATCAGTTGGAATTGAAGCCAATGGTACAGAAGAGGCAATGGAAAAATTTATCCAAGGTGTGAAAGCCTCGCCGTCACCAGCAGGTCATGTAACATATTTAGACGTCACGGATGATCCAATGATTAAAGAGCGGGACACATTTGAAGTGACTTTTGGTTATTAGCGGCTTAACCGCTTTTTTTGATAACAAAGTCAAATCAGTCTTTTTCTAAATCATAATGGTATTCTTGAATATTTTGTGAAGCACGTTTACAGTTGCCTTTTTTTCTAGTATGATTACTTTTGTGTAAATTTACAAAGTAAAGGACGAAGCAAATGACAAAATTTAAAAATTGGCTATTGGCATCAGGTCTGATTGGAATTATGATTACCCTTTCCGGCTGTGTTTCTGTTGATAAAAATGGTAACCCAGATAAAGATGGTATGATTTATCGTATTTTAGTAGAACCACTAGGCGGATTTTTGCAATATTTAGCAAAAGATTTCAACTGGGGATACGGTTTAGCCATTATTATGGTAACGATTATTGTTAGAATTATCTTATTGCCTTTAGGGATTCACCAATCAAAACAAACGATGGTGCAATCTGAAAAAATGCAATTTCTAAAGCCACAAATCGATCAAGCACAAGCTAAATTAAAAGCAGCAACATCACCAGAAGAACAAATGCAAGCTCAAAAAGAAATGCAAGCTGTTTATAAAGAGAATAACGTCAGCATGTTTGGTGGAATGGGTTGCTTACCATTACTAATACAAATGCCGATTTTCTCTGCTTTGTATTATACAGCCCGATTTACTCCTGGTATAAAAAGCGCAACTTTTATGGGCATTAACTTGGGCGATCCTAGTATTGTTCTTGTTGTTATCGCTGGTTTATTTTATTTGATTCAAGGTTTCATCTCCCAAATCGGTGTCCCAGAAGAACAAAAGAAAACAATGCGTTCGATGCTGATTGTTTCTCCTTTGATGATTGTTTTCATGTCCATGAGCGCACCAGCTGGTGTAACTCTGTATTGGGTAGTCGGCGGTCTAATCAGCTGTCTACAAACCTTTATCACAAATGTGATTATGAAGCCAAGAATTAAAGCGCAAGTTCAAGCTGAAATGAAAAAAAATCCACCGAAAACTGTCGTAACACCACCAAGAAAAGATGTTACGCCAACAGAACCAAAGACTAACGTGGAAACTTACACAAAGAAAAATAAAAATCGGAACGCCGGCAAACAAGGCCGCAATGTTGGCAAACAAAAACGTAAGTAACTTTTTTTATCTTCCTATAAATTGTTTGATTTCAAAAAAAAATAAAAAAGGTGACTTGATTTCCTAAATACTGGAAATCAAGTCACCTTTTTGCTTATATTCAGCTCCTGCTCTTTTTATTACAAAAAATTTTGATTAATTTTTTGTAATTAACGCATCTAAGCTTGCAACTGCCAATGCCATTTTAGCAATTTTATTTAGTTGCGTTAAACGATTACGTCGAACTTTTTCATTATCTACCATAACCATTGTTTGATCAAAATAGTTTTCAATTAAAGGTCGCAAAGCGGTCAAATCATCATAGTTTTGAGCCATCGTCTGACGAACAAAACGGTTCTCTAAATCTGTTACTGCCTCGAATAACACTTTTTCCGCCTCATTTTCAAAGAGATCCGGTTTAACATTTGACTCTTCTATTTCAGCTTTTTTAGCCAAGTTAATCACCCGTGTTAAAGCCTCCATTGAAGGTTTAAACTCTGGATCATTTAAATGTTGCCGTAAAATTTTAGCAGAAGAAAACAATGCTGTTAAGTTATTTTGTTCCGCGTTAATAACAGCATCAATCACATCGTGACGTAAGTTTTTTGTCAATAAAAATTGTTTCAATCGTGCTTTTACAAAATCGATAACTTCTACTTGGCTACCTGCCAATTTTATACCATAGCGCTTTTCATCCAAATTGATTGCTTGGCTAATTTTTTCTTGCAATTCTACTAACGGGAAGGCCCACTGATTATTTTCAATAATGCGTACAATACCATATGTTTGGCGCCGTAAAGCATATGGGTCGTTTGAGCCACTTGGAATCATCCCCACTGCAAAGAAAGATAACAAACTATCCAATTTATCTGCAATAGCTAAAACCGCCCCAATTTCAGATTCGGGTAATTTCCCTTCACTTGAAATTGGCATATAATGTTCACGAATCGCTTTTGCTACGACAGGTTTTTCCCCTTGTAATAAAGCATATTTTTCCCCCATTACACCTTGTAATTCCGGAAATTCCCCGACCATATTGGTTACTAAGTCGAATTTATAAATTTCTGCTGCGCGAGTCAAATCTACCAATTGATCACCAGACAAACCAACTGTTGTCCCAACAATCTTAGCAATTTCTACTACTCGTTGCAGTTTTTCGTAAATACTGCCGATTTTTTCGTGAAATGTTACATTTTTTAATTTTTCCACACATGCATCAATCGTTAATTTTTGATCTTCTTTGTAGAAAAATTCTGCATCTTCCAAACGAGCAGTCAAGACTTTTTCATTTCCTTTAACTACATTATCCAATTTAACGGCATTTCCGTTGCGGGCAGAAATGAAATGTGGTAACAGCAAGCCAGCTTGATTACGAATATCAAAATAACGTTGATGTTCTTTCATTGAGGTTACCAAAACTTCTTCTGGCACAGATAAAAAACGATCAGCAAAATTCCCCACAAAAGCGGTTGGGTATTCTACTAAATTATTTACTTCTTCTAATAAGTCTTCATCTAAAGCTACTTGCCAATCATTTTTTGTTGCAATTTCATTAATTTGTTTTACAATCAAGGCTTTTCGTTTTAAAGGATCTGCAATTACGAATTGTTCAGCTAATTTTTCTTCATATGCATCTGCATTATCAATAGTTGTATCATCTCCCAAGAAACGATGGCCTCTTGTTGTATTTCCAGTTTTAACATCTAAAATTGAAAATGGTACAACCTCTTCGCCTAGTAACGCCACAATCCAGTGAATGGGACGAATATATTCAAAATCATATTTATTCCAATGCATGGTTACAGGAAAGTTTAAGCTGGTGATTACATCTTTTAGACCTGTTAACACTTCAATTGCAGGTTTTCCTTTGGAATATTTTGTTACATAAACATATTCCACACCCTTTAATTCTCTAAATGTAATTGCGTCAGTTGTCACGCCTTGTCCTCGTACAAAGCCTTCGGCGGCTTTTGACCAGTTTCCTTCACTATCCAAAGCAATTTTTTTCGCTGGTCCTTTTACTTCCTCTTCTGTATCGGCTTGTTTTTCTGCCACTTCACGAACAAGAACAGCTAGGCGCCGTGGTGTACTAAAAGACTTAATAGAAGAAAAAGCTAATTTTTCATTGGCCAAAAATTCACTAACTTTTTGTTCTAGTTGTTTCATACTTGGTGTCACCACATGAGCGGGCATTTCTTCTAAACCAATCTCCAGTAATAAATCTTTTGCCATCTTAGTTTTCCTCCTTTAACAATTTTTCTGCTTCTTCTGGAGCGAGTAATGGATACCCCAATTTTGCGCGTTCAGCTACGAAAATTTTGGCAACGGCTCTAGCCATATTACGAATACGAGCCAAATAACCAGCTCGTTCTGTTACAGAGACCGCCCCTCTGGCATCTAAAAGGTTAAAGGTATGACTACATTTTAAAATATAATCGTAAGCTGGATGGACCAAATCTTGGTCAATGCAACGTTTTGCTTCAGTTTCAAAACGATCAAAATTACCCAATAATAACGCTTGATCACTTACTTCAAATGAATATTTAGAATGTTCATATTCAGGTTGGCGGAAAATTTCACCGTATTTGACACCGTCTGCCCACTCTAAGTCATAAACACTTTCAACCTCTTGTATATAAGAAGCTAAGCGTTCTAAACCATAAGTGATTTCTGAAGTAACGGGTTTACATGGTAAACCACCTACTTGTTGGAAATACGTAAATTGGGTAATTTCCATTCCATCTAGCCAAACTTCCCAACCAAGTCCCGCACAACCCATAGAAGGATTTTCCCAATTGTCTTCGACAAACCGAATATCATGTTCTAAAGGATCAATCCCTAATAATTTTAAACTTTCTAAATAAAGCTCTTGAATATTTTCTGGAGATGGTTTCATTACAACTTGAAATTGATGGTGTTGGTATAAACGATTCGGGTTTTCTCCATAACGTCCATCAGCAGGGCGTCGCGAAGGTTCTACATACGCTGCATTCCAAGGTTCTGGCCCAATCGCTCGCAAAAAAGTATATGGGCTCATAGTCCCCGCTCCTTTTTCGGTATCATAAGCTTGCATTAGCATACAACCATTACCAGACCAAAATTGTTGCAGTGTCAAAATAATATTTTGCACAGTCATTTTATTACTCATTTTGTTTCCTCCTACTATTTTTAAATCCATTTAATTACTTAAATTGCATTTACTACAGGATAAAATTCAACTGGATTACCGGGAATTAAATGTACTTCCACTACCATTTCTGCAGTTAAAAACGCTAGGTCATATAGCATTTGGCTTGGCTGGGTATCAAATTCTTTGACAAGCTTCCCAGTTTCATCTTTCACAATGACTTTTAATGGTACACTAGCTAAAACTTTCAATTTTTTTTCTTTAAATTCATTAGCATTAATTTCCATATCAAATGGCATCATTTTCCCTCCTTAAGACTAAATTTTCAGATTACTCATTTACAAAATCATAAGCATCAATTTTTAACTTTTTTCAAGTTTCACCCTCATGAAAAATAAAAAGCCCTGCATAGATTTACATCTATGCAGGGACGAATTCTTCGCGGTTCCACCCTGCTTCCGATTACTCGGCAGCTTTAAAATATTCAACTGGATACTCCCAAGTTGCCCCCAAATAAGTATCTGTTTGTGGCTTACACTTTCCCACAATCGCTGTTCAGCTACTCATTTATCGTCTTGTTCAACGTATCAATCTTTTTTTATCATAGCGGTTTAACATCAGGTTTGTCAATCAAAAAAATTAAAATAAGCCGGTAATATTCCCAAATTCATCAACGTCGATTTTTTCAGCAGCAGGATGCTTTGGCAACCCCGGCATAGTCATAATATTTCCTGTTAACGCAACAATAAAGCCCGCACCCGCAGAAACTTTAACGGAACGAATAGTAATGATAAAATCACTTGGTGCTCCTAATAAATTAGGATTGTCGCTAAAGGAATACTGTGTTTTTGCCATACAAATTGGATAATCTGAAAATCCGAGTTCTGTTAATTTGGCTAGTTCGCGTTTTGCTTGTGGCATAAATTCTACACCTTTTGCACCGTAGATTCTTTTAGCAATCATTTCTATTTTTTCCACTAAAGAAAGATTAGTATCATAAGCAAATCGCACATCACTTTGGGTTTCTGTCAATTCTACTACTTTCTTGGCTAATTCAATGCCTCCAGCACCACCTGTGCTCCAAACATTGGAAAGAACCACATCAACGCCACGTTCTTCACAAGCTTTTTTTACAGCCGCTAATTCCGCTGCTGTATCATCAGGAAATTGATTGATACAAACAACAACAGGTAAACCAAAATTATCTTTTAAATTGTGTAAATGCCGTTCCAAGTTTGGTAGACCTGCTACAACAGCTGGCACATTTTCTGTTGCTAAATCTTTTTTAGGTACACCACCATGCATTTTCAATGCACGAATAGTTGCGACTAATACAGCAGCATTAGGTTTTAGTTTTGCTAATCGACATTTAATATCCATAAATTTTTCGGCACCCAAATCTGCACCAAAACCAGCTTCTGTCACTGCATAATCTGCATATTGCAACGCCATTTTTGTTGCTTGCACGCTATTACAGCCATGAGCAATATTGGCAAAAGGACCGCCATGAATAAAAGCAGGTGTCTGTTCTAATGTTTGAACAAGATTAGGTTTCATTGCATCTTTTAATAAAGCAGTCATCGCACCTGCTGCTTTTAAGTCGCCACAAGTAACTGGTTTACCTGCAAAATTATAAGCGACAATAATTTTTTCCAAGCGTTTTTTTAAATCGGTTAAATCCGCTGCCAAACATAAAATGGCCATAATTTCAGATGCAACAGTAATTTCAAAACCATCTTCTCTAGGAACCCCATTTAAACGTCCTTGCAATCCGTCTACAATATGACGCAACTGACGATCATTCATATCTACCGCCCGTTTCCAAGTAATCTGGCGGCTATCAATTCCAAGTGCATTTCCTTGATGAATATGATTATCTAACATGGCAGCTAATAAATTATTCGCAGCTCCAATGGCATGAAAATCACCCGTAAAGTGCAAATTAATATCTTCCATTGGGACAACTTGAGCATAGCCTCCACCAGCAGCTCCACCTTTAATCCCAAAGACAGGACCTAAGGAAGGTTCTCTTAATGCAATTGCGGCCTTTTTGCCTATATGACCTAAAGCATCTGCTAAACCCACAGCAGTCGTAGTTTTTCCCTCACCAGCGGGCGTTGGACTAATTGCTGTTACCAAAATCAATTTTCCTTTTAGACTTTTTTTATCAATTGGTTTTATTTTGGCTTTATAATTTCCATATAATTCTAAATCTGTTGCAGAAATCCCTAACTTTTCCGCAATTTCCACAATATTTTTCATTTCTACTTGTTGTGCAATTTCAATATCTGATAACGTCAACTCTTTCGCTCCTTTATTCAGCTGTTGTGTAAAATTAAAATTTAGTATCTTCATACTACTTGATTTACGCTAAAATGTCTTTGAAATACGATTAATTTTTTCAACAAAAACAATTATTGTTCGTAAAACCAAGCAATACAAAAAACCAAATACTATCGAGCAGGTTACCAGATTACTAAAAAACTAAATTAGTAGATACCAAGTAATAACAAGCACGCTAATATTTGGATATTTCTGAAATTTACAAATGTCGGTTCAAGCTTCAGGTTTCATTAGGTTTTGCCAATTATGCATATCATCGATAAACCTTTTACTCTTCAGATGAATCCCCACATATTCCTCATACAGTTGATCGATTACACGGCGAATTTCTTTTTTTACTTGCGAATTAATATTAATCGTCTTAACTTTACTTAAATCTATCCCATGAAATAAACGGATAAAATGCATTGCAGCAGGATCGGCATGATAACGATGATCATCGTTACTAAAATGCTCTGTGCATAATACGCCTCCATATTTTGAAGAATAATCAAAACGTCCAGTCGTTTGACCACAAATTACACAGTGATCAAAAATCGGTGCCACACCAAAACGCTGTAAGATTTGAACTTCAAAAATATTCGTAATTATTTCTGCATCATAACCCTCATTGATTAAATTTAAACACAGCGATAAAAATTGATAAAGATGTGGATCATATACCCTATCCTCAATAGCTGCATCCGCTAAGTTCAACAAGTAGGTACTATAACCAGCCAAAAAAATATCCTGTTGAATTACAGTCAAAGGCTTAATCTCTTTGGCACCATTTAAAAAAGAAAGTCCATCTGACTTTAAGTTCATAATAAAAGTTGCCTCAGTAAAATTTTGTAAAACAGAAGTTAGGGGATTATTTTTCTTATGCACACCTTTAACATAAAACATCTGCTTTCCAGCTGATTCAGTAAAAATCTTTACCAATTTGTCTTTTTCCTTATAATCTCGAGAAAATAAAATTAAGCCGCGACTTTCAGCTAATTGCATGAAAAGACCTCTTAATAATCATCCGGCCGGTAACCGTAATCTTGCAGGTAAGTTTGTTTATCACGCCAATCTTTTTGAACTTTAACCCAAAGTTCCAAAAAGACCTTATCTCCTAATAACTGTTCAATATCGCGGCGAGCTTTCGTACCAATATCTTTTAACATTTTACCACCCTTGCCGATAATAATACCTTTTTGGCTGTTACGCTCTACAATAATCGTGGCCTGAATATGAACTTTATCATTTTCGTTACGCTTCATACTATCAACAACAACAGCAACAGAATGCGGAACTTCATCTCGAGTTAGTAATAACACTTTTTCCCTTACTAACTCAGAGACAATAAAATATTCTGGGTGATCGGTGATTTGATCATCAGGAAAATATTGTGGACCAGCTGGCATTTGGGCAATCAAGGTCGTCATTAAAGTTTCAAAATTATTGCCTTCTGTAGCAGAGATAGGAACTACTTCAGCAAATTCCATTTGGCTAGTATAATCCTCAATAATTCCCAATAAATCATCCGGATGCACTTTATCTATTTTATTAATCACTAGAAAAACCGGTGTTTCATTAGTTTTCAAACGTTCCATGATAAAATCGTCACCACGACCACGTTTTTCATCTGCACTAATCATAAATAAAACAGCATCCACTTCTTTTAAAGCACTATAAGCTGTTTCAACCATAAAGTCACCTAATCGATGCTTTGGTTTATGAATACCAGGTGTATCAATAAAAATTATTTGGGCATCAGGAGTTGTATAAACCCCTTGGATTTTATTTCGCGTCGTTTGTGCTTTATCGCTCATAATAGCAATCTTCTGCCCGACAATGCGATTTAACAATGTTGATTTGCCAACGTTTGGACGCCCCACAATCGCGACAAAACCTGATTTATGTTCTGACATAATTTTCCTCATTTCTTTTAAAACAATAATTGCCAAATTCTTGGTAAAAATAAAATCATTCCAATAATTACCGCAAAAAAGGATGTTAATAAAACAGCACCCGCTGCCATATCTTTAATTTTCTTACCAATTGGATGAAAATGAAAATCCGTAAACATATCTACGACATTTTCAAAAACTGTATTGATAATTTCCACAATCCAAACTAAAAAGACCGCTAGTAACAACCATAACCATTCAAAGCGACTTAACTGAAAAATCCCTCCTGCTATGATAGCCAAGATACCAAAAAAGACATGTTTACGCATATTACGTTCTTCTTTAAAAACCGTTTGAATGCCCGTAAAAGCAAATTCCACTGAAGTAATAAAATACTTATTCTTCTTTGTATTCTTATCTTTTAAGTCCATAAGCATCCAAAATTTCCTTTTGTAGTCCAAACATCTCTTTTTCATCTTCTTTAGTCATATGATCATAACCATTAATATGCAAAAAACCATGCAGAGCTAAAAAACCTAACTCTCGTTCAAAACTATGTCCATATTCTTGTGCTTGTTCTTTGGTTTTATCTAAAGAAATCATTAAGTCACCCAATTCTCTTGGCAAAGGATTCTCACCATCAGCAAAGACAACGGGGATCTCACCTTCGCCTTCTTCTTCTAGCGCGAAGCTAATAACATCTGTTGGGCGGTCTTTGCCTCGATAATCACGATTAATAACTTGAATTGCATCATTGTCCATAAACGTCACAGACATTTCTGTATCTTTTGGTAGGTGCAAATAATCTGCTGCAAATTGCAGCAAATCGTCAACTTCTTTCATTTTCTCAGGTGTTAGGGAATTGGTTTCATCCATAAACGTAATATCCATTATTTATCGCTTCTTTCTTGTTCTTCTTTCATCTTCTCTGCTTCTGACTTCATTTTCGGATATTTAATCCGTGAGTGGAAGGTACTACACAAACCGTTGACTAAAGAATCTTCAATAATGTGAATTTCTTTTAACGTCAGACCACTATCGTCTAATTGGCCGTCTAAAATACGATCAACAATTAGATTATGGACAAATTGGCGTATTTTTTCATTCGTTGGATGATCCATCGCACGCACTGCTGCTTCACAACTATCAGCAATATTCACCACACCAGCCTCTTTTGTCTGCGGTTTGGGACCAGGATAACGAAATTCAGTTTCTGTCACTTCTGGATTGCGTTCTTTCGCCTTTGCGTAAAAATACTTCATTAACGTTGTCCCATGATGCTGGTAACAAATGTCGATGACCATTTTTGGCATTTTGTATTCTTCTAACACTTTAGCACCATCGGTAACATGACCAAAAATAATTTGCTTACTGTCTTCTGGTAATAAAAAATTATGTGGATTTTCAGCACCTGCCGGTAAATTTTCTACAAAGAAATTAGCATGTTTTAATTTACCAATATCATGATAATAACACGCAACTCGTGTTAAAAGAGAGTGTCCACCAATAAGAGCAACCGCATTGGCAGACAAATTGGCTACCATCATACTATGGTGATAAGTCCCCGGCGCTTCTTCCAATAATTTCTTCAAAAGGGGATGGTTGGGATTACTTAATTCATTTAAAACAATGACGCTATTATCAGTTACTAGTAGTTCAATGTATTGATGTAAACCCATTGTTAATAAGAAAGACAACAAGGTTCCTGCTAAACCACAAATAATTGTTGTCCACGTTCTGGCGTCTGTTACCGTTAAGCCTTGGAACACTACCAAAACAATATTAAGCAGGAACGGGAAGACAATTAACCACATTACCGCAGAAAAACCTTGTTTTGAAATTCTTTCTCTTCTAACAATTGTGCCCATTAAGCCAGAAAATAAATAAGTTAACAGTACAATCGTCAATAGATTAGTTCCCAGTGCATCATAATAACAAAAAACAGCTGCAACCACTTGGAACATTGCTGCTATAATCCCTGCTCGGCGATTGACAAAAATATTCAACACCAATGGTACGAATGCCGCTGGGAAAAAGAGTGGAATATAGGGTAATAATTCCGTTTGAAAGAGTTGGAAAAATTTCATCATCGCAATACTTGTAACCATGGCCAAAGTATAAAAAGTTAAAAATTCTTGTCGCTTATTTTTATCTTCATACTGACGTGAGAAGTAAAGTAATACTAAAATTTGAACAATTATTCCCGCTACCATTGCTACGATTGGGAAAAAAGAAGTATTTTGACTCGTTAAACCCAAAAGCTGTAATTTTTGGATAGCACTAGCATCAATTTGAGAACCTTCTCTGACAATAACTTCCCCTTGGATAATCATTACTGGCGCCACACTTGCTCTAGCTTGTTCTTTTAATTCTTCTGTCTTCTTTTCATTGGGAAAATCATTAACAACAATTGCAGTTTTCAGCAATTCTTTCATTGCATCTTTTGCAATACTGGAAATTGCTAATGCATCAACCTCATTTTCAGCACTATTTTTAAAATCACTTAAATTAGATTCTCGTACTTGATTTTTCATTTGTTCAGCTAAAATATTCAAACTATTATCTCTTACTGTATTTAACGCAGCACTGTTTAGTGTAAATGCTGTTTCGTAAAAAGAGGTTGGTATCTCTTGATAAAATTGAACATCTTCATCATTTACTTTTTCAAATGATTTCTTTAAAGCAGCAATATAATCATCCGTTGTAACAGCCGGAATTTCTTTATCTTTGGCTTCTTTTTGACGTTTTTCGTGGTCATCATCAACTGATTTTTTAACTTGTGTAATCAGATTAAAAATAGTTTCAACTCGGCTGTGTTGAGTTTCAGCAATATCTTCTTGATAGGTGTATTCTGGTACTACTGCCTCAGCTGCAAGCTGCCGTTTTTGGTCTGTTGCTGTCTTATTTTCCACTGTTTTATTTGCTCTGATGCTCTCACTTGCAACTTGACCTTCATGATAGTCAACGCTTTTTTGTTTTACGCTAGTGAACAAAAGGCCAAAACAACTGATAAAAAACACAATAAGTATCAGCGGGACATAAAAACGTCCCAAACGTTCTCGTATTTTTTTTAACGGCTCAATAATCAAATTATTTCCCCCTATTTTTTTACAGCACCCTTAATCTTTTTTTAAGCTGGCTTGATCATATGCTTCAATAATTTTTGCTACTACTGGATGACGCACAACATCGCTGGCTTCGAAATTAACAAAAGCAATTTGCGAAATATTGCTAAGCGTTCTTTCAGCATGTACTAACCCGCTAACTACACCCTTGGGCAAGTCGATTTGGCTCGTATCTCCATTCACAATCATTTTTGAATTGTAACCCAGCCGCGTCAAAAACATCTTCATTTGCATAATCGTAGTATTTTGCGCTTCGTCTAAAATGACAAATGCATCTTCCAAGGTCCGACCACGCATATACGCTAAAGGAGCAATTTCAATAATCCCTCGATCCATTAAACGGTTTGTGTGCTCGACTCCAAAAATTTGATACAGTGCATCATAAACCGGACGTAAGTATGGGTCAACTTTTTCTTTTAAATCTCCAGGTAAAAAACCTAAATTTTCACCTGCTTCAACTGCAGGACGAGTTAAAATAATTTTTTGCACTTGTCCCTTTTTTAAAGCAGCAATGGCTAAAACAACGGCCAAGAACGTTTTACCGGTTCCGGCAGGTCCAATACCAAAAACAACATCATTTTTTTTCACTGCTTCCAAATATTTTTTTTGTCCCCGATTTTTTACTCGAATCGCTTTACCATTACGATCTTTTAAAATTTCTTCTTCATAAAGGGCTAAAAAAGCACTCACACCTTGCAACGGAATAGCTTTTAGTGCTTGCGCGACATCCGGCGTGCTGATATGTACACCACGATTAATTAGTTCTTGTAAAGCTGTAATTACTTGTTGCGCTATTGCCACAAAGGCGGCTTCACCTTCAATCATAATTGTTTCCCCACGACTACTAATAAGAACGTGAGTATTTTCTTCAATCAATTTTAAGTGCTTATCATGAGCGCCAAGTAGCATACTAATATCATCTTTGGCACTGAGTTTTAATTCCAAGACTTTTTTATCTTCTGTCAAAAAGTTACATCTCCTTGTCATTTCCCTTTTCATCCCATTTAAGCGGGTACGTTTTCTGCTTTATCATACCACATTCAAAACTTAAAAGAAAAAAAATCGCAGACAAATGTCTGCGATTAAATAACTATTTATTCAATAATTCTTTGACGATTGCATTTACCTGATTGCCATCAGCTTTTCCTTTGACTAAAGGCATTACAGCCCCCATCACTTTGCCAAACTCACTTGGTAAAGTCGCACCGGTTTTACTGATTGCATCTGCCACAATCTGACGAATTTCTTCTTCAGAAAGTTGTGCGGGCAAATACTTTTCGACGACTTTAATTTCAGCTTTCACTTGTGTTGCCAAGTCGTCTCGTCCTGCTTTTTCAAATTCAGTTAAAGAATCACGACGTTGTTTCATTTCCCGTGATAAAACGGTCAACTCTTCATCGTCAGTTAATTCTGCACCTTTTTTGATTTGTTCGTTTTGCAACGATGCCTTCAACATGCGAATCACCTGCAAAGACTCTTTATCCTTAGCTTTCATCGCTGTCTTCATATCATCGTTCAAAGTACTTAGTAGTGACACACTACCAGCTCCAATCTTGTTACCAACTAGAATTTTTTACGTTTTCTAGCAGCTTCAGATTTTTTCTTACGTTTCACACTTGGTTTTTCATAAAATTCCCGTTTACGAGATTCTTGAAGAGTCCCAGCTTTTGAAACGGAACGTTTGAAGCGACGAAGAGCGTCGTCAAGAGATTCATTTTTACGAACCACTGTTTTTGACATTGTAAATTCCCTCCCTCCGAGCTTAAAAAGTAACCGTTTTTGTTAATCGAAACATTTTCAAAAAACAACACTGTCCTTAAAAAATTATAGCTAAGTAATAAAATAGTGTCAAGAGTATGGTGCAAAGAAAAAAATCTTTTTCGTTTGAAAATTTATGAAAGGAACGAAAAAATAACTATTGACATTCTGCACAGCGTCCTAATATCTCAAACCGATGACCTTCAATAGTACAACCTGGCAGTTGTTCTTTAAAAAAATCCATGGGACAAAGATCCAATTCTTGCGTTTTCCCACAAACCGTGCAAATAAAGTGATGGTGGTGATGATTCTTATCTTGGCAACAATGGAAGCGAAACTTCATTTCACCATTTAAATCGGTTTCTTCTAACAAACCAATTTCAGAAAAATCATGAAGATTACGATAAATCGTATCAAAACTAATACTCCCAAATTCTGTCTCCATATATTCCTGGACTTCTTTTGCAGCTACATAACGATTTTTCTTAACTAAAAAAGTTAATAGCTTTTCACGTTTATTGGTTTTTTTAAAGCCATGCTCCTTTAAAGTTGTCATCGCTTGATCAATTTTTGTCATTTCTTTTGCCAAAAGAAAAACCTCCTAACAAATCTACTGAAAAACAGCTTGTCTGTCTTACTACTTAAATCATAATGATTACGAATTAGTTTCACTTGGTTATGGTATAATAAACTACAATAAAACACAAGTGAGGGAAAAAAATGAATAAAGCTGCTGAAGAAATCTTAACAATTTTTGTTATTTCCGATTCTGCCGGAGAAACTGCTACGAAACTGGCACAAGCCACAATGGCCCAGTATCCCACTGTTGAATTTAATCTATTTCGTAAAACTTTTATGAGTGACAAAAAGACTTTACTAAAAGCACTAAAAGAAGCAAAAAAACTTAACGCTTTGATTTTATACACTATGATTAATGAAGATTTAGTTCAATTAATTCGTGATTTTTGTCAAGAGAGCAACCTATTTGGCTTTGATGTCTTATCAGCCTCTGTTTTAGAAATTGAAAAAAGAACTGGTGTTGCACCGACTCGTGAACCAGGCGCGTTGCACCATTTAAATAAAAACTATTTTAAACGGATTGAAGCAATGGAGTTTGCAGTCAAATATGATGACGGTAAAGATCCTCGTGGCTTTTTAGAAGCAGATGTCGTATTATTGGGTGTTTCTCGAACTTCAAAAACACCATTAAGCTTGTTTTTGGCTAACAAGAATTTGAAGGTTGCCAATCTACCTCTAGTACCACAAGCCCATATTCCCAAGCAACTCTGGGAAGTAGATAAGAAAAAAATCGTTGGTTTAACCAACGACCCAAATGTTTTAAACGGTATTCGTAAAGAACGAATGATTGCTTATGGCTTAAATCCTGATACAGCTTATTCTGACATTGATAAAATTCGCGCTGAATTAGAATTTGCAAATGACTTATACGAAAAATTAGGTTGTGTCGTTATCAACGTAGCTTCCTTATCCATTGAAGAAACAGCTTCCATGATAATGAATGCCTTAGAATTAGAAGATCACAGTTATTACACGATGGAAGAAGAATAGTAAAAAAATAGTAAAGTGGATATTCATTGTTCTTTCTTTGAATACTTCTTCTTTTCTGGAAACTGTTTGTTTAAAATTACTTTTTTGCTTTTACAGTAAAAAAGTAATTTGGTTTTACTAACAAAAAAAGCCCGCCAAAATTGGCGCGCTTTTTTTATTCGCTTTTAAAAGTCTTACAAGTCTTTTAAAAAACCTGAACACCTTCACGATCAATATGAAAAATTTCTACCGCTGCTTTATTATCTAATTCCCTTAGTAAAGGAACAATTTTATCCGTTTTATGTTCTGGGGCTAAAATAATAACAGTTGGCCCTGCACCACTTAAATAACACCCATAACCGCCTTGTTCATGACTAATTTGTCGAATTTTTGCCAAATGCGGAACCAATGGACCACGAAATTTTTCATGGAATTGATCTTGTTCCATCAATTGCCCTGCTGTCACAAGATCGCCTTTCACTAATGCAGCAACCATCACATTTGCAACACTACTAGCAGCCACCGCTTGTTGGTAAGTTAATTCGTGCGGTAACACATCTCGGCTTTTGCTTGTTGCCAATTCCTTACTAGGAATAAAAGCAATCAGTTCGCAGTCAGGAAAATAATGTTTTACATAGTCTACTTTTTCGCCTTGATAACTTGCTACAACGAAATCACCACAAATTGCCGGTGCAACATTATCGGGATGCCCTTCTATCTGCGTAGCCAATTTTACTTTAGCACTCTCGCTTAAATTCAATTGCCCTAAACGATTGGCTAATTCTATTCCAGCTACGATGGCAGAAGAGCTACTTCCTAAACCACGAGTCAAAGGAATATCAGAAGTTACTTTAATATGTTGGGGTAAAAGCTTCGGCGCTATCTTTAAAGCTGTTTGTACAATTAAATTATCCTGATCACTTGGAACAGATAGGCCATAACTATGATCTACCTGCCATCTAGTAGATGAATTTAAAACCTCTACATATAAGTAGCAGCTAACAGCTACACCACATGAATCAAAACCGGGACCTATATTTGCACTGGTAGCCGGTACGCGGATTCTCATAATTTTGCCACCCCTTGACGTAAATGACTGCGCATAGCTTCTAAATCACTCATTTTGTGAATATCAACAGTTGTTTCATTAATTGCTGTATCGGGATCTTTCAATCCATTGCCCGTAAAAACACAAACAACAGTTTCTCCTGATTTTATTTTTCCGGCTTTAACATGTTGAATAACACCAGCTAAAGATGCGGCTGATCCTGGTTCAACAAAGACACCATCTTGGGCAGCAACTTTTTTATAGGCATTTAAAATTTCTGTATCTGTCACAGAATCGATATACCCTTTAGACTCGTCGCGCGCATTTTCTGCTAATCTCCAACTAGCAGGATTACCAATTCGAATTGCCGTTGCAATAGTTTCAGGTTGTTCAATCACAGCACCTTTGACAATGGCAGCAGCACCTTCTGCTTCAAATCCATGCATACGTGGCAATGTTGTCCCTTTTGCTTCATGCCATTCTTTAAATCCTTTCCAGTAAGCTGAAATATTACCAGCATTTCCAACTGGAATTGCTAAAACATCTGGTGCTTTTTCCAATTGTTGGCAAATTTCAAAGGCGGCAGTTTTTTGGCCTTCTAGGCGATAAGGGTTAACGGAATTAACTAATGCCACAGCTTCTGTCTCAGCAATCTCGCGCACGGCTTTTAGAGCCTCATCAAAATTACCTGGAATCGAAATAATATCTGCACCATAAATAATGGCTTGCGCTAATTTTCCCATTGCAATTTTGCCATCGGGGATAACAACGTACGCTTTAATTCCAGCTCGCGTTGCATAAGCTGCCGCTGCTGCGCTTGTATTACCAGTTGAAGCACAAATAATTGCTTTTGCACCATCTTCAACCGCTTTTGCCACTGCCATTACCATTCCACGATCTTTAAACGAGCCCGTCGGATTTAAACCTTCATACTTCCCGTATAAGTTGATCCCTAATTCTTTTGATAAATTGTGTAACGGAATCAAAGGCGTGTTGCCCTCTGCTAGTGAAATCATCGGTGTTTTTTCTGTTATAGGTAAATACTCTTTAAAAGTTTTTAATAAGCCTTCGTACATCTTTATTCCTCCAATATTTCCATTGTCTGCGTCACTTGGATCGCGGCCTTTGTTAATTCAGCAACAACTTCATCACGCTGCGCCAAAGTTATGCTTTTAGTTAAATAGACAAACCGTGAAGCATTCGTTTGCTTTTGTTCCACTAATTCTAAACCTAATTCTGCTTTTGCTAAAATTTCCATCATCTTGGCAATTTGTGCTTTTGTTTGAGCCTTTAACGCCAAATAAAAACGACCAGTCACATTCGCTTTCTTTTGTAAATTTACTTGCTTTTTGTACTCTATAAAAGGTGTGGTCGGTAAATCTTGGTTTGTCCGTTGTGCAATAACAGCCAAATCATTCACTACACTTGTGGCCGTTGGTAATGAACCAGCTCCAGGACCATAAAACATGCTTTCACCAATCCCCTTACTTTTTACAAAGACACCATTTAGTTCATCAGAAACACTTGCCAAAGGATGGTGTTGGGGTATTAATTTCGGTGCGACATCCGCATAAACACCTGTAATAGAATTTTTTATTCGTGCAATTAATTTAACCTCATAGCCTAGTCGTTGGGCTAATTCTAAGTCTGCTAAATCCATTTCTCGAATGCCTTGAATGGTAAAATCATTCATACCCAAATCTTGCTGAAAAGCAAATCGAGTCAAAATTACAGCTTTATAAGCAGCATCAATCCCATCAACATCATTTGTTGGATCTGATTCTGCAAAGCCAAGTTTTTGAGCTTGCTTCAAAGAGTCTTCATAAGAAAGATGATGTTTTACCATTTGCGTTAGCATATAGTTTGTTGTGCCATTAACAATACCAAAAATTTCTGTAATTTCGTCTGCTAAAAAACTAGTTACCAACGTACGCAAAATAGGAATTCCACCGGCTACGCTAGCCTCATAATAAAAGTAACAACCATTTTGCTGAGCCAGCGCTACCAATTCATTGCCATATTGGGCAATTAAATCCTTGTTTGCCGAAACAACGTGTTTACCTTTATTAAGAGCTGCTGAGATGAAAGTCTTCGCCGGTTCAATTTTTCCCATTACTTCTACTACAATATCAATTTCAGGATCATTCATGATATCCTCACTATCGTGGACTAAAGAAAAACCATATTCAGAAGCAAGCGCTTGTTTCTCCTCTTTTGCCCGTACTAAAGCTTTTACAACTTCTAGTTTAATACCGGTAGTTGAGAATATTTTCTCACTATTTTTGGCTATCACTTGCACTACTCCAGATCCTACTACACCTAAACCTAATAGACCAATTTTTAAATGCTTTACCATACTACCTCCTAAAAGCTGTCATTTAAATGATTAGAATACATTCATTTTCTTAATAAATTTTCTTTAGCATACCAAAAATACGACAAAAAAACTAGAGCTTTCGAAACCGAAAGCTCTAGTTTTATTCAGCAAAGACAAGAAACATGATGAGTTTCACGTAAAAAATTTATTAACGATTAACTGTGATGAATATGTTCAAATGTTTGTTCTAAAATATCTAATACGTGATGATCGTCCAAACTGTATAAAACAGTTTTGCCTTCTCGTCGTGACTTGACTACCCGATTATCTCGTAAAAGTTTTAGCTGATGGGAAACAGCCGACTGTTCCATTGCTACCACTTCACTAATAGTTGTAACATTTAATTCACCTTTTTTTAATGCTAGCAAAATTTTAAGACGTGTTTTGTCGGCCAAAACTTTAAAAAGACGACTCACATGCGTAATTTCTGTTTCTTGATCCATTCTGACACCTCTTTTGCTTTTAGTCAGCAGTTATTTGGTTGATTGCTTCTTCAAGTACTGCAATTTTTTCTGTTGCATTCTCTTGACTATCACCTTTTACTCCAATATAAAATTTGATTTTTGGTTCTGTTCCAGATGGACGTACAGCAATCCAACTTTCATCTTCTAACATGTATTTTAATACATCAGATGATGGCGTTGACATTTTCACTTGATTTCCATCTAAACCAACAATCGTTTGTGCTTTAAAATCTTCTGTTTGGACAACTTTGACGCCACCAATTTCACTCGGCGCCTCTGTCCGGAATTTATCCATAATTGTCTTAATTTTAGCCGGTCCTTCTAAACCACTTAATGTCACAGAAATAGTTTTTTCAGCATAATAACCATATGTGGTAAAAATATCTTGTAAACCATCATACAATGTTTTACCTTGTTTTTTATAATATGCAGCAACCTCAGCCAATAAAACCAATGCTTGAATCGCATCTTTATCTCTAACAAATGGTTTAACTAAATAACCATAGCTTTCCTCAAAACCAAACATAAAAGTTTGACTCTGATCTATCTCAAATTGTTTGATTTTTTCTGCAATAAATTTGAAACCAGTTAAAACATTCAGCATCGCAACATCATACTTGGCGGCAATGGCTGTCGGTAATTCACTGGAAACAATTGATTTTAATACAGCTGCATTACTTGGCAATGTACCTGCTTGTTTATGTGCAGCTAAAATATACTCTGTTAGAATTGCCCCAATTTGATTACCTGTTAATACTTGATATTCTCCATTTGGTAAACGCACAGCCGCCCCTAGACGATCGGCATCTGGATCTGTTGCAATCAAAAGATCCGCGTTTTCCTTTTTACCTAGAGCGATTGCATATTCAAATGCCGAATGTTCTTCTGGATTTGGTGATTTAACAGTAGAAAAATCCGGATCTGCTATGGCTTGTTCTGGTACTAAGATAAATTTTTCAAAACCAGCCTGTTTAAGCGCTTTTTCGCCCAACATTTTGCCAGTACCATGCAACGGCGTATAAACTAGTTTTAAATTTTTACCCATTTCGCGAATTAGTTCTTGGTTAATGGTGACAGTTTTTACTTCATTTAAATAAGCTATATCAATTTCTTCGCCAATAATATTGATTAAACCACTATGTTCAATTTCTTCATCCGATAAGACTTGAATTTCTAATGGATTATCTATTGCACGGACAAAAGTTGTTAAAGCATCTGCATCTGCTGGTGGCATTTGTCCGCCATCTTCGCCATAGACTTTATAACCATTATAGGAAGCTGGATTGTGTGAAGCAGTAATCATAATGCCAGTGAAGGCATTTAAATAACGAACCGCAAAAGATAGTTCTGGTGTTGGTCTTAGACTTTCAAAAACAAAAGATGGAATATCATGTTTTGCTAACGTTTTTGCCGCTTCCATCGCAAATTCCGGAGACATATGCCGAGAGTCATACGCAATTGCAACACCACGGCGTCTTGTATCATCATCTTGTTCATCCATAAAGCGAGCCAAACCTTCTGTTGCTTGACGGATAGTATAAATATTCATCCGATTAATTCCAGGTCCTAAAATTCCTCGCATACCTGCAGTACCAAATTCCAGAGGTGCGTAAAATGCGTCTTCTAGTTTTTCAGGATCTTCTTTTAGATCAGCTAATTGTAGTTTCAAATTTTCTTCTAAATTTACATCGTTTACCCATTGTTCATAGACTTGTTCCCAAGACATGAAATAACACCTCTTTCAATTTTTCTAATTACTTTTTAAGTATATCATTTCACCTTGATAACGCCAACAATCTTTCATAACAATGTTTTTAAAAAATAAGAATGAAGATAAATAGAACAATCAATTGTAAAAGCAAACTTTCTTGGACAAAAATTAGAAATGCCTAAATAGTTAAATGGTTAAATCAAATATCTCAGATCTAACATGTTCGTAACTAGCTAAATACAGTAAAAAATCCGAAAATTGAAGTGCGCCAAACTATTCTCACTTCAATTTATCCGGATTTTTTACTTTTTATTGTCCATTAGGTTTTTATTAACCAATAGTTTGGTTGTCTTTTATGTTTTCCAAATATTGAAAGACTTGTTGTCCAGCAATACCGCCTTCACCCACAGCAGTTGTGATTTGACGTAAATCTTTAGCGCGACCATCTCCAATAGCAAAAACACCAGGAACAGCAGTTCTCATGTTACCATCTGTTAATAACCAACCAGCTTCATCTAAAATACCTAATTTAGTAAAAGGTGCCGATAACGGCTCCAAGCCAACATAAATAAAAACGCCATCAGCTGCGACTTCCTGGACTTCATCACTTTTGATATTGCGAATATTAACCCCAGTTACCACCATATCATTTCCTTTGATTTCTTCCACAACAGAATCCCAAACAAAACTAATTTTTTCGTTAGCAAAAGCGCGATCTTGGATAATTTTTTGTGCTCGTAATTCATCACGTCTATGAACAATGACAACTTCACTTGCAAATTGAGTTAAATATATTGCTTCTTCAACTGCAGAATCACCACCGCCAACCACAATCAATTTCTTATTGCGGAAAAATGCCCCATCACACACTGCACAATATGAAACCCCACGTCCAGCATATTCTTCCTCACCAGGTGCACCTAGTTTACGATGAACACAACCTGTGGCAATTATAACGCTTTTGCCTTTGTAGCTATTTTCTTCTGTTATGACTTCTTTGTAGCTGCCATGATCCACAACATCTTGTACAATCCCATATTCGTTTTTTGTGCCAAACTTTTCAACATTTTGATACATTTTCATCGAAAGTTCTGGTCCCATAATAGATTCAAAACCAGGATAATTTTCAATCTCGGCAGTGTTATTCATCTGACCGCCAGGAGCGCCTCTTTCAATCATTAAGACGGATAAGTTCGATCGTGATGCATATAAAGCTGCGGTCATACCGGCAGGTCCAGCACCGATTACAATTACATCATACATTGTTTTTACCTCCACTTACTTTCTATTAGTAAGCTAACTCTAGTTGAAATAAACTTAGCTGTCTAATAATCTGCTTATAAGAAAAATAATCACATTACTTAAAACTATATTACTTTTTTCTTACAATTTAAATCCCTAGATTGTAATTTTTTTTACTTCCGGTAAAATCATTGAACGATAGTATCGATAGTTATACTTATACGATGAAAAAAGGAGATTAGTTCGTGAAAAAATTTTTTGAGACTTCTGATAAAGAATTGCTGTTTTTAAGTTGGCCAATCTTTATTGAATTATTTTTAAGAGTCATAATCGGCAACGTTAATGTATGGATGATTTCTCATTACTCTGAACCTGCCGTTGCAGCAGTGGGAGCAGCCAATCAATTATTAAATTTAACAGTCTTTATCTACGGCTTTATCACGGTCGGTACCCAAATAATTATTGCACAACTGATTGGCGCTAAAAAGAAGAGCGAAATTCCGACTGTTATCAATACTGCTTTAATCGGTTCTTTTATTTTAGGCCTTTTAATTAGTCTCATGTTTATTTTTTTCGCGGATTCCTTACTGCATTTTATGAATTTAGATCAAAATCTAATTACTATTGGTCGTAGTTATTTACAAATTTACGGCGGTAGCTTATTTATTTCTTCCATTACAGCCGTTGTTATCGCGGTAATGCGTAGCCATGGGTTTACACAACCAGCATTATTAGTTCCACTTGCTGCTAGCATTCTGGCTGTTATTGGAAATTACTTTGCTTTATATAGTCCTTTTGGCTTACCTAATTTTGGTGTTTGGGGATTGGCTGTAGCGAGTGTTTTGGGTAATACTATTGGTTTAATTATCGCTCTTGTTCTTTTGCAAAAGCATGTTCATTATTCAATTTTTGCTACTCGTTTAAAAAAGTTTTCTCTTCATTACTTAAAGAAGATTTTGGCGTATGGTTTGCCTTCTTCAGGTGAATCATTGTCTTATCAAGGTGCTCAAGTTGTCGTTACAATGATTGTCGCTTCTCTTGGCTCAAGTGTGTTAATCGCCAAATCTTACGTTACGGCTATCACTCAATTTGTCTATTTAGTTGCCGCGGCAATAAGTCAAGGCAATCAAATTATGATTGGACGCAATGTCGGAGCAGGAGAATTTAAACAGGCGTATAAACGCGGAATGAAAGCAACAGTGATTGGTGTTTTGGCTTCTGTTTCGATTTGTCTGTTAACATATTTGTTTATCGAACCAATTATGAGTATTTTCACCACCAATCCTGAGATCATCCACATTGCCAAAGGCGTTTTTCTAGTGGAAATAGTTTTAGAAACTGCTCGTTCTATTAATATGATTTTAGTGGGTTCGTTAAATGCCAGTGGGGATGTAAAGTTTCCACTATTTTGTAGCCTAATTGTCTTATGGATTATCAGTTTGCCGTTTTCATACACATTAGCAATCATAGCAAATTTCGGTCTTTTGGGCGTCTGGATTGCATACGCGATTGATGAAGCTTTGCGCAGTTTGTTAATGATCGCCCGTTGGAAAAAAGGAACATGGCAATCAAAAGCTGTTGTGCATCACAATAGTGAATTAAACAAAGTTATCATTGAAGAAAATTACTAAAATGACTTTTTCAAACAGTCTCTTTCACAATTTTTATCATTAAAAATGTGATATAAGACACCTTCAGTAATCTAAGGATTACCAAAAGTGCTTATATCACATTTTAATTAATCTAATTTTTCACCATTTGAAGCAATCACTTCTTGATACCAATAGAAGGATTTTTTACGAGTACGCGCGAGTGTTCCTTTGCCTTGATCATCCAAATCCACATAAATAAAACCATAACGTTTTTTCATTTCGCCAGTTCCTGCCGAAACCAAATCAATACAGCCCCAAGGGGTATACCCCATTAAATCCACGCCATCTAATTCAACTGCATCTTTCATAGCAGCGATATGTTTTTTAAAGTAATCAATACGATAGTCGTCGTCAATACTTCCATCTTCTTTAACACAATCTACCGCTCCAAAACCATTTTCTACAATGAATAGTGGTACTTGATAACGATCATATAAGTTACACAAAGAAATTCTCAGTCCTAATGGATCGACTGCCCAGCCCCACTCAGATTCTACTAAATAAGGATTTTTTACTGCAGGTTGCTGATTTCCCCCAACGTATTTAACATTTTCTGGATTAGCAGAAGAGGCAGTAGACATATAGTAACTAAAGCCAATATAGTCTACCGTGCCTTTTTTAAGTAAATCATCATCTCCAGCTTCTTTTCTAATGGTAATATTTTCCCGCTCAAACCATTTGAGTTTATGGGCAGGATAAGTTCCTTTCACTTGGACATCAATGAAAAATTCTTGACCGCGGTTAAATTCTAAAGCTGCCATCACATCTTCGGGATTACTTGTCATTGGATAGCTTGGAATATACGCTACCATCATCCCAATTTTGAAATCAGGATTAATTTCATGTCCCAAAATTACTGCCTGGGCACTAGCAACAAATAAATGATGAATAGCTTGATAGCGGTGTTGATTATCATTTTTATGAATTCCAATTTGGGTCCAGCTTCTCAAAAAATTAATTTCATTAAACGTCATCCAATATTTTACTTTATCTTTGTAACGCTTAAAAATTGTTTTGCAGAAGAAAACAAAGTAGTCAACTGTTTTACGATTATTCCACCCATCTAATTCATCTGCCAAATACATCGGAATATCAAAATGATTAATGGTAACTACTGGTTCAATTCCATACTTTAATAGTTCATCAAAAACGGCATCGTAAAAAGCTAATCCTTCTTCATTTACTACCTCCGTTCCTTGGGGACAAATGCGCGCCCATGATAAGGACAGACGAAAACATTTGAATCCCATTTCTGCAAACAAAGCAATATCTTCTTTGTAATGATGATAAAAGTCAGTGGCAACATGGCTAGGATAATATTTATCTGGATCTATATACCCTTTTGCTCCTTCCGGTAACGCTTCTTCTCTTGTTACTTCTTGAATTTTGCCATCTTGAGTTTTAAAAGTAATCATCCGCGGATGGTTTTTGCTCCCGCCAGTGATAGCATCTAAAGTTGCCAGTCCTTTTCCACCAGATAAATAACCACCTTCATATTGATTGGCTGCTGTTGCACCGCCCCACAAAAAATCTTTACTAAATACCATTAATTTTCCCCCTACAATTTTTAAAGCCAGCTCAACTGGGCTTCAACTGGGCTGGCTTTAAATTTTATTTGATGACCTGATATGCCAGCTTAATGCGCAGTTTTTATTCTGTGCTTAAATCTTCTCCGTTTGTGGCAATCACTTGTTTATACCAATCAAATGATTTTTTCTTTGTCCTTGCTAAAGTTCCATTTCCTTCATTATCTCGATCAACATAGATAAAACCATATCTTTTCTTCATTTCGCCAGTTCCAGCCGAAACCAAATCAATACAGCCCCATGTGGTGTAGCCCAATAAATCAACACCATCCAATTCTACAGCATCTTTCATAGCAGCAATGTGGGCTGCTAAGTATTCAATACGATAATCATCTATGACATAGCCGTCAGAATCAGGTGTATCTACTGCTCCTAATCCGTTTTCAACGATGAACAATGGTTTTTGATAACGATCGTAAATATCATTTAATGTAATCCGTAAACCTAATGGGTCAATTTGCCACCCCCATTCACTTGCTTTCAAGTATGGATTTTTAACAGATGCAAAAATATTACCGGCTGTTTGTTCCAATAATTCTGGGTCTGTAGTCGAAACACGCGATGAATAATAAGAAAACGAAATAAAATCAACCGTATTTTCTTTTAATAATTCTAGATCACCCTTTTCCATTTTAAGTTCAATACCTTTACGTTCTAAATCTTTTAAGGCATACGCTGGATATTCACCACGAGACTGCACGTCGATAAAGAAATAATTTTCACGATCATTGTTACGTGACGCAAAAACATCTTCTGGTTTACATGAATAAGGGTAATACGCTCCAGCTGCCAACATGCAGCCTACTTTATTTTCTGGATCCACTTCATGAGCTATTTTAGTAGCAATTGCAGATGCAACTAATTCATGATGTGCCGCTTGGTATTTTACTTGATCTTTATTGTCCCCTTCTTCGAAGTAAAGACCTGCCCCCATAAACGGTGCATGTAAAATCATATTAATTTCATTAAAAGTCAACCAATATTTTACTAATCCTTTGTAACGGTTAAAAATGACGTGACATAAATTTTCGTAAAAGCCAACGAGCTTACGACTGCGCCACGCGCCATATTCTTTAATTAAATGCATAGGGCAATCGAAATGTGTAATCGTAACTAAAGGCTCAATTCCATATTTTTTACATTCTTTAAAAATATCTTCGTAAAATTTTAAGCCTTCTTCATTTGGTTCCTTTTCATCTCCATTTGGAAAGATACGACTCCAAGCAATTGATAGACGATATGTTTTAAAGCCCATTTCCGCAAACAAAGCAATATCTTCTTGCCAACGATGATACATATCGATGGCTTCTTTTGCTGGATAAAAGTGATCATCATCAAAATCAAACATCTTCATTTCACCAGTAATAACAGGAAAACGATCTGGACCAATTGGTACTACATCCACATTGGCTAAACCACGACCACCTTCGTTATAACCGCCTTCGCATTGATTGGCTGCAGTTGCGCCACCCCATAAAAAGTCTTTTCTAAATCCCATTGTAAAGCCTCCAGTTTTCTTAATTTCTTAAAATTATTTTTGTATTTTTCTAAAATCTATGCGCTCTTTTTAATTTAATATACTCATCTAAACGATTAAATCGTAATGCTTTAATTTTTACTAGTGACAAAAACAGTTGCTGAAATTTTTTATAAGCGTTCGTATTACACATTAACTAAATCCATTGCACGGACAACTTCATCTTGAACTTCAATACCTTTTCTTTCCAAACGGGCAATTGCTTCTTCAAAATTTGGTAAATATGCTTTATGGGCAATAAATAATTCATCCATCACTCGTTTAGCTGTTTTCCCTGAAGTTATTAAAGGATTTAATGTAAATGCTTGTAAGGCTGTGCCGTAATTTCCTGTTACTGCTGCTTCAATGGTCAATAATTCCATAGCTTTCATAACTTGCAACCAACCTCTTTCAGCAGTCGGTAACTCACCAAAAGCTACATTACGAGCTCCCTGCGCCCCAACATAAGCTGTCACTTCAACAACACAATCTGCTGGTAAATCTGGTAGTGCACCATTATTTTTTGTGGAAACAACAATTTGCGTCTCTTTATTTGCATAAATGGAAGCAATCGTTTCACAAGCTGCGTCTGAGTAATATGCACCACCTCGTTGTTGTAATTGCTCTGGTTTATGGTCTAAGTTTTCATCTTTGTAAAGTTCAAATAATTCATGTTCGGTCCGCTTTACTTGTTGTGCTCTTGTTCCCACTGTGCGATATTCTTCCAATGCATGTTCCAACATCTCTTCTTCTTGATAATAATAACGATGATATGCACACGGAATCATTTTCATTTGCTCTAATAACTCCCGCTCAAAAGGAGTATCATAAATATTTTGGGGTAGACCGTTATCTTCTTGATACATTTTGTCGATAAGCGTCATGGTCACATCATTCCCGTGATTATCAGCAACTTTATGCCAATGGAAATGATTCAAGCCGGCAAATTTATAAATTAAATCTTCTGTTTTTTTGCCAATTAAACCAGGTTCGAGCATGGTTGCCATCACAGGTACGTTGCAAAGACCAATTACTTTATCCCATTTTCCATACCGTACAACCGCTTCGGTTACCATACCACTTGGGTTAGCAAAGTTAACTAACCAGGCATTTGGACATAAACGTTTCATATCTTCTACAATATCTAGTATAACTGGCACTGTTCGAAAAGCTTTAAACATTCCGCCTGCCCCGTTTGTTTCTTGACCTAACATGCCATAATAAGCAGGGATGCGCTCATCTTTAACTCGGGCATCTAATAATCCTACACGAAACTGCGTTGTGACAAAATCCGCATCTTTTAATGCTTCTTTTCGATCTAAGGTTAAATGTACTTGAACATCATATGGAGAAGCATCCCACATCCGTTGCGCCATCGCTCCTACGATTTCTAATTTTTCTTTCCCAGCTTCGATATCTACTAACCAAATTTCAGAAATCGGTAGCTCGTTGTAACGCTTAATAAAGCCTTCCATTAATTCAGGGGTATAGCTACTTCCACCACCTATAGTTGCAATTTTCACGCCTTGTTTCATATCGACAGCTCCTTTGTTTACTTGATAGTTTAAGTATTGATGAGTTACTTTAAAAAAACAATAAAACAGTTACTTATTTCTAAAGCGTTTACAAATTCCAAGAAATTATTTTTGTTTTTTGTAAATGAAATTTACAAATAGGATATAATAATTGTAAATAAAATTGAAAGAGGTTTTTTATGCTAATTCAAGAAAAAATTCACCAAACAAGTTTTTCTGATGCTGAACAAAATGTTGTTACTTTCATTTTAAAACATCCTCAAAGTTTGAATTTAACAATTAAAGAAGTAGCAGAAGCCACTTTTGTCCATCCTTCTACCCTTATCCGTATTGCTAAAAAATTAGATTTTAATGGCTGGGTGGAATTTAAAACTGCTTTTTTAAAAGAGCAAAATTATTTGACCCATCACTTTCAATCCGTCGATGCAAATCTTCCTTTTACGCCGAAAGATGGTTTGATGCGAATTGCTAGTAATCTAGCTCAATTAGAACAAACAACAATCAGTGATACATTATCCTTGTTGCAACACGATGCCTTAAAAACGGCGAAAGAGCTTTTATTAAAAGCTCGCATTACGCGAATTTTTGGAAATAATGCCAATACGTTGATTGCTCAAGATTTCGCTGTTAAAATGAATCGCATTGGAAAAATTGTTACTACCAGCCAGATTCAAGGTGAAACAGCATATGAGGCGTATAATTTAACAAACAATGATACGGCCATCTTAATTTCTTATACTGGTGAAAATCAAACTGTTTTACAAACTGCTACTATTTTGGCTAGCCAAGGCGTACCTTTTATTGCTATTACCAGTATCGGAGATAATTCTTTAATGAAATTAGCTACTTGTACCTTGCAAATGACAACCAGAGAACGGCTCTATTCAAAAATTGGTAATTTTACAACTAACTTGTCAATTTCTTATTTACTTGACGTGCTTTATAGTATTGTCTTTGCACAAAATTATCAGCAAGAATTGAATCACTTAATTAAAATAGGGCAACAAATTGATCACCGAAAAATAAGCTCCACTATTATGGTCGAAGAAAATCAACCAGCTGTACAATTTCACGATTCTTTTACACCAAATTAAATCTTTTAAAGAAATTTGGGCGAAAAAGGCGAGCTGACTATTTTGCCAGCTCGTCTTTTTTAGGCCAATGCTGTAATTAATTCATCACTACCGCTGGCAACATTTGGTTTGTCACTTTCCAAAATGTCCAAGTAATCTGCTGAATTGGTTACAATCACAGGCGTTTCCACACTATAACCTGCAGCTTGGATTGCTTGAATATCAAAGCTCATCAATTTTTGACCCCGTTTTACTTTGTCCCCTTGCTTAACATGAGGCGTGAAAAATTTACCGTCTAATTGTACCGTATCAATCCCAATGTGAATTAATAATTCTAAGCCATTATCAGAAATCAAACCAATAGCATGCTTTGTTGGAAATAGTGTCATCACAGTGCCGTCAAATGGTGCTACAACTTCCCCATTTTCTGGTTGAATTAACACACCTTTGCCTAAGATACCTTGCGCAAATGCTTCATCTTTTGCTGCACTTAATGGCATAATAGCTCCGTTGATTGGTGCTGTAACGATTTCTTTTCGAACTTCCATACTCGTCTGGCCTTCTTCTACTTCTACCGTTTCATCTTTCCAGAAGAAAAATGTTAGTGAGAAACTGATACCACATGCAATTAAAACTGCAATTATTGCTGGAATTACAGTAGAAGCATTACCTTCTGGTGTAATGAAATTAAAGAAACCAAAAATCCCTAAACCACCCATTGTATATCCCGTTACGTCATTTATCATTAAAATTAATCCACCGATGGCACCACCAATCATCGAAAAGATAAACGGGGTCTTTTTCGGTAACGTAATCCCATAAATCGCCGGTTCAGTGACACCAAAAATACCGGAGATAATGGCTGGCGGACATAACGCTTTTAATTTTTTGTCGCGAAGCTTAAAGAACATTGCTAAAACAACAGCTGTTTGTGAGAAGCTGGCAGCAAAAGAACCAGTTAGTACTTGAGAGAAACCTTCTTGTGTGACTTGCATAATTGCTAACGGTACAACAGACCAATGCAAGCCAAAGATTACTAAAACCTGCCAGAAGAAACCTAATATCGCGCCATATAACGCTGGTGAGAATGTCATTAACGCTTGGAAACCTGCACTTAATAAATCTGTTAGCATACTGATGATTGGGCCAATGACTAAAAATCCAACTGGTAAGGAAATTAAAAGTACGAAAAATGGTACTAAGAATGTTTGAACAACTGAAGGAATGACACGTTTCATTAACTTCTGAACTTGTGCGGCAAACGCAATGATAAAGATCACTGGAACAACACTACTTGTATAATTTGCACCTACCCAAGGAATACCTAAAAAAGTAGTATAAGCTGGTAAACCAAAAATACTATATGGCGCAGCAGCACCTTCTTCAACTAAACCTTGTAAGGCAGACCCTTGAATTGTCGGGTAAACGAGAGCTGCCCCAATTGTAATCCCAATCATTGGGTTTAAGTTGAATTTTTTTGATGCTGTATAACCTAAGATAACTGGCATAAAGTAAAAAATTGAATCACCTATCGCATTTAGCATCATATACGTACCTGATTGAGCTGTGTAGGTAAACCAACCTAAAGTACCTAAAAATACTAATAGGGCATTCAACCCTTTAATCATACCGGCTGCGGCTAACGCACCTAAGAACGGTTGAAAACAACCACTCAAAATATCAATCAAACGGTTAAAAAGGTTTCCATCGCCACTTGCCTCTTCTGCATCACCTGAAATTTTTGCTACCTCTAAAACTTCTGCATAGACATCTGGAACATGATTGCCAATAACAACCTGATATTGGCCACCACTTTTCATAACCGTTACCACGCCGTCCATGTTCTTTAAGACATCATCGTTTGCTTTGTTTTCGTCTTTTAACTTAAAGCGCAAACGCGTGATGCAATGTGTCAAACTATTAATGTTTTCTCTGCCACCTACATTGCTAACAATTTTTTCAGCTAAATCGTGATATTTTCCCACAATCAATTCCTCCAATTATTTTTATTTTTTAGGACGATTCTTCTTCACATTTACCTAATTTTTGTACCAATCTTGCAACGTGAATCGTTAAATATAGTTTTTCATCATTGGACATAAAATAGCTGTACTTTTTTGTAACATATTGGTTAATTTTTTCTACGCAACTATAAGCATTGGGGTATTTTTTTTGAATAATCAAAAGCAACTCTTCATCACTTTCACCTTCGTTTTGCCGATGATTCATAATTCGTGAAGCAAAAAAACGTAAATGTGTTGTAAAACGATAATAATAAACAGATTCTTCATCAAATTGAACTTTAAAATAATAGCTGACAATCCGAATGATTTCTTCCATCAGTTCGGTCATTTCATATACATCATCGTTATCAATTTCTGTCTGGGCATTCACAAGATGTAGGGCAATAAAACCTGCCTCATCTTCACCTAAATCAACTTTGAAACGTTTCTCAATTACCGAAACAGCATCTTTTCCAATGCTATATTCTGCTGTGAAAAAGCGTTTGATATCCCAAAGCAATAAATTTGGAACACGTATTTTCTTTTTCACGCGTTGAATAGCAGTATGCAAATGGTCTGTTAAGGAGATATAAATAGAGTCATTTAAAGGTGCATTCAATTTTTCTTTACCGCAATCAATTATTTCAGTCGCCAGTTCTAAATAGCTAATTGGTACATCTTCTAATAATTCTTGTAATTTCATACTTAAATCTGTATTAGACAATCGATATGTTTTATCAACTTGTCCTTCAGTTACTTCATCACCAATCTTTTTTTGAAATGCTATCCCCTTTCCCATTACGACAAGTTCGTTATTTCGTTTATCCGTTGTAATAATTACATTGTTATTTAAGATTTTTTTTATTTGCATCAGTGTCGGCCTCCACGTCACGCTACAACTAATCTAAATCTAATAATACATTCATTTAGATTATAATTTGATGATACTAATACTCGTTATAAATGTCAACGCTTACATTTAAGAAATTGTTTCTTAATCTTCTATTTCCCTCCTTTTCAAAAAATGGGCAAACAAAAAACCTAATGAATGCGCACAAAATAAGGGCGACATCTCATTAGGTTTAGCTTGTATTTAAACAATCACTATCCATTTATTTGGTCTATTTAATTTATAGTTATTGTAACAGAAATAAGAAAGCGTTGTCAACAGCTGCTCAAATTTTTATTTTCTTAATTAAAAAATGGCAGAATTTTTTTATTACTAGAAATTCTACCATTTTTTTCTTATTTAAACTTCACTACTTTGCAATTTGTACATAGCGGCATATAAGCCATCCTCAGCTAATAAACTAGCATGATCCCCAGTTTCTACAATCGCACCTTTATCCAGTACTAAAATTAAGTCAGCATCTTTAATCGTAGACAAGCGGTGAGCAATTGCTATGGTCGTTCTTCCTTTCCGCATTTTCGCTAGACTAGCTTGAATTAAACTTTCAGTTTCCGTATCAATATTTGCCGTTGCTTCATCTAGTACCAAAATTTTGGGACTTGTAACCATTGTACGAGCAAAAGATAAAAGTTGGCGTTGACCACTGGAATAACTAGCCCCGCGCTCCATTACTTTGGCGTGATATTTACCAGGTAATTGCATAATAAATTTATCAGCTTGCACAAATTCTGCTGCAGCTTTAATTTCATTATCAGTAATGTTTTTATTTAATAGCCGTATATTAGTAGCAATATCTCCGTAAAACATAAATGCATCTTGTAATACTAAGCCCATTTTTTCTCGTAATTCTGTCAGAGGATAGTCTTTAATATTTTTATCATCAATCAAAATTTCGCCAGAATGAAATTCATAAAAACGCATTAACACATTAATAATCGAACTTTTACCACTCCCAGTATGTCCTACTAATGCAATTGTTTGACCGGGATTTGCAACAAAAGAAATATCTTTTAAAACATCGTGCTTCCCATCGTATGAAAAACTAACTTGACGAAATTCAATCTTTCCGGCACCAATTTTTTCATTTGCATTAGGATTTTGTGCCGGTGTTACTTCTGTTGTATCCATAATTTTCAAAATACGGCTAGCAGCTACAATTCCATCGGTAAAAACACTTAAGAAATCCATCATTTGCGTCATCGGATTAAAAAAACCTTGCACATATGTGGTAAAAGCGTAAATCATCCCCACCTCTACAGGAGAATGAACAGCGTCAAAACCAAATAGTGATAACGACAATGCAATTGCTAAGGCATATAGTAAATTAATAATTGGTGCCAAAAGCAGCGAATTTGTTTTAATCATCGCAAATCGTGTTTTTAAATAGTCATCATTAATTATTTCAAACTCACTTTTTAGTCGTGATTCTTGGCGAAATTGTTGAATAATTTGCATACCTGAAATCGATTCATTCAACTTAGTATTTAATTGACTTAGTTTTTCTCGCATCTGTCGATAAATTTGGGAACTGAATTTTTGATAATACCAAATAACAATCAGTAAAATCGGTAGAAACACTAGATTAATTAACGCAATTTTACGGTTAATTGAAAACATCGCCACAAAAGATGAAATGACGGCAAAAATTCCAGTAATTATCATCAAAAAAACATACCAAAATTCAAATAATGTTTCAGTATCATTAGTTACTCGCGAAACAATAGAGCCAGCTGGTGTTTGATCAAAATAGCGCATCCCCAGTGTATGGAGTTTTTCAAACAGTTTTACACGAATGTACTGAAAAGTTTTCAGCGCAGCCATCGAATATAAAAACCATTGGAAAAACCAAATGACCGCTTTTAAAATCACCCCAAAAAAATAAAGAGCAGCAAAAAAATAAATAATTTTTTCAGTTGCAGTTTGTGTGGTTAAATAATTATCCATGTACGCTTGAATAATGCGCGGCAATAAAATATTGATAACTGATAAAGCCAAGGCAAAGACAATTGCTAAAAGAAAAGTTTTGGCAAAAGGTTTAGCAAACTTAAACATCCGTGTAACAATTCTCTTTTGTTCTTTAAATGAAAGTGATTTAGACCATGCAGATTCTTCCATTAAATATCCCCCTTGCTAATTTTTTGTTCCAGTTGCTGTTTTGCCCACATCTTAGCATACCACCCCTCCAAAGCTAGTAATTCTTGATGGTTGCCACGTTCAACTATTTGACCTTCATCAATTACGATTATTTCTTGCGCATGCATGACACTACTTAAACGATGGGCTGCAATAATGGTAGTTTTATTTTGGCGCGCAACTTTCAAATTATTTAAAATCGTTTCTTCTGTTTTGGCATCAACAGCAGAAAGTGCATCATCTAAGATTAAGATTTCTGGTTTGGCAATTACCGCACGCGCAATTGACAGTCGTTGCTTTTGACCACCAGACAAAGATACTCCCCGTTCTCCTACCAAAGTATCGTATCTCTTTGGCATTTGTTGAATATCTGCCGCAATATCTGCTAACCTAGCAGCCTGCTCAACTTCACTTTGAGATAGTGTGGGATCGACAAAACGAATATTATCGCGGATGGTGGTAGAAAAAAGAAAATGATCTTGCGGAACATATCCCAAAGAAGCAAGTAATGCTTCCAAAGTATAATTTTTAATATCCTGCCTCCCAAAAGTAATTTGACCTTCATAATCATCAAACTCTCGCAGTAATAATTTCATAATCGACGTTTTACCACTTCCAGTTTTACCGACAATTCCTAAAGTTTCTCCTTCATTTACGACAAACTGTAAATCGCGTAAGGCTATTTCATGACTATCAGGATAAGAAAATTTACGAATTAAAAATTCTAAGTTTCCTTTTGGCGGTACATTAATCGCATTCGTTTTTTCGATGATATGCGTTTTTTTACTTAATAACACTGCTACTCGATCATAACTGGCATTTCCACGCTCCAACACATTAAATAGTCTGCCAATGGCAAACATTGGCCAAACTAACATACCAATATAACTAATAAATGATACCAATTGACCAATTGTAATCGTCCCTTTTAAAATGAAGTTTCCCCCCACAATAATGGTAACAACGTAAGAAAGACCAATAATTAACGTAATAAAAGGATCAAATAATGCATCCAAAAAATTAACACGTTTATTTTTGACAATTGCATCATCAATCTTCTTTGAAAAATCAGCAATATCTTCTTCTTCTTGGCCAAACGTTTTTAAAACTTTCATCCCCGTAATACTTTCTTGAGCCTTGTCGTTAATACTTGAAAAAGCCTCTTGAGCATCCCGAAAAGCATCGTGAAGCTTTGTCCCCAGCATTCGTGAAGTTACTGCTAGAAGAGGTAATGGTAATAACGCAATTAGAGTTAAGCGCCAATCAATAAATAGAATCATCGCAACAATAGTCATTCCACCTGTAATAAATGAATCAGCAAAGGTTAAAATTCCAGCCCCAGCAACATTTTGAATTGCATTTAAATCGTTAGTAGCATGGGCCATTAGATCTCCAGTACGATGTTCTTGATAAAAGGTTTGATCCATTTTGGTAAAATGAGCAAAAAGTTGTCGTCTAAGATGTTTTTCTAAGCGTGCTGCACTTCCCCAAATATTAGTCCGCCAAATATAGCGAAAGATATATTGCGCAATAGCTGAAATTACCAAAATTCCTACCCATCCTAAAATAATATTTAAATGAATATTATCATCAGCAATTTCATCAATAATAATTCCAATTACTTTAGGAGGAATCAATTGAAAAATAGCTACTAAAATCAGTGCTGTCACACCGAAAATATAGTGGCGTTTTTCTTGTTTGAAAAACCAACCTAACTTTCTAAAAATTGACATAACTACCTCCTTAACTCCTTTATCTCTTATTTATTTTATTACCAGAATAATTTGAAAATTCTGGTTAATTTTTTTAAACCCTTACCACCAGATAGACACAAAAAAAGACGGGCTGAAAAAATCAGCCCGTCACGACAGAAAGCCAAAAGATTATTTTTTCCCTTGGTTTTTCATTTGCTGCATCATTTGACGAATTTTTTTCTCTGAGGGTTTTTGGCCCATCGACATCATCATTGAACGTAACATTTCCTCGTTAACGGGAGGATTTTTTTCCAGATAGTCTTTCATATATTTACGTGCTAAGAAAAAGCCACCGACTGCACCTAGTAAGGCAGCAATAATTGCAATAAGTACTACGATTGATGTTGACATGAAAATCTCTCCTTTCTCTTATAGTCTCACTGTGTCATTTTACTAGAAAAATATCAAAATGAAAAGAGCTTTTCGCAAGGCAACAAAAGAAAGCGTTTTCTAAATATCTTAATTGTCAAATTAAGTTAGACAAATCATCAATACTTACGTAACTCAAAAATACTTCCAAAGGTGTTCGATAATTCAGTGATTTTCTAGGAATATTATTTCGTTTCGATGCGACAGATTGAATAAAAGATTCATCTACTGAATTGAAATCCATAGATTTCAATAAACCATCTCTACGTAACAATCCGTTAGAATTCTCGTTTAGGCCTCTTTGAGACGGCGTTCCTGGATCAGCGAAATAAATGGCAATATCATTGGCATTACTGATCTGTTTCCAATTTGAAAATTCCTTTCCACAATCAAAAGTGATGGATTTGAATAGATTTTTCGGTACAGATTCAAACCAATGATTTAATTTGTTTTCAATATCAATCGCTTGTCTACCACACGGTTTCAATGTGATGATAACTTTTGATAATCGTTCAACTAAGGTAATTACAGCACTTTTATGTTTCAAACCTACGATAGTGTCACCTTCAAGGTGACCAAACTCATTTGAGAATTGGCTATAATCTTTTTCACGTTCATGAATAGAGCGACGGAAAGCTTGTTTTCCACGTCTTTCTTGATGTCCATTTGGTTTACGCTTGCCTTTCATCGGTAAGTCAGAAGGATTAAATAGCCCCTTTTTGAACATACGATAAATGGTACGAGCAGAACAACGAATAGGAAACGCTGCACGACCAACAATCACATCGGGTGTCCATCCTTGAACAACCTTTCTTTGAATATATTCTGATTGTTCCTCAGGTAAAACAAGCGGGCGTCTACCACAGTTTGATTTGTTTTTCTTATACTGTTGATAGTACTCTAAGGCTGATTTTCCTTGCTTGAAGAACAGGTATACTTTATGGATCGTTTGTCTTGAACGATTCAAGCAATGCGCAGTTTTCGCAACAGATTGATTTATTTTGAAATAAGACTCTATCATTACAAGTTCATCCGTTGTAAGATGGGTATAGGTCATTTGTACTCACTCCTTATAATTCTTTGGACGGAACTATTTTGAGTGTAGCACAAATGACTTTTTTAGTTGTCTAGCTTAATTTTACAATCGGCGATATAAAAAACATGCTATGCTAAGTTTATAAATATTTTTTGAGGTGAGTGTAATGGAAGAAAAAACTTTAATCATCATTAAACCAGATGGTGTCAAACGTCGTTTAGTCGGGCGAATTATCAGTCGTTTTGAAGAGCGACTACTGACAATTGAAGCAATGCGCTACGGTTTGTTAACCAAAGAAACCGCCCGAGCCCACTATGCTCATCTTGCAGATAAGCCATTTTTTCAGGACATCATTGACTATATGACATCAGGACCTGTCGTTTGTATCGTTTTAAAAGGTGAAAATGCCATTGAGATGGTTCGCAAAATGATTGGGCAAACAAATGCTTTGGAAGCTGCTCCTGGCACAATTCGTGGTGATTTTGCTACTAACAAGTCACAAAATGTAATTCATGCTTCTGACTGCGCTGCAGCAGCAGAAATTGAAATTACACGCTTCTTTAGCGAAGTGTCCTTGGCGACAGTCAAACATGAAGTAGAATAAAAAAGTAAAGTATAGCGGGCAGATTGATTGCCGCTGTACTTTACTTTTTATTTTAAGGCAGAATTATTGTGCAATAATTTTTTCCAATAAATTTGGATCAAAAACACCCCGACGTAACATAGCAATTTCAAATTTATAAGGTGGCTTTTTGCTTTTTTTATCTTCTCCAACATAAGGTGTTTCAAGTATTTTAGGCAACGCAGCTAACTTTTTGTGATTTGCTATATAGTGTAGTGCTTCAAAGCCAATCGTTCCAAATCCTAAATTAGCATGTCGATCTTTTTTAGAACCTTGTGGATTTTTAGAGTCATTTAAATGAACAACTTTTAAACGTTCTAAACCAATTACTCGGTCAAATTCTGCTAAAACACCGTCGAAATCCTCTCTTACATTATAACCAGCATCATTTGTATGACACGTATCAAAAGTAACAGATAATTTATCATTCAATGTTACACCATCAATAATTGCGGCCAACTCTTCAAAATTACGTCCAATTTCTGTACCTTTACCAGCCATTGTCTCTAACGCAATTTGAGGAATTTGATCTTTTGTTAAAACTTCATTTAATCCTTTAATAATTTGCGCAATGCCCGCTTTTGTTCCAGCACCAACATGAGCTCCAGGATGCAATGTAATTTGTTTAGCTCCAAGTTCTTGGGCACGTAAAATTTCAGACCGCAAAAATTCAATGGCAAAGCCAAAATTTTGTGGTTTAATGGTATTTCCTAAATTAACAATATAAGGTGCATGGACAACAAAATCATGCATCGCATTTTCTTGCATCATTTTTTTACCAGTAGCAATACTTTCTTGATCCATCTCACTACGTCGGGTATTCTGTGGTGCGCCAGTATAAAGCATAAAAGTATTGGCCTCATAACTTACTGCTTCT